>CAIRUC010000059.1 GCA_903881665.1 uncultured Bacteroidota bacterium | reverse complement strand
TCTGCGTTTTGGATTGAATTTAAAAGGTCTGCTTTATTAGTTGCATCACCAAGTATCATATTTATCGATTTTCTTCCTTCTATTTCAATTTTAGAACGTGACAGAGTCGTTATCGTATGATTTCTATTTAATCCTCTTTTTACTGTTTCTAATCCTATTCCAGCGGAGGCTCCTATGATAGTTATATTCATTTTGCTTTTTTATTGATTTCGGTTTTGATCTTGCATGCTGTTAGCAGTTGGCCGTATTAGTTTGGTTTAATAAATATTCAAAGCTTTGAGGAAGTGTCGCACGTAAATTTCTAATATAATCTTGGTCTTTTTGTGGTTTTAATTTTAAGAATTTTAATATCGTTCTAAAATATAACTTACAAAGTCTATTGTGATACGTAGTAATTATTTCAGATTTTTTTTGAGAGATTTCTTGATTCAGAATCATTGCAAACTTAACGTTATAGAAATTTGCTCTTTCTTCAATCCATATTGGTTTTTCTTGATGGGATCTTGGTCTATCTAATATTGGTTCAGCCCAAAATTTAAATGCCCATGAAAATGTTTCATTAAATGAAGTAGTGTCTGGAGTATACTCGCTAGTCATTGAACCAATATAAATAGGTTCAACTTGTGGCTTAAATTGTCTTATTGTTGGGTCAATAATGATATTCTCGTACCCATTTATTTTAAGATAAAAGTGTCGTATGCCGTTATAGTCTCCACCTGTCAACGAACAATGTATGTCGTTTATTTTCAAAAACAATAGTAAGGGAAAACATGCACAGAAACAAAGATTTTTGGGGCATTCGTCACCTATTGTCGGTTCTGTGAACAATGCCACTTTTTTTCGTATGTTTTCTTTTGAATCTTCTGTAATGTTTTGCATTTTGTTGTATTGATATTTTCGGCTTACTGCTAACTTCTTATAGCTAAAAAAAATCATTTTTTATTTAGCCACTGAAGCATATCTTGAAACATAGCATGGCTAATTGTATGTGGCTCGGGATATTCGTGGTATTCGGGATACAAATTATTTTTTATTAGAAACTTTACTCCGTTGCGAGCTTGGTTAATACTTAACACGTGATCGTTTGAGCCATGCGAAATAAAAATCCTTAAATTATTCAGCGCCCTTCCTTTTTTAAGGATTGGTTTTATTTCTTCTAGTAACTGCCCGCTCATTACAGCTATTCCTTTAATGAGATCTGGCCTCGTAAGTGCCACACTTAGCGACATTATTGCTCCCTGACTAAATCCGAATAAATACACCTGTGAGGCATTGTATGGATGTTTCGATTTCAGGTTTTGAAGAAATTGAATGATGGTTATTCTAGCTAATTCAGCTTCTGTTTTGTTGTAAATAATTTTTCCTGTCGATAAATCTAAATGGTACCATCCGTAGCTTTTTGGACCTACATTTATAGGGCCACGCGCCGACACTACTAAAAACTGATCGGGCAAATTATTTGCTAACGAAAATAAATCATCCTCATTGCTTCCCCATCCGTGTAATAAAATAATAAGAGGCGGTGCTTTAGCTAATATTTTAGGTTCACGAACCAAGTACCTCAATTCAGTATTAGGAATTGTTGACAAGCACGACGACGACGATAGTGTGATGATTGAAAGAAAAAGAAAAAGGAAAAGCGATAATTTCATGCAATACGAATGAGTAGTTTGAAAATAGTACATTTTTCTGTTTATTATTAATTCTAAACAGTTGAAAATAGAACTAATTTAAGTCTTTAATTGGCTCATCTAATTTTTCATATACCGAATTTTGGCTGATGAATTCAGGAACAATTTCCTTCATTTTTTTAACAATCATTTCATTGTTTTGCGAATTAAACATTGCAATTAAATCATTAATGTCGGCCGATATAGATTCGAAGTTATATTCTTTCACCTTTGCAATCATAATTTTTTGATGATGTGTAGGCATTGTATTTTCCTCACTTGTAAGCAGTTCTTCGTAAAGCTTTTCTCCTGGACGAAGTCCTGAATAAACTATTTGAATATCCTTACCTAATTCTAATCCGCTGAGGCGTATCATTTTCTTTGCTAAATCAGCAATATTTACCGATTCGCCCATGTCGAATATAAAAATCTCGCCCCCTTTTCCTAGCGCACCTGCTTCTAGTACCAATTGGCACGCCTCTGGAATAGTCATGAAAAATCGCGTTACATCGGGATGAGTAACCGTAATTGGTTGTCCAAGTTCAATTTGTTTTTTAAAACGCGGTATCACGCTACCGTTAGATCCTAATACATTTCCGAAACGGGTAGTGATAAAACGAGTTTTCGGATTATGATTATTTAATGACTGGCAATAAATTTCGGCAATACGTTTGGTGGCACCCATAATATTAGTTGGGTTTACTGCTTTATCTGTACTCACCATAACGAATTTTGGTACATGAAATTCCACAGCAAGATCGGCAAGTATACACGTACCTAAAACGTTATTTAATATCGACTCACTCGGATTGTTTTCCATTACCGGAACATGTTTATATGCAGCAGCATGATAAACCATATCGGGTTTAAATGTTTCGAAAACGTTTCGCATTCTATCCTTATTTCTAATATCACCGATTACGCTTTCAATTTGACATTTTCGGTCGCTAGGGTATTCTGTCACTTCTAATTCTAAATCGTACAATGGAGATTCCGCCATATCGACCATTACAATTAATTTTGGAACAAACGGAATTATTTGACGTACGATTTCACTGCCAATAGAACCAGCAGCTCCCGTAACTAAAATCACTTTGTCATTAAGTTCAGAACGAAGTTTCTCCAAATCGAGAAGAATGGGATCTCGACCTAATAAATCTTCAATATTTAGTTTTTTAATTTGCTTAAAACTAAGCTCACCATTAATCCACGATTTTACTGGAGGAACGTTTAAGATTTTAATATTATATTTGAAACAAGCATTAACAATCAGCTGTTTATTTGCTGATGAAATATTTTGTATCGCAATAATTAAATGCATTACCTTTTTATTCTGCAATAATTCCTCTATTTCGCTGCTATGGTAAATAGGAATTCCTTCCATTTTCTTACCTGCTTTGCGTTTATCATCATCGATAAAACCAGTTACATTATAACGCATTCCTTTATCTCTATCGAGTGTTCTTTTCGTAATAATTCCCGATTCGCCAGCCCCATAAATAATAACGCCTGATTTTTCACTCGAAGGATTTATTAATTCATTATAGATAATCTTCACAGAAATACGTCCAACAACCATCGCGAATGCAGTTAAAAGAAAATCGATAATGATAATAGAAAATGGAACCAGATAGATTTTCAATAATTGATAACTTATTAAATTGCTAACAGCTAAAAAAAGAGAACCAATTGCTAATGTAAGAATAATTCTGCCTGCGTCTCTTGTGCCGGTATATCTTACAATTCCTTTATACGTTTTAGCAATCAAAAAAGAAAGTAATCGAACAATTAGTAGGGAAGGGAATACGTAAATAAAGGTGGCAATTTCAGCTTGTGGAATTCTAAAGTTAAACCGAAGTAAATAGGCGATACAAACCGAAGCGACACAAATGAAGAAATCGGTAATAAATACCGCTGCTCTAGGTATGTTTTTGTCAAATATTCCTATCATTAATTCTGTCTTTCATTAAATGAAGCGCTAATTTAAGAAAAAAACGCTATTCTCGTCGAGATTTTGTGTATTTAGCCCTTGTATTTGCTTGAAATTCCTATTTTTGCCACTTATCAATAAAAATATGGCAGTATCATTAGTAACCGGGGGAGCCGGATTTATTGGTGCACACGTAACTAACGAGTTGGTTAGTATGGGTCATCAGGTTATAGTTCTCGATGATTTAAGTGGTGGATTTGAGGAAAATGTGAATCCCCAAGCAATTTTCATTAAAGGATCTATTACTGATCATGAATTACTAGCTGATATTTTTAATAAGTACCAATTTGATTATGTTTATCATCTTGCGGCATATGCGGCTGAGGGATTAAGTCATTTTATAAAACGATTTAATTACACCAATAATTTAATTGGAAGTGTAAATCTTATTAACGAATCTGTTAAGCATAAAGTAAAATGTTTTGTGTTTACATCTTCAATTGCTGTTTATGGTAAAGGGCAGTTGCCGATGCGTGAAGATATGTTACCGCAACCGGAAGATCCTTATGGAATTTCGAAGTTGGCTGTAGAGATGGATCTTCATTGCACGCATGAAATGTTTGGATTGAACTATGTAATTTTCCGTCCGCATAATGTTTACGGTGAATATCAAAACCTTGGTGATAAATACCGTAATGTAGTTGGTATTTTTATGAATCAATTAATGCAAGGGTTACCGTTAACTATTTTTGGCGATGGTAAACAAACACGTGCCTTTAGTTATATTGGCGATGTTGCACCTCATATTGCTAATTCAGTAAATGTTCCATCGGCTTATAATCAAATTTACAATGTTGGTGCAGATCAAGAATTCACTGTAAATGATCTTGCAAATACGGTATGCGATGCAATGGGAATGTCGGGTCAGGTTCGACATTTAGAAGCGCGTAATGAAGTGATGCATGCATATGCCGATCATTCGAAAGTTCAACAAGCTTTTAATATTAAAAATTCTTACACACTCGAACAAGGTTTAACAAAGATGGCTGACTGGGCTAAAACCGCAGGCAGTCGTAAAAGTGAAAAGTTTGTAGGAATCGAGATTACAGAAAAGCTTCCTCCTGTTTGGATGGAAGATTAATTTTAAGAAAATCTACGAAGTGAAAAAAGTTCTGATCATAACTGCTCATCGAAAAGACCGTGCGCCTAATCAGCGGTTCAGGTTTGAACAATATCTAGATTTTCTGAAGGAAAATGGATTTGAATGTCATTTGTCATTTTTGATTTCTGAGAAAGATGATAAAGTGTTGTATAAGCACGGACATTATTTAGAGAAGACTGTTATTTTCTTTAAATCAGCACTGCGCAGAGCAATTGATGTGATTAATAGTAGTAAGTATGATTTGATTTTTGTGTGCCGCGAAGGATTTCTAACCGGCACCACTTTATTTGAAGAAATGTTACATAAATCAAAAGTTCCAATGATTTATGATTTTGATGATGCCATATGGCATTTTGATGTTTCTGAAGCAAATAAGAAATTTGGTTGGTTAAAAAATCCCGGCAAAACGGCGAAGCTTATCAGTATGGCTGATTTAGTTTTTGCTGGTAATGATTATCTTGCCGACTATGCACATCATCACAACGATCAAGTAGTCGTAATTCCAACTACAATTGATCTTTCAGAGTATCATCAAGTGCCATTTGCCGAGCGAGAAACCATCTGTATTGGATGGAGTGGATCAATTACTACCATTCGTCATTTTGGAATGGCTATTCCTGTGTTAAAAACCATTAAAGAGAAATATGGTAACCGTGTTAGTTTTAAAGTAATTGGCGATAGTAATTACCGAAATCATGAATTAGGGATTACTGGTTTAGCTTGGAAAAAAGAAACTGAATTACAAGAGTTAGCAGGAATCGATATTGGCATTATGCCTTTACCCGACGATGAGTGGGCTAAAGGGAAATGCGGATTAAAAGGACTTCAATACATGGCGCTTGGTATTGCTACAGTAATGTCGCCAGTAGGAGTGAATTCTGAGATAATTCAAGATCAAATAAACGGGATGCTTGCTTCTACTGATGATGAGTGGGTTTTGAAATTGAGTCAATTAATCGACGATTCGGCCTTAAGAAGAACTTGCGCTGAAAACGGCAGAAAAACCGTTGAAGCAAAGTTTTCGGTAGATGCTGTAAAAGGCGATTACCTTAAATACTTTAAACAGCTTACTAATAAAAACAACTAAGAATTTATTTCTTAATAAAATAATTCAATCATGTCAATTGTAGAAACAGATTTAAAGTTAACAGCACTAACCGATGTGCATAAAGCATTAGGTGCTAAAATGGTTCCTTTTGCAGGATATTTAATGCCTGTGCAATACGAAGGGATTAATAGTGAACATGAAAATGTTCGTGCAGCTATTGGCGTTTTTGATGTAAGTCATATGGGCGAGTTTATTCTGAAAGGAGCTAATTCACTTGATTTAATTCAACGAGTTACTAGTAATGATGCTGCTAAGCTAATGCCTGGCAAAGCACAATACAGCTGTTTGCCCAATAATGATGGTGGCATTGTAGATGATTTATTAGTTTATAAAATCGATGAAGATACTTGGATGTTGGTGGTAAATGCTTCCAATATCGAAAAAGATTGGAATTGGATTATGAAGCATAATACATCGGATGTAGAAATGCATAATATTTCTGATAAAACGTCTCTTCTTGCAGTGCAAGGTCCGAAAGCGATTGATGCTTTACAAAAGCTAACGGACGTAACGTTAGCGGATATACCTTATTATAGTTTTACAAAAGGATCTTTTGCAGGATGCGCAAATGTTGTGATTAGTAATACAGGTTATACGGGTGCTGGTGGATTTGAATTGTATTTTGATAACCAATATGCTCAAATTATTTGGGATGCGGTAATGCATGCCGGACAAGAATTTGGCATTAAGCCTGCAGGCCTTGGCTGTCGCGATACGTTACGACTCGAAATGGCATTTTGTTTATATGGTAATGATATTGACGACACTACTTCACCAATAGAAGCTGGTTTAGGTTGGATTACTAAATTTACAAAAGAATTTACGAATTCAGCAGTTTTAAAAGCGCAAAAAGAAGCAGGGCCAGCAAAGAAATTAGTAGGGTTCGAAATGATTGAAAAAGGAATTCCTCGTCATGGATACGAACTTTGCGATGCGGCAGGTAAAGTAATCGGAATAGTGACATCAGGAACGCAATCGCCAACGCTTCAGAAGGCCATTGGAATGGGTTATGTGCAAACTGAATTTGCTGCCGAAGGGTCGTCTATTTATGTAAGCATACGCGATAAAAAAATAAAAGCAGTTGTTGTAAAAACACCATTTTATAAAAAATAATAATTATTAATAGTAGCATGTCGGCAACCGGGAATCGTTATCTGGAAGTATGTTTTACTCCTGCACTTATTCATTTACATGATATAAGTGATGCTGTAGTAGTAGTAATTGACGTGTTAAGAGCTACTTCGTCAATGTGCGTAGCATTTACGTACGGAGTCAAGAGTATTGTTCCAGTTGCTACCATAGAGGAAAGTCTCGCCTATAAAGAAAAAGGTTTTTTGATTGGTGCCGAGCGCAACGGTGAAATGCTCGATGGTTTCGATCTAGGAAATTCACCGTTTAGTTATATGGATGAAAGGGTTCGTGGTCGCGATATTGCACTTACTACCACCAATGGCACGCAGGCAATGGCGGCCGCAAAAGGTGCAGCGCAAGTTGTGGCTGGATCGTTTCTTAATCTTGATACATTATGTGCTTGGTTAAAAGCGCAAGACAAAAGCGTAATTCTGCTATGTTCAGGCTGGAAGAATTCGTTTAATTTAGAAGATACAATTTTGGCAGGAGCAGTGGTGTCGCAATTAAAACCGTATTTCGAAATGTCTCAATTGCGTGATGCTGCCATCGCTGCCGAACATTTATTTACATTGGCAAAAAACGACATCGACGGATTTTTGATGGAGTCGTCGCACCGCAAGCGATTACATAAATTGCAAATCGATAAAGACATCGAGTATTGTCTCACGCCAAATCAATCGCCTGTAGTACCTGGATTGGTGAAAGGAGTGCTAGTTGATCTGCTTAAATTATAGCAGACGTTACCGAGTTTTATTTTTCATCCAATAATTGTTTTTTTTCTGGGCAACCGCTGTTGAAAAAACAGCGCCGGGCTATACGCTCAAATTGCGCAATAAAATATGCGCAATAAACGCTACTATCCCTGTTGCATCGGTACCCTTTAAATTATTTTGTTACGCTAAATAAGCGTTTAACTATTTGTAAATATTTAATGTCATTTATTTCGAGCAACAGCCTCTTTTTTAGGTAACTAATTGCAAATATTTTTTTTTCTTTGCGCAAAGGTTCTGGACCACATCATTTTTTTATTTAAAAGTATCCAGATTATTTACGAAGCATCGCTTCAAAAAAATAAATCATGAAAAATAAAAAAGTACTACTTGTAATTGCAGTTTTAGTTGTGGTGTATGGTGTAGCGCAAGCATGGGGATTTTGGGGGCATCAATGCATTAATAATAAAGCGGTTTTTACGCTTCCTAAATCGATGTTTGGTTTTTTTAAGACCAACATATCCTTCATAACCGAACACGCCGTAGATCCCGATAAAAGGAGGTATGCCGATCCCGAGGAAGCTCCGCGACATTTTATTGATATTGATCGTTATGGCGAACATCCATTTGATTCGTTGCCCAAATATTGGAAAGACGCTGTAGTCAAGATTGGAGAAGACACATTAAAGGCACATGGAATTGTTCCTTATTATATTCCTAAAATGCTTTATCGGTTAACCGAAGCATTCAAAGAAAAAGACAAATTCAAGATTTTAAAATTGGCAGCCGAGCTAGGACATTATATCGGCGATGCGCATGTTCCGCTACATTGCACACGAAACTATAACGGACAACTAACAGGACAGCATGGCATTCATGGATTTTGGGAATCAAGAATTCCTGAATCTTATGGCGAAAATTACGACTATTTTGTAGGCAAAGCACACTATATTAAAGACCCAGTAACGTACACTTGGAATATTATTAAAGAAAGTTATGCGGCTCATGATTCAGTATTGCAATTAGAAAAAGAATTAAACATGCGTACAGCGGCCGATCAAAAATTTGCATTTGAAGAAAGAGGAGCTACGCTAGTAAAAGTATATAGCAAAAGCTATACGGCAGAATACAATGAACTATTAAACGGCATGGTAGAGCGTCGTATGCGACTAGCTATTATTGCAGTAGGTTGTTTTTGGTACACGGCATGGGTAAACGCTGGCATGCCCGAAATAAACGATCCTGAAATAGTGGCTATCACCCAAAATTTTCGAGTTGAAATGGATAGTGTAAATACAATTTATGAGAGTAGAAAAAAATTAGATGGAAGCGGACATGAAGATTAATTCTAATATAAATAGTAGCAATATCGTATTACGCAAATAAATATTTGTAAACGGGTATTTAGATAAATGTTTTATTTTTTTGTGGATGCAAAATAAAACACAAATAAAAATCAGACCCGGAAATATAAATGGGCAAAAAGTATGGCTCATTTCATTTGATTATGACCAAAAGGTAAACAATTTAATTAGGCATCAGTTTAAAGCTAGGTGGGCACCTGAATTAAAATGTTGGTGGGTGAATTACAGCGAAGAATTACCAATTTTAATGCAAACTAGTGAGGAAATAGAATTATGTATATCTGAAAAAATTTATGTCAGCAAAAAAAATATATTTATAGACAAAGAAGTTAATACACCTTGGAAATACGACGAAAAACCGATAAAAAAATCAAAGGAGACGGCCACCAGTTTAATACACGCTGATGCGCTGAATGACATTATTAAATGGCGAAAACGGTTAGAAGCAAAGCAATACGCGCCACGCTCAATTGAAGCATATATAGGAGCAATACAGTTATTTATGCTGTGGTTATGTGGTAAAAACCACAAAGAAGTAAGAACGGAGGATATTGAAAACTACATGTACTATTTAGTAAAAGAAAGGGCTGTATCACGATCTTATCAAAATTTACATGTAAATGCTTTAAAATTATTTTACACAACCATTATGTCGATTCATTTGAGTCCCGAAATGATTGTTAGGCCACGCAAAGAATACAAGTTGCCCCATTATTTAACACGCGAAGAAGTTTCGAAAATTTTTCAATCAACGGGTAATTTGAAACATCGTGCCATGATAAGTTTAGTATATGCCTGTGGGTTACGATTAGGAGAAGTGATTAGGATAAAATTACAAGACATAGATCCTGCGCAACGCCTATTACAAATTAGGCAATCGAAGGGGAATAAAGACAGAACGGTTCCAATTCCGGAAAGTATCTTATATTTATTAAATGATTATGCTACAGCGTATAAACCACAAGTATACTTATTTGAGGGCCAAAAGGGAAGTGTAAGTTATTCAGACAGGTCATTACAAGAAGCCTTTAAATTGGCGGTAAGGAAAAGTGAAATTAAAAATCAGGATGCTTCATTGCATTGGTTGCGACATAGTTACGCCACGCATTTATTAGAGATGGGAACTAATATACGAGATCTTCAAATGTTATTAGGGCATAAAAATGTAAAGACAACCGAAGGGTACACTCATATAAGTAAAACTCAATTTGTACGAATAGTGAGTCCTTTTGACGTACTACCCGACGAAAAAAGCAATGAAAATTCGACGTCAAATACCAAAAAGTTGTATTTTTGATGAAACAACATAAACGCGTAAAGCCTCCACGCAAGGTTTGCAAAGAGGAGGAAATCATGCGGGAATAATAAGTTTGCCAAAGCCCCACTACGCAAAGCGAATAAACTTGACGGGTTATTAGGTCGCATAACATAGGATTAATTAGGATTAATTTGTCGTTAGAAGGAAATAGGCGGAAAAAATTTAATCGCAATACAAAAAGCTATTAACTC
>CAIRUC010000058.1 GCA_903881665.1 uncultured Bacteroidota bacterium | reverse complement strand
TATTAATCGCCACTACCTTCGGATTCATCTTAATTACCGAAGCATCATTTACGTAATCGATATCCAAAAAGGCGAATGCCGGATTATCATCAATATAATCGTATAGTTTATGTGTTCCCAAACAGAAACCGGTAACGGTCCTGCCCGGGTGACGAGCTTTCATCGAATTATTGATGGTTCCGTTTTCGATCAGTGGAATAATGCCATCCGAAAACATTTCGGTATGAACTCCTAAGTTTTTATGGTTGGTTAGCGATTTCAGAACAGCATCGGGAATCGAGCCAATCCCCATTTGCAGGGTGCTGCCGTCTTCAATTAGTCCTGCAATATGATTTCCAATTTTAATGTCCTCAACAGTTGGGTGGGCGGCATAATCCACTTCATGAAGATCGTGGTCGGCATGCACCATCGCATCAAAGCGACTTACGTGAATCATTCCGTCGCCATGCGTTCGAGGCATTTTGGGATTCACCTGAGCAATAATTTTCTTGGTATTATTAACGGCGGCACGCGCAATATCGACCGAAGTACCTAAAGTGCAATAACCGTGATCGTCGGGCATCGAAACCTGAACAATGGCCACATCTAAAGGAAGAATGCCGTTTCTGAAAAGATCCGGAATCTCGCTCAAAAACACGGGAACGTAGTCGCCATTACCCTCCTTAATCGCTGATCGAACGGGAGTTGATACAAATAAGGCGTTTATTTTGAAGGAATCCTTTAAACGGGCATCGGCCAAGGGGAAGTCGCCAAGGACGCTAATGAAAACGAGCTCAACATTGCTCAACTCGGGACCTTTTTCGGCCAATTTTTGAACAAGATAGGTAGGGGTAGCGGAGCTGCCATGGATAAAAACGCGGTCGTTCGATTTAATTAGACTTAAAGCGTTTTCTGCGGAAGTGAAATTGTAATTGGAAGTCATAATAAAGGTATACGATGCAAAAATACGTTTGGATAGGTTATAGGTGTTGACATTTATCAAAAGTAAATTTAATTTACTCATGATTAGGGCTGTTAATCATCAGCAAACATTGAATAGTAATATTATTTTATTGAAATTCAATTTATTAATATGAGTCTTTGGTTTTTTTTGTTGAAAAACCAAAGAAAAGCGATGTTGATTGACAAAATGTCACCTTTTTTTTAGAAAATAGGCTATCTATATTTAGTTTTAATTAGTCTGCTAATCGTAACTTATTAACAAAATCGACAATAAAAGTGGAATTGTTCTTATGTGTTATGAGTGTATAAATTTGCATTTAAATAATTGATTTAAAATACTATAAGAAACATATTTAGAAGGCTTTACTTAAACTTATTTCACCTGTTGGCAGATCTTTTCGAAATTATTTACAGTTAGGCCTTGCTTTAATAAGAATGGTTTGTATCTTTGCACTCCCTTTTTAGGGGTATATTGTATTTATTTGAACCGATTCTGAACCAGAAATTACTGCAAGAATGCCAACAATACAGCAGTTAGTACGCAAAGGCCGCGAGCAACTCATTGATAAGAGTAAGTCGCCAGCTTTAACATCGTGTCCGCAACGCCGAGGCGTTTGCACACGTGTTTATACAACAACACCAAAGAAGCCGAACTCGGCTATGCGTAAGGTTGCCCGTGTGCGACTTACAAACGGATTCGAGGTTACAGCTTACATTCCAGGTGAAGGTCACAACTTACAAGAACACTCGATCGTAATGATCCGTGGTGGTCGTGTTAAAGACTTGCCAGGAGTTCGTTACCACATCATTCGTGGTGCTTTGGATACTTCCGGAGTTGACGGTCGTAATCAGCGTCGTTCGAAATATGGAACTAAACGTCCTAAACCAGGACAGGCAGCTGCCACAACTAAGAAGAAAAAATAATTAAGTAAAATCATTCGTAGCGATAATCTCTCATGAGGAAGTCAAAACCAAAAAAAAGAATCCTGCTTCCGGATCCTAAATTCAATGATCCGTTGGTAACACGTTTCGTTAACAATCTTATGTACTCAGGTAAAAAAGGAACAGGGTTCCAGATTTTCTATGATGCACTTGATAAAGTTGAGTCACGTACAAAAGAAAACGGTCTTGAGACCTGGAGAACAGCTCTAAACAATGTAATGCCGGCAGTTGAAGTAAAAAGCCGTCGTGTGGGTGGAGCTACATTTCAGATTCCTTCAGAAGTTCGTCCAGACAGAAAAATTTCTGTAGGTATTAAATGGATGATTCTTTACGCAAGAAAGAGAAATGAAAAAAGCTTCGCAGACAAATTAGCGGGAGAAATCATCGCTGCTGCAAAAGGTGAAGGTGCTGCTGTTAAGAAGAAAGATGATACTCATCGTATGGCTGATGCTAATAAAGCATTCTCACATTTTAGAGCATAATAAACAAGTAATTTTAAAAGAATAGAGAAATTCCCAATACAATGGCGGAAGTTAGAGACCTCAGATATGTTAGAAATATCGGTATCGCAGCACATATTGATGCCGGTAAGACAACTACTACAGAGCGTATTTTATATTATACTGGAGTAAATCACAAAATTGGCGAGGTGCACGAAGGTGCAGCTACAATGGATTGGATGGTTCAGGAGCAGGAGCGTGGTATAACAATCACATCTGCGGCCACCACTTGTTTTTGGAATTACCGTGATAATAATTACAAAATAAATATTATTGATACACCAGGACACGTAGATTTTACGGTGGAGGTTAACCGCTCACTTCGTGTATTGGATGGTTTAGTATTCTTGTTTTCTTCTGTGGACGGTGTTGAGCCTCAGTCTGAAACAAATTGGAGACTTGCAAATAATTATAACGTAACACGTATAGGATTTGTTAATAAAATGGATCGTGCTGGCGCTGACTTCTTAAATGTTGTTAAGCAGGTGCGTGAAGTTTTGGGAGGAAATCCTTTACCATTACAGTTGCCAATCGGTGCTGAAGATAGTTTTACTGGGGTGGTTGACTTAATAAATAATCGTGGTATCGTATGGAATGAGCATGATAAAGGAATGACTTTTCAAGAAGTTCCTATTCCTGCTGATATGATTGAAGAAACAAAAGAGTGGAGAGAAAAACTTCTTGAATCTATTGCGGAGTTCGATGATAAATTAATGGAGAAGTATTTCGAAGATCCAAATTCTATTACGGAAGTTGAAATATTAACAGCATTACGTCAGGCTTGTATCGCGAATAAAGTGGTGCCGATGTTATGCGGTTCTTCTTTCAAAAACAAGGGTGTTCAAACGATGTTAGATTATGTAATGGAGTTAATGCCATCTCCAATGGATAAGGAACACATTACTGGAATTAATCCTGATACTGAAGAAGAGGTACAACGTCGCCCTGATGTAACTGAACCATTTACAGCTTTAGCTTTCAAAATCGCTACTGATCCTTATGTTGGTCGCTTGGCATACTTTCGTTGCTATTCAGGTAAGTTAGATGCAGGTTCTTACGTATTGAACACTCGTTCAGGACAAAAAGAGCGTATCTCTCGTATCTTCCAAATGCACGCAAATAAGCAAAATCAAATTCCTTTTATTGAGGCAGGCGATATTGGAGCAGCTGTAGGGTTTAAAGATATTAAAACTGGTGATACTTTATGTGCTGAAAATGCACCTATCGTACTGGAAGCCATGAATTTCCCTGAGCCGGTTATCGGATTAGCAATTGAGCCTAAAGCTCAAGCTGATGTAGATAGATTAGGTGTGGCTCTTGGTAAACTTGCTGAAGAAGATCCTACATTCCGTGTTAAGTCTGATGATGAAACCGGACAAACAGTAATCAGTGGTATGGGTGAGCTTCACTTAGAGATTATTGTTGATCGTTTACGTCGCGAATTTAAAGTAGAAGTAAATCAAGGAGCTCCTCAAGTAAATTATAAAGAGGCAATCAACGGTACTGTAGAGCACCGTGAAGTATATAAAAAGCAAACGGGTGGTCGTGGTAAATTCGCAGATATTAAATTCTTCGTATCTCCTGCTGACGAAACGTTTGAAACAACTGATAAAAACGGAGGATTACAATTCGTTAATGAAATTACAGGCGGTAACATTCCTCGTGAATTTATCCCTTCAGTTGAGAAAGGATTCCGTCAAGCAATGGTAAACGGTGTATTAGCCGGCTTCCCAATGCAAACAATGAAAGTTCGCTTAATTGATGGTTCATACCATACGGTCGATTCTGATTCATTATCATTTGAAATTTGTGCTAGAACGGCGTTCCGTGAAGCATTACCAAAGGCAAAACCAATACTTCTTGAGCCAATCATGAAGTTAGAGGTTATCACACCAGAACAAAATATGGGTGATGTAGTTGGTGATCTTAACCGTCGCCGCGGACAAATGGAAGGAATGGATAGCCGTGGTGGTGCTCAAGTTGTAAAAGCAAAAGTACCTCTTTCTGAAATGTTTGGATATGTAACTGTTTTACGTACAATCACTTCAGGACGTGCATCTTCAACTATGGAATTCTCTCACTATGCAGAGGCTCCAAGAAACGTTGCCGAAGAAGTAATCGCAAAAGCTAAAGGTAAGGCTAACTCTTAATAGCTAATCTACCTAAATATTACCCTATATCGTTCTTTAAATATGAGCCAGAGAATCCGAATAAAATTAAAGTCATACGATTACAATTTGGTTGACAAGTCAGCTGAGAAAATCGTAAAAACTGTAAAGTCTACGGGAGCAGTAGTAAATGGACCTATTCCTTTACCTACCGAGAAGAAGATTTATACGGTACTTCGTTCACCACACGTTAATAAAAAGGCAAGAGAGCAGTTTCAATTATGCAGCTATAAGCGATTATTGGATATCTATAGCTCAACAGCTAAAACAGTAGATGCTCTAATGAAATTGGAGTTGCCTAGTGGTGTAGAAGTAGAGATCAAAGTTTAGTTATCTCTAAGAGTACGTTCTTTAAAAGAATTCATTACAACCGATCACGATCAATAGATCGTATAGGAATATATTAATAAATATTAAGACCAAAACAACTAATAATAGTTAAGATGGCAGGTATCATCGGAAAGAAAGTCGGCATGACTAGCATATTCGATGCAGAGGGAAGAAATATCCCATGCACCGTAGTGGAAGCCGGACCATGTGTTGTAACACAGGTTAAAACAGTTAGTACGGACGGCTATTCAGCAATCCAACTCGCCTTTGGTGAGAAAAAAGAAAAAAATACGCCTGCTCCAATGCAGGGCCATTTTAAAAAAGCAAACACAACGCCTAAGCGTAAGCTTATTGAATTCGATGGTTTTGACCAAGAATTTAATCTCGGTGATATTGTTAACTGTGAAATTTTCCAGGAAGGCGATTTTTGCGAAGTAGTAGGTACTTCTAAAGGAAAAGGTTTTCAAGGAGTAGTTAAGCGTCATAATTTTGGTGGAGTAGGTGGTGCAACGCACGGTCAACATGATCGTCAAAGAGCCCCAGGTTCGTTAGGTGCGTCATCATGGCCTTCTCGAGTAATGAAAGGTATGAGAATGGCCGGACACTTAGGTAATGTTCGCGTTAAACTTCAGAATTTACAAATAGTAAAGGTGCTTCCTGAACAAAATTTATTGTTCATTAAAGGAGCAATCCCAGGTCATAAAGGTTCAATTGTAACGGTGTTGAAATAATCATGGAATTAGCTGTATATAACATATCCGGTAAAGAGACAGGCCGTAAGGTTCTTCTTAACGATCAGATCTTTGGCATCGAGCCCAATGATCATGCGATTTATCTTGACGTAAAACAATATCATGCGAATCAACGTCAAGGTACGCATAAATCTAAAGAGCGTAATGAAGTTTCTGGTACAACCAAGAAGCTAAAACGTCAAAAAGGTACTGGTGGAGCCCGCGCGGGTTCAATGAAATCACCTTTATTTGTAGGTGGAGGACGTATATTCGGACCACGTCCGAGAGATTATTCCTTCAGCTTGAATAAAAAATTAAAAAGACTTGCACGTAAGTCGGCTTTAGCGTATAAAGCTCAGGCTAATGGAATTACAGTGCTTGAGGACCTTGATTTTGCTGCTCCAAAAACAAAACAAATGATTGATTTGGTAAATAATTTAAATTTATCCAATAAAAAAACATTAATTGTTGTCGCGCAATCAAATAAAAACGTATATTTGTCGTCCCGAAATTTGGAGCGCAATAAAGTTGTAACCGCTTCGGATTTAAATACTTACGATATTCTGCATGCTCAGAACCTGATAGTAACAGAAGGTTCACTATCAGTAATCGAAAGTACATTGCTCAAGTAAATCACGTTTTGACTTAATAATAAGGTACGTTAAGTCATTTGAAAGTTTAATAACTAAGTGCTCTGGCACGATAAACCAAGAGAAGAATAAAAATGGAAATTCTGAAGAAGCCGGTCGTTACGGAAAAGATGAACCGGATTACGGAAAAACAGCCTCGCTACGGCTTTATTGTAGACAAACGCGCTAATAAGATTGACATCAAATTAGCAGTTGAGTCTATGTACGGTGTGAATGTTGAATCTGTGAATACAATGGTGTTCCGTGGGAAATCTAAATCTCGTCAAACTAAAACGGGAGTTGTTTCCGGAGCTAAACCGAATTATAAGAAAGCTATTGTAACCTTGAAGCAAGGTGAAATCATTGACTTCTTTAGTAACATTTAATTGAGAGAATAAGAGCAATGGGAACAAGAAAACTTAGACCAATGACCCCTGGTCAACGTCACAAAGTAAGTAATGACTACGCGGAAATTACTACAAATCAACCAGAGAAGTCACTAGTCGTTTCGATTAAACGTAGTGGTGGACGTAACCATAGTGGTAAAATGACTATGCGTTATATTGGTGGTGGTCATAAAAAAGCATATCGTATTGTCGATTTTAAACGTGACAAAGAAAATATCCCTGGAAAGGTAATGTCGATTGAGTACGATCCAAACCGTACTTCTTTTATCGCATTAATTAACTATGCAGATGGAGAAAAAAGATACATCATTGCTCCAAACGGTTTAAAAGTTGGACAAGATGTAATGTCAGGAGCTAATGCCGCACCGGAAATCGGAGGTGCTATGCAACTGAAAAGTATTCCTTTAGGAACATTAATACATAATATTGAAATGCGTCCCGGTCAGGGAGCTAAGATTGCACGTAGTGCTGGTTCTTATGCTCAATTGGCGGCACGTGATGGAAGATATGCAACTATTAAAATGCCTTCAGGCGAAACCAGAATGATTTTGGTTACCTGCATGGCTTCTATAGGAACTGTATCCAATTCAGATCATAATAAGGTAAGTAGTGGTAAAGCGGGACGTAGTCGTTGGAAAGGAAGACGTCCGCGCGTACGAGGTGTAGCTATGAATCCAGTTGATCACCCTATGGGTGGAGGTGAAGGACGTGCATCAGGGGGACATCCTCGTTCACGTAAAGGACTTCTTGCTAAAGGATTCAAAACACGTAAAAAGAGTAACCCGACGGATAAGTATATCATTGAACGTCGTAAGAAATAATTGATTAAAGATCACCAAGATCAATACACATGAGCCGTTCGCTTAAAAAAGGACCGTACATCGATTACAAGCTCGAGCAGAAAGTGCTCGCGATGAACGATAGTCAAAAGAAAACAGTGATCAAGACCTGGTCTCGCCGGTCAATGATTTCTCCAGAGTTTGTAAACCACACATTTGCTGTGCATAATGGAAATAAGTTTATTCCTGTTTATGTAACTGAAAATATGGTAGGACATAAATTAGGTGAATTCGCCCCTACTAGAAATTTTAGAGGACATTCCGGAAGTAAAGATAAAGGTAAGAAGTAATCATGGGAGCTAGAAAACGTAACGCAGCAGATGCTCGCAAAGCTGCTCAAAAAGAGGTAGCTTTTGCTAAACTTAACAACTGCCCTACATCACCGCGTAAAATGCGACTTGTAGTAGATATGATTCGTGGTAAACGAGTTGATCATGCCCTAGCTATGCTTCGTTTCAGTACGAAAGAAGCAGCTGGTCGCTTAGAAAAACTACTTCTTTCTGCACTTGCTAATTGGCAAGCTAAAAATGAAGGTAAACGAATCGAAGATCAGGAATTGATTGTTAGTGAAATCAATGTTGATAGCGGTAGAATGTTAAAACGTCTTCGCCCCGCACCTCAAGGACGCGGATACAGAATTCGTAAACGTTCGAACCATATTACAATCTTAGTTGATACTAAGAAAATTGGAAAAAAAGAATCAACCGAAACTACAGCATAACGAGTAATGGGACAAAAAGCACACCCGATTGGTAATCGTTTAGGGATTATACGTGGATGGGATTCAAACTGGTACGGAGGCAAAAATTATGCTGACAAACTTGTAGAAGACGAAAAAATCCGAAAATATTTACTAGCGCGTCTTGCGAAAGGAGGAGTATCTCGTATCGTAATTGAACGTACATTGAAATTAATTACAGTAACTATTCATACTGCTCGTCCGGGTATTGTTATCGGAAAAGGCGGTTCTGAGGTTGATAAGCTTAAAGAAGAGATAAAGAAACTGACGCGTAAAGATGTACAGATAAATATCTTCGAAATTAAGCGACCTGAAATGGATGCTCAATTAGTAGCAGACGGAATCGCTCGTCAGTTAGAAGCTCGTATTTCTTTCCGTCGTGCAATGAAGCAATCAGTTGCTTCAACGATGAGAGTTGGTGCAGATGGAATTAAAATAGTTTGTTCTGGTCGTTTAGGCGGTGCTGAGATGGCAAGGTCGGAACAATACAAAGACGGTCGTGTACCTCTTCATACCTTCCGAGCTGATATCGATTATGCTGTTTCTGAAGCACATACAACTTATGGTATCATCGGAGTGAAAGTTTGGATTTGTAAAGGTGAAGTTTATGGTAAGAGAGATCTTTCTCCTAACGTAGGTTCAAATGCAAGTGCAGGCGGAAACGCACCGAAAGGAAGAGAAGGTCGTGATGATCGTGGCGGGCGTGGAGATCGTGGAGACCGTAAAGGTGGACGCGGTGGACGTGGACCAAGTAATCGCGGTAACAAAGACTAATTATTAGTACCCAATTAACAATTATTATTAACCAGAACAGCTTTAGCTGAAGATTATATAGCTCAAAAGAGTCATGTTACAGCCGAAAAAGACAAAGTTCCGTAAGCAGCACAAAATGGTTCCTAGTGGAACTGCCACGCGCGGTACTTCATTAGCCTTCGGTTCCTTTGGAATCAAATCGCTCGAAACTTGTTGGATTACATCCCGCCAGATAGAAGCAGCTCGTGTAGCGGTAACCCGTTATATGAAGCGTGAAGGTCAAATTTGGATCAGAATTTTTCCTGATAAACCAATAACACGTAAGCCATTAGAAGTACGTATGGGTAAGGGTAAAGGAGCTCCGGAATATTGGGTAGCAACTGTGAAACCTGGAACTGTAATCTTCGAAGCTGAAGGTGTTCCTATGGATGTGGCGAAGGAAGCCCTCCGACTTGCAGCTCAAAAACTGCCGGTTACTACAAAATTCGTAGTTCGTCCTGACTATCAAGCATAATTAAAAAGAACAACATCGCCATGAAACAGGACATCGTAAAAGACCTGACTACAGACGAAATCCGAGATAAAATCAAGGATGAGCGTGCCGGATATGTTAAATTGAAAATGGCCCACGCTGTTTCCCCGATTGAAAACCCAATGAAGCTTCGTGCCGCACGTCGTGTAGTGGCTCGCTTAGAAACTGAGCTTCGTAAAAGATTGACCCAACAACAAGCTGCCCAATAATGATTATGGAAGAAAGAGCGCTTCGTAAGGAACGTATAGGTGTCGTTACAAGCACGAAAATGGATAAATCTATTGTAGTGTCAGTAGAGAGACGTGAAAAACATCCTAAGTACGGAAAATTCATCAAAAAGACCAAGAAATTTATGGCTCATGATGATAAAAATGAGTGCGGAGTTGGAGACACCGTGCGTATTATGGAAACAAGACCAATGAGCAAGCTGAAACGCTGGAGAATGGTCGAAATTATAGAAAAAGCCAAATAATCTGTATCCGGCTGTCGCGTTTAATTTATTGACAGCCATACAACCTGATAACGGACTGAGAATATGATACAGCAAGAGTCAAGGCTCATAGTAGCCGATAATAGTGGTGCCAAAGAGGTACTATGTATCCGTGTGCTGGGCGGAACAGCGAAGCGCTATGCATCGCTTGGAGATAAAATAGTTGTTTCTATTAAAAGCGCAATTCCTAGTGGGAATGTGAAAAAAGGAACAGTTTCCAAAGCAGTAGTGGTTCGCGTTGCCAAAGAAGTACGCCGTAACGACGGATCTTATATTCGCTTTGATGATAATGCAGTTGTACTGCTTAATAATCAAGATGAAATGCGTGGTACCCGTATCTTTGGACCCGTAGCTCGCGAATTACGTGAAAAACAATTTATGAAGATTGTATCATTAGCACCGGAGGTGATCTAGAAATGGAACGTAAATATAATAAACAACCAAAACTTCACATTCGCAAAGGCGATCAGGTGAAGGTACTCGCCGGAAACTCAAAAGGTCAGCAAGGTAAGGTATTAGAGGTGTTACCTTTAAATCGTACCGCGATCGTTGAAAAGGTGAACATGGTTTCTAAACATACGAGACCAAACGCTCAGAATACGCAGGGCGGAATTATAAAACAAGAAGCACCTATTAATATTTCCAATCTTCAAGTGATTGATCCTAAATCAGGAAAAGGAACAAGAATCGGCCGTATATTGGTTGATGGAAAATTAGTACGTATCGCTAAAAAATCTGGGGAGGTTATCAAGTCATGAGCTACGAACCACGTTTAAAAGGTAAATATCGTAATGATATTGTAAAGGCATTACAGGAGAAATTCCAGTATAAAAGTAGTATGCAAGTGCCCCGTCTAACTAAAATCTGTTTAAATCAGGGATTAGGAGATGCTGTTGCAGATAAAAAATTAATAGAGTCAGGTATATCTGAGATGACTACCATCACAGGACAAAAAGCTGTCTCTACTAAATCACGTAAAGATATCTCTAACTTCAAGTTGCGTGCAGGAGTTCCCATTGGTGTTCGAGTAACACTTCGTGGCGACAGAATGTATGAGTTCCTTGATCGATTGATAGCTGTTTCTTTGCCTCGTATTCGCGATTTTCGTGGGGTTAACGATAAAGGTTTTGATGGCCGTGGTAATTACACATTAGGAGTAACCGAGCAAATTATCTTCCCAGAAATCGACATCGATAAGGTGAATAAAATTCAGGGTATGGACATTACTTTCGTAACTACCGCTACAAAAGATAATGAAGCTATGGAGCTGTTAAAAGAATTTGGTATTCCTTTCAAGAATCAGATTAAATAATCGAACGATGTCAAAAGAATCGATCAAAGCGCGTGAATTGAAACGCATCCGCGCGGTTGAAAAATATGCTGAGAAGCGTAAAGAATTAAAAGAAGCAGGAGACTATGAGGCTTTACAAAAGCTTCCAAGAAATGCTAGCCCTTCTAGAGTTCGCAATCGTTGTAAATTAACCGGACGTCCTCGCGGATATATGCGTCAGTTCGGAATTTCAAGGGTAATGTTTAGAAAACTTGCACTTGAAGGTAAAATTGCCGGCATAACTAAAGCTAGCTGGTAATAAACCTAAGGAAATCAACTTAATTACAATCCCGTTGAATTAACAATCCATGTATACAGATCCTATCGCTGATTACCTTACAAGAATCCGCAACGCGGCTAAGGCCAATCACCGTGTTGTAGAGGTGCCTGCTTCAAATATGAAGAAGGAAATGACCAAAATTCTCTATGACAAAGGTTTTATTTCGAATTATAAGTTCGAAGAATCAGAAAATAAGCAAGGCTTAATAAAAATTGCTTTAAAGTATAATCCAGTTACAAAGCTTCCTGCCATTAATACGATTCGTCGTGTTAGTAAGCCTGGTCTTCGTAAATATGTAAATGCAGAAAAGCTTCCAAGAGTAATAAATGGTCTTGGAATAGCCATTGTTTCTACCTCTCGTGGTTTAATGACCGATAAAGAGGCTCGTCAACTTCATGTAGGCGGAGAAGTAATCTGCTATGTTTCTTAATATTAAATTCAGACAAATAACATGTCACGCGTAGGAAAACTACCCATTCAGATACCCGGAGGAGTACAAGTAAGTGTAAATGGCACTGAAGTATCCGTTAAAGGACCAAAAGGTACCTTATTCCAGAAAATCGACGATGGAATCAATGTTAATGTTGATGGATCAGAGATTGTTTTGACTCGTGCAACTGAGCAGAAACGTCATCGTGCAATGCATGGTTTATACCGCGCATTAATCAATAATATGATTATCGGCGTATCTACAGGATACAAAATCGAACAAGAATTAGTAGGTGTTGGTTACCGTGCCACAAATCAAGGTAATACCCTCGACTTGGTCTTAGGTTATTCTCACCATGTAGTGTTCGAATTGCCTGAAGAGATTAAAATAGCAACACGTCAGGATAAAGGTCAAAACCCAATCATTACCTTAGAGAGTCATGATAAGCAATTATTAGGACAGGTTGCAGCTAAAATTAGATCACTTCGTACTCCTGAGCCATACAAAGGTAAAGGTATTAAGTTCGTTGGTGAGACATTACGCCGCAAAGCTGGTAAGTCAGCCTCTAAAAAATAATTTCATACAGAACCTAATTAAGTGGTTATTTGAACCATGCAAGATCAAAAACTATTACGCAGGACTAAGATACGCGCTCGTATTCGTAAGTCTATAAAAGGTACTTCAGAGTGCCCTAGATTGTCAATATTTCGTTCTAATAAAGCGATTTATGCTCAGATAATCGATGATTTAAAAGGTCATACAATCGTTGCCGCTTCTTCAATGGAAAGTGGTGTTGATGCTAAAACAACTAAGGTTGAACAAGCTATTGCTGTAGGTAAAATTGTAGCTCAAAAAGCTGTTGCAGTTGGAGTATCAACTGTCGTTTTTGATCGCGGTGGTTATTTATATCATGGTCGTGTGAAAGCTTTGGCTGATGGTGCTAGAGAAGCAGGACTTAAATTTTAATATTAGAAAACGTTAGACATCTTCATAATACGATGATTCAGAACAGTAAACGCGTAAAGTCTACCGACACAGAACTTCACGACAAATTGGTGGCCGTAAATCGTGTTACCAAAGTAACAAAAGGTGGTCGCGCATTCGGATTCGCAGCAATAGTTGTTGTTGGGGATGAAAAAGGAGTTGTAGGGCATGGACTTGGTAAAGCAAAGGAAGTATCTGATGCTGTTACTAAAGCTATCGATGATGCTAAAAAGAACTTGGTACGTGTTCCAGTTCATAGAGGCACTGTTCCGCACGAACAAGATGGTAAATTTGGTGGTGCTCGCGTATTCCTTAAGCCTGCCGCTCCTGGAACAGGAGTAATTGCAGGTGGTGCAATGCGTTCAGTTTTAGAGAGCGTAGGTATTACTGATGTACTGGCTAAATCTAAAGGCTCTTCAAATCCTCATAATGTGGTAAAAGCTACTATCGATGCTTTAATCAAAATGAGAGATCCTCGCGCTGTTGCATTACAAAGAGGTGTCGATCTCTCTAAAGTGTTTAACGGTTAATTATTCGTATAAAATCGCGCTATCTGACTATGGCAAAAGTATCAATCACTCAGGTTAAAAGCGGCATCGACCGTAATGAAAACCAAAAGAGAACATTAAAGGCTTTAGGTCTTCGCATGCATAAAACGGTAGAAGTTGAAGCTACTCCGCAAATACGCGGCATGATTGCAAAAGTTTCTCATCTAGTAACAATAGAAGAAAAATAATCCGGTTGTTTAAACGGGAAATATTATCTCAATATGGAATTGAATAAATTAAAACCGGCCACAGGTGCGGTTAAAAATAGAAAAAGAATTGGTCGCGGTGCTGGATCTGGTCACGGTGGAACATCTACTCGTGGACATAAAGGTGCTGGATCTCGTAGCGGTAACAGCAGAAAAATCGGTTTCGAAGGAGGCCAGATGCCTTTGCAACGTCGTCTTCCGAAATTCGGGTTTAAAAACATTAATCGTGTTGAATATACCGGAATTAACTTAGATGTATTACATGCTTTAGCAACTGAACAGTCTATAACAGATTTTACTCGGGAACTATTTGTATCTAAAGGACTTGCTTCGAAAAATGATCGTATCAAGATTCTTGGTCGCGGTGGTTTATCGGCAAAAGTTAACGTGTCAGCTCATGCATTCTCTGCAACAGCTAAAGAGGCAATTGAAAAGTTAGGCGGAACAACCGCAACTCTATAAGCGCTTATGAAGAACTTTATCCAAACACTCCGTAACATCTTCAAAATTGACGATCTTAAAACAAGAATCGTTAATACGATGGTGTTTCTATTGGTTTACCGACTCGCAGCTCATGTGATTCTGCCGGGAGTGGACCCAACTCAACTTGCAGGTCTGAAATCTCAGACTTCTGGAGGAATTATGGGACTACTTGATATGTTTGCCGGTGGAGCATTCTCCCAAGCTTCGATTGTAGCATTGGGTATTATGCCATACATTTCAGCATCTATTGTTGTGCAGTTATTGGGTATTGCTGTTCCTTATTTCCAAAAGCTTCAAAAAGAAGGAGAAAGTGGTCGTAAAAAATTAAACCAGTTTACTCGTATATTAACGGTTATTGTGGTTATGTTCCAGGCTCCAGGTTATTTAATTAATCTTAAGACCCAGTCGCCAGGTGCTATCATAGCTTATGCTAACCCTGATGTGATTTCTCCAGCTTTCTTTATGATAATGGCTACTTTAATCATAATTGCAGGAACTTTATTTGTAATGTGGTTGGGTGAACGTATAACAGAGAAAGGAATTGGAAACGGTATATCTTTGATTATTATGACAGGTATCATTGCTAGATTGCCTTTTGCTTTGAGAGATGAGTTCTTCTCTCGTTTAAATGAACAAGGTGGTGGTTTGGTGATCTTCTTATTAGAAATTGTGGCGTTGTTTGCTGTCGTTATTGCGGTTATTCTCCTCGTTCAAGGAACTAGAAAAATTCCTGTGCAGTTTGCAAAGAAGATTGTAGGTAATAAGCAATATGGTGGTGCTCGTCAGTATATCCCATTGAAAGTGAATGCGGCAGGTGTAATGCCAATCGTTTTTGCTCAAGCAATTATGTTTATTCCAGCGTACATTGCTCAGTTCTTTCCGGAATCTGATTCGTGGAGAGGTTTTGCCGCAAATATAACTGATTTCCATTCTCCACTTTATAATATAGTTTTCGCTACTTTGATTATCCTTTTTACTTATTTCTATACTGCTATTGCTGTGAATCCTAGTCAGATGGCTGATGATATGAAAAAGAATGGTGGGTTTATCCCTGGAGTGAAACCTGGTCGAAAAACATCTGAGTTTATAGATGATGTGATGTCGAAAATTACACTTCCTGGTTCAATATTTTTGGCTTTAGTAGCAATTCTTCCAACTTTTGCTAAAATTGCCGGAGTAAATACTAACTTTGCACAATTCTACGGCGGCACCTCATTATTAATTATTGTGGGTGTAGTATTAGATACATTACAACAAATAGAAAGTCATTTGCTAATGCGCCATTACGATGGATTAATGAAATCGGGTCGCATTAAAGGTCGCTCTACACCTGCAACTGCCTAATTTAGAATATATACACTAGTTGAAAAAGATGAGTGCTGGTGCTATAGTGTATAAATCTAAAGAAGAAATAGAGTTATTAAGAATTAGTTCTTTACTTGTTGGAAAGACACTAGCAGAGGTTGCTAGTCATTTGAAACCTGGTGTTTCTACGCTTGAGTTGGATGCAATTGCTGAGCAATTTCTTCGCGACAATGGTGCAGAACCATCGTTTAAAGGGTATCATGGATTTAAACATTCATTATGTATTTCAGTTAATGAAGAAGTAGTTCATGGTATCCCTGGAAATAGAATCATAATGGATGGTGATGTGGTTTCAATTGATTGCGGTGCGTATAAAAATGGATTTCATGGAGATTCAGCTTATACATTTCCTGTTGGTGTAGTGAACGAAGATGTACTGACTTTGTTACGTGTTACGAAAACTTCCTTGATAAAAGGCATTGAAAAAGCTCGTAATGGCAATAGAGTAGGTGATATTAGTGCCGCAGTTCAAGATTACGCCGAATCTTTTGGTTATGGAGTAGTTCGTGAATTGGTCGGGCATGGTGTTGGAAGAAAATTACATGAACGTCCCGAAGTGCCGAATTACGGTAAGAAAGGTTCTGGTCCTGTATTAAAAGAGGGTATGACTATCGCAATTGAACCTATGATTAATATGGGAACACGTCATATTCGTCAAATGAAGGATGGTTGGACAGTTATCACATTAGATAAACAACCAGCCGCTCACTTCGAACATACGATCTGTGTCACGGATATTCAACCGGATATTCTAAGTTCTTTCCTTGAAATTGAAGTTGCAATTAGTAAAAATAAAAATATTACAGAGGTAGTATTAACTCTGAACTGATCTATGTCAAAACAACCAGCAATCGAGCAAGACGGGACAATTGTAGAAGCCCTATCTAACGCAACTTTCCGCGTTGAACTCGAAAACGGTCATGAGATTATAGCTCATATATCGGGAAAGATGAGGATGAATTATATTAAAATTCTTCCCGGTGATAAAGTGAAAGTAGAAATGTCTCCTTACGATTTGTCAAAAGGTCGTATAACATATCGATACAAATAACAAGGTGTGGTTAAATCCACCGACTAGTAGAAAAGAACATGAAAGTACGCCCATCTTTAAAGAAGCGCAGCGCGGATTGTAAAATCGTTCGTCGTAAAGGTCGCCTCTACGTGATTAACAAAAAAAATCCACGCTTTAAAATGCGTCAAGGTTAATCATTTACAATTAAGTCAAACACAAAGTAATTATATTCTTCAATGGCTCGTATATCTGGTATAGATTTACCAAAGAATAAAAGAGGTGAGATTGGTCTTACCTACATTTACGGAATCGGTCGTTCGTCAGCTCAGAAAATTCTAACCGAAGCAGGTGTGAGTTTTGATAAAAAAGTTCAAGAGTGGGACGATGATGAGTTAACTAAAATCCGCGTAATTATCACTGAGAATTACAAGGTTGAAGGTGCTCTTAGATCTGAGACTCAACTCAATATTAAACGCTTGATGGACATCGGTTGCTACCGTGGCGTTCGCCATCGTTTAGGCCTTCCTGTACGTGGTCAACGTACTAAAAACAACTGTCGTACCCGTAAAGGTAAACGTAAGACAGTTGCTAATAAAAAGAAGGTAACTAAATAATAATTGAATTCTGATAATTAATATATCCATTCTGAAAAATGGCTAAACAGACAAAAGCTGTAAAGAAAAAAATTGTTAAAGTTGAAGCAGTAGGCGAAGCGCATATCAATGCTACTTTTAACAACATCATTATTAGCTTAACAAACTCCGCAGGACAAGTTATTTCTTGGGCATCTGCTGGAAAAATGGGATTTAGAGGTTCTAAAAAGAATACTCCTTATGCTGCTCAGCTCGCCGCTGCTGATTGTTCAAAAGTGGCTTTTGATTTAGGTCTTCGTAAAGTGAAGGTGTTTGTTAAAGGACCTGGTTCTGGACGTGAGTCTGCAATCAGAACTTTACATACTTCAGGAATTGAGGTTACTGAAATCATGGACATAACACCTATTCCACATAATGGTTGTCGTCCTCCTAAGAAACGAAGAATCTAATCTTAGGTAAGTTTAAATTAGTTAAAACAATTACAGCGAATAAGCAACAATGGCAAGATATATAGGCCCTAAAACCAGGATCTCCAGAAAATTCCGTGAGCCAATCTTCGGTCCTGATAAGAATTTCGAAAAACGTAGTTATCCTCCTGGACAACACGGAAATAATAAAAAACGTGCAAAGGTTTCTGAGTATGCAGTTCAGTTAATGGAAAAGCAGAAAGTGAAATATATGTATGGAATTTTAGAACGTCAGTTTGCGAAGATTTTTGATCGTGCCTCACGTATGGAAGGAATTACAGGTGAAAACCTTTTAAAGTTAATTGAGTCTCGTTTAGATAATGTGGTTTACCGTATGGGGATCGCACCTACTCGTTCAGCTGCTCGTCAATTAGTTGGTCACCGTCATATTACTGTTAATGGTGAGGTAGTAAATATCTCTTCTTATACTCTACGTTCAGGTGATGTTGTTGCCGTTCGTGAGAAATCTAAATCATTACCTGCTATATCTGACTCTCTTGCTTCAAGAATTGGTAAGTATGGCTGGATAGAATGGGATGGAAGCAAAATGGCAGGTAAGTTCCTTAACCCTCCTTCACGCGAAGAATTAACTGAAAATATTAAGGAGCAATTAATCGTCGAATTATATTCGAAGTAATCCTGAGTCTTGATTGTTGGCCGAAAGGTTTATTCAATCTACTTATTGTTCAACAGGAATATTTAAAACTCAAAAACCACAACAGAAAACATGGCAATATTAGCTTTTCAGCAACCGGACAAAGTGATCATGAATCATGCTACCGAAACTTTCGGGCAATTCGAGTTCCGTCCGTTAGAGCCGGGATATGGTATTACGGTTGGAAATGCATTGCGCAGAATTCTGCTAAGTTCGTTAGAAGGGTATGCAATCACTTCGATTAAGATTTCCGGAGTAGATCATGAATTCTCTACGATAAAAGGTGTAATCGAAGATATGACTGAGATTATCCTTAACTTAAAGCAAGTTCGTTTTAAACGTCAAATAGAAGGTACCGAGTCTGAAAAAGTGCATCTTACCGTAAATGGTAAAGAAACTTTTAATGCAGGTGATATCGCGAAGCATACTACTGCATTCCAAGTTCTTAATCCTGATTTCGTAATTTGTAATATGGATCCTAGTGTTAAAATTCAAATGGATATTACTATCGAAAAAGGTAGAGGTTATGTTCCATCTGAGGAAAACAGAACTAGTACGGCTCCTATAGGAACAATCTTCCTTGATGCAATTTACACTCCAATTAGAAACGTAAAATATTTCATCGAGAACTATCGCGTTGAGCAGAAAACTGACTACGAAAAATTGGTTGTTGAAATCACTTCAGATGGTTCAATTCATCCTAAAGATGCGTTGAAAGAGGCTGCAGAAATTTTGATTCATCACTTCATGTTATTTTCTGATGAGAAAATCACGTTAGAGTCGAAACCTAAGCAACCTGCTGAGGAATTAGATGAGGCTACCTTACATATGCGTCAGTTATTGAAAACCAAATTGGTTGATATGGACTTAAGCGTTCGTGCATTAAATTGCTTGAAAGCTGCTGATGTTGAAACATTAGGGGACTTAGTAAGTTATACAAAAGCTGATTTATTGAAATTTAGAAATTTCGGTAAGAAATCGCTAACGGAGTTAGAAGAATTAGTAAGAAGTAAAAACCTGAGCTTCGGTATGAATGTATCGAAATATATGCTCGATAAAGATTAATTTAAACATTGATAACATTCCTTGTTAAAGGAAAGTTTATAAAGTAATTCCTATCTAAAATGCGTCACGGTAAGAAAAATAACCATTTAGGCCGTAAGGAGGGGCATCGTTCTGCGATGCTCAGTAATATGGCAATCTCTTTGATCACGCACAAGCGTATCTTTACAACTGTTGCGAAAGCAAAAGCGCTTCGTGTATTCGTTGAGCCTATAATCACTCGTTCAAAAGCAGATTCTACGCACTCTCGTCGTATGGTTTTCGCTGATCTGCAAAACAAAGAGGCAGTGACTGAATTGTTTCGTGAAGTAGCTGTTAAAGTTGCTGATCGTCCAGGTGGATATACTCGTATCATTAAAACAGGTAATCGCCAAGGTGATGCTGCCGAAATGTGTATGATCGAATTAGTTGACTTTAATGAAAACTTATTGAAAGATAGTTCTTCTAAGAAAGCAGCTAAAACTACTCGTCGTCGTGGTGGTAAAAAAGCTACTCCTAAAACAGATACTGATAGCAACGCTACATCTACAACTGAAGAATAATTTTCTTAAATATGAGAAAATGGGTTGCTCTAATCGAGTAGCCCATTTTTTTTGTGACCTACTTTTGTGAATCCAATTCCCCTTTTAATTTAGATTGTTTTGAGGAAAATTTATTGATAGATTTTTTCTGTTATAAGGGTTAATTTGTCGTATCCGTTGATCCATCAATTTATTTGAAGTCTAGTTATGTATTCTCTTTAATTGAAATCAATATTAAATACTCGTCATTAAGAAATAGTGTATTCTCAATTGCATTAATTCCTCATTAAATTAAGCGTTTATTATTGGTTTTTGTGAAAAAGAATTCCTGTGTTCTTTATTGAAATCGTTCGGCTATTATTGCTGTGCGAAAATGGAGACCTCTTTTTTTGTATAAATAATTAAAATGAAAAAGGCCGAATCCATCGGAATCAGCCTTTATTTTGGACTAGACAGACTAGTCAAATAGTCACTAATTACTTTACACGCTCCACATAAGTCCCTGTACGGGTGTCTATTTTTATTTTTTGGCCTTCTTCTACAAAAAGAGGAACGTTCACTATTGCGCCGTTTTCCATGGTCGCTGGTTTCAAAGTGTTAGTTGCAGTATCTCCTTTAAGTCCTGGTTCACAGTAAGTGATTACCATTTCCACAAAAGTAGGAGGCTCAGCTAGAATTGGTAATTCGCTTTCGAAGGATACTTTAACTTCCATTCCTTCTTTGATGAATTTTAGTGAGTCACCGAAAAGTTCACCCGGCACAGATACTTGTTCGAAGTTTTCTTGATCCATACAAACGAGAAAATCTCCGTCTGCATATAAATATTCCATCAATTTGTATTCAACACGAGCAATTTCTACTTCTTCTCCCGAACGGAATCTGTTTTCTAATAATTTGCCCGTTTTGATATTACGCATCTTACCTTGGTAAAATGCTCTTAAGTTACCTGGTGTACGGTGTTGCCATTCAACGATAACACAAAGTTCACCATTATAACGAAGGACTGTTCCTACGTGTACGTCGCCAGTTGTAGCCATTTTTTTAAGGTATTATTCGTTTACGCTTTTGTTCTTCATAAAGAAGGCAGAGTGAAAACCCTGCCCTCTTAGGTAATTTATCGTGATAATTATCCTTCAGCTACTTCGAAGTTTAACTTAGCACGGATATCTCTATGAACGATTACCTCTGCAGTGTAAGTTCCGGTTTTCTTAATATGTTCTTCCGGCATTACAATGTGCTTTTTATCGATTTCATATCCCATTGATTTTAGTTTTTCAACTAATTGTTGAGAAGTGATGGATCCGAATAGTTTTCCGTTTTCACCCACTTTGGCACCAATGGTCAATGTTACACTTTCAAGTTTCGCTACTAATGCATCAGCATCTTGACGAACCTTATTAAGTTTATGAGCGCGTTGTTTAACTACTTCAGCGTGAATCTTCTTGTTAGAAACGTTTGCAATCACTGCAAACCCACGAGGAATTAAGTAGTTAAGGCCAAATCCGTTACGAACTTTTACGATATCGTCGGCGTAGCCCAGGTTTTTTATGTCTTGTTTAAGAATTACTTCCATGGTTATTTTTCCTCCGTTCGCTTATTTGAATAAATCAGCAACATAAGGCATTAATGCTAAGTGACGTGCACGTGCAATAGCTTGCCCAACTTTACGCTGATATTTTAATGATGTACCTGTTAAACGTCGAGGAAGAATTTTTCCTTGTTCGTTAACGAATTTCGTTAAGAAAGTAGCATCCTTGTAATCGATGTATTTGATGCCAATCTTCTTGAAACGACAGTATTTTTTCTTGTTCACCTCTACTGCCGGCGGGTTGAGGTAACGGATTTCTCCATTTACGTGTTGTGTTGCCATGTTCGGTTTCGAGTTTTAAGATACTGACTCTTCTTGTTTCTTTTGAGCTGCGTTTTTGCGCTTACGCTCATTGTACGCAACTGCGTGTTTGTCGAGAGAAATTGTTAGGAAACGCATGATTCGCTCATCCCTTTTGTACTCGACTTCCATTTTCGCGATCAACATAGGATCTGATTGGAATTCGAATAAGAAGTAGAACCCAGTGTTCTTCTTCTGAATAGGGTAAGCCAGCTTGCGTAATCCCCAATTGTTCTCGTGAACAATTACGGCTCCGTTGTCGGAGAGGAATTTACGATACTTTGCAACCGCTTCGTCTACCTGCTCTTGTAAAAGAACCGGCGTAAGTACGATTACGGTTTCATACTGCTTGGTCATTTTTTTTAATTTTATTATTTGTTTTTCATTACCCCGCTTTTACGGGAGTGCAAAGATAATGAAAATGATATCAATTTTCCAATAAAAAAGCCATTAGATTGCTAGAGTAAAATTCAGGAATTGAGTTTTATTAGTATTGTTACTTGCGTAATTGGTGTTCGGTTTTAAAACTACTCGTAACGGAGGGCTTCAATAGGGTCAAGTTTTGCTGCTTTTACTGCAGGGTAAAATCCGCTTGCCACCCCCACCACAAAACAGAGTGAAAATCCTAAAAGCATCCATAACCATGGGATTATTAATCCACCACCTGTTGCCGATGAGACTAAGTTGCCAATTAAAATCCCTAATACTACTCCAGCTATCCCGCCCATTTGGCAAATTATAATTGCTTCCATTAGAAACTGTTGACGGATATTTTGTTGCGTAGCTCCTAGCGATTTGCGAATTCCGATTTCTCTAGTTCTTTCCGTTACCGATACAAGCATAATATTCATTAAGCCAATCGCCGCTCCGAGTAATGTTATTCCCCCAATGAAAATAGCAGCACTTCGTAGGTAAATAAGGTTTTCGAATAATGATTTCGAAAGGCTGTCGCTTTGCGTAATTTCGAAAGAGTTATCTGCTCCTACAGGGTCTTTTCTAATCACTCTCATTTTTCCTGTGGCCTGTCCCGAAGCTCCATCCATATCATCTACGCTTAAAGCTTTTACTGTGATTGAGTAGGAGGTATTGTCGTTTAGGTAATATTGCTTTGCATTTGAGATAGGAATTAAACAGATTTTATCGCCGCCAAATCCCATACTGCTGCCTTTTTCTCCTAATGTTCCAATTATTCTGAATTTATTGTTCCCAACGTTCACAAAAGCATCGATTGGCGATTTCCCAGCAAATAACTTGTCAGACACTTCTTTCCCTAGAATACATACGGCACTGTTTGCAGTAATGTCTTCTTTTGTGATATTTCTTCCAGCTTCTAGGGTATAACCAACTACGTCTAAATAGTTTTCGTCGACCCCCATTACCATTATGTTCGGGTTCGTTTTTTCATTGGCATATTTTACTGTGCCTACAGGCGTTACCATAGCCGATAACCCTACAGTTCCTGGGAAGTCAAAACCTCCTTTAAATTGTGTTGCTTCATAATACGTAATCGCTTTGTAAACTTTGGTTTTTACATGGCCTCTACCCATCTTCATTACCATGCTTGAATTGCGTATGGTGATGGAGTTGGACCCCATGCTCGAAAACGAGTTGTTTAAGGAGTTGCGCACTGCATCAATCGATGTTAACGTTCCTACTAGGGCCATTATACCCAATGCTATAATCAAAACGGTTAACGATGCTCTGAGTTTCTGGCTTTTTATTGCCTGAACCGAAATTTTTATGTTTTCTACTGTGGTCACTTGTCAAAAGTACGTTGCTTTGTTGAATGCAACATTGATTTTAAATAAAATTGCAAAAAAAACATACATTATTGATGGTTTTAAATACCTTTTTTCGTAAAATTGCGTTACAATAAAAATAAAGAAGAAAATATGAAAAAATTATTTGTAATCGCAACCCTAATTGCTTTTTGCACTGCGGGTGTTGCAACGGCTCAATCTGCTGATAAAGTTTCTCCTCAAGCGCCAGTTAAAGCGGCTCAAAAAGAGGACAAAAAAGATAGCAAGTCGTGCTGTAAAAAAAGCGAAGCTAAATCTTGTTCTTCTAAGGATGAAAAAGGCGGAGTTGCTAAATCATGCTGCAAAGGCGGAACTCACGATCATGCTAAAACAGAAGAGAAAAAATAATGCTCTCTTTGAGATCAAAAAATCCCGGTTTTGCTGGGATTTTTTGTTTTATAGCATTTCTTGAAGTTCTTTCAAATGGTGAATCGTTATTACATCAGGATGCGTGATTAGGGTCTTTGTTACAGAAGTCAAATGTGCCGCCCTCATGCCTACATTCAAGGCGCCAACAATATCGGTTTCGTAAGTGTCGCCTATCATTAGGCATTTTTGTGCTGATGCAGCGCCTGTGGCATCCATTACATGTCGGAAAATTCGGGGATCAGGTTTGTTGATGCCTACAACTTCCGAGATGAAAACATTTTCAAAGTATTTGTCGAGTCCCGAGGCTTGCATTTTGGTATGCTGCGATTCTTTAAATCCATTCGTGATTATTGAGAGATGATATTTTTCTTTTATCGATTCTAATAATTCAATCGTTCCTTCAATTAAATTTCTCTTGCACGGTGTAATGCGGATGAATTGATCGGCAAGTTTGTTTACAAGGTAATCATTGTTGATGCCGAATTCTTGAAAGGTATTCTTAAATCGATTTACGCGTACTGCTTCTTTTCCAATTTTGTTTTCTGCATATAGGCTCCATAGCTTATCATTGTTTTTCTTATATGCTTCGTGAAATTTTTCAAAGCCAGGAAAACCAAAACTTTGAAGTTCGAGTTCGTGAAATAATTCAGTTAAGCTTTCTTCTGCATTACGATCGGTATCCCATAATGTGTGATCCAAATCGAAATATAAGTGCGTTATATTTTTCATTTTGTAATTTGCTCTTGCAAGTCTCTTACGTTGTTTGCATGAAATATTTCAAATAGTGATGTCATAATAATTGACCATGAAAAAATTGAAATAAACATGTAAATAAAAATCTTCTTTTTGTTTCGTTCAAGGTTGTTGGCGATCAATGTTCCTATTGGAATTGAGAGTAGTATAGGAGTAACAATGGCAATGCCCGATAGTCCATATTTTAGCCATATTTTTACAATACGTCGATTTCTTTTTGTGAAAACTTTTTTAGATTCTTGCTTTGAGTCGATGTATTCGTAGTGGATAATTATTGGCATATCAATGTCAGCAACTGGTTCTGAAAATGTTTTTTTGTTTCCAAAAGTGTTGTTGATTTTGAATTTTATTGCAAGCCATATGTCGTGTAGTTTTTCTGCAAAATAAGTGAATGCAAAAACGCCTAACATCCCTCCGAACACACTATATCCTACAGTTTCGAAAAAAGAAAAATTGTAACGTTGGTCGAAATAGGCAAACGGTGGCCCGGCAACGAATTTTACGCTGCTAAGTAGAATTACTTGTATGATTTTCCAAACTTCTCCCATCACGAAAATCGCTTAATATTAAGCATTAACCCCGAAATTTCTTCTATTCTTTGGTGCCGTAGGCTAAGTCGCCTGCATCCCCTAATCCCGGAACTATATATGATTGAGCAGTTAATTCTTCGTCAATTGCACCAATCCATAATGTAATGTCTGAAGGTAAATGACTTTTTACATATTCAACACCTTGCGCACTCGCTAAACAGGCTACTATATGCGTATGTTTTGGTTTGCCGTGTTGCATCATCTCTTTGAAGGTAACTACCATCGACGAGCCTGTTGCTAGCATTGGGTCAGCTAAAATTAATAATCTCCCTTCTAATGAAGGACTGCTCATATAGTCGAGACGAATGTCGAAACTTCCGTCTTTGTGATGTTTGCGATAAGCTGACACGAATGCATTGTCGGCATGGTCAAAGTAATTTAGTATTCCAGTATGTAAAGGTAGTCCTGCTCTTAAAATAGTGCCCACTACAGGCTGCTCAGCAAGTACTGGGACAGGTGCTATACCTAAAGGTGTAGTTACATCTTTTACAACATAAGGCATGGTTTTGCTGATTTCTATCGCAGCAATTTCTCCGATTCTTTCAATATTACGACGAAAACGCATTCTGTCTTTTTGAATTTCCACATCTCTGATTTCAGCTAAAAACTGATTAATGATAGAGTTCGATTCGCTTAAAATATGTACCATAGTCCTTGTTTTTTTTAAATGAATAATCCTCCGTTAACGTGTAATATTTGTCCTGTTACGTATTTGCCTCCGGTGCTGCACAAATATAGGATGCATTCGGCAAGTTCCTGCGGATTTCCTAATCTTCCATTAGGAATATTTTCGATTAATTGTTTTTGCTGATTTTCATCGACAGAATTAATCATTCCAGCATTGAAATAACCCGGAGCAATACAGTTTATGGTTATTCCTGTTTTGGCAAGTTCAATGGCTTGCACTCTTGTAAGTCCTTCTATGCCTGCTTTCGATGCCGCGTAGGCTCCTGTTCCAGGCAACGGTCTGTGAGCAACGATAGATGAAGTATAAATAATATTGCCTTCGCCTTTTTTTTTCATGTGAGGTATTGCTGCTTTGCTAACCAACATTGGGGCGGTGAGATTAATAGAAATAATTTCATCCCAAGACGATTTATCTTGCTTCCAACTAATGTTGCTATGCGAGACTCCAGCAAGGTGTATTAAAACGTCTATTTGACCAAAGTCGGCAATTACTGATTGCACTAATCTTTCGATTTCGTCTTCGTTTTTTAGTTGAGCTTGGTAGTGTTTAAATCCAACTCCGCTCGCATTAATTTTTTTAGTTAATTCGGATAGGAGCTCATTAGGATGTAAAAATTGACCAGCAATGGAATATCCTTTGCTGGCCATCTCTTGAGCAACAATGCTTCCAATTCCTCCTGTAATACCTGTTATTAAGGCTACTTTCTTTAACATTGTTTCTTTATTTTTTTACCCATCTAAAAAGTTTCGGTAGCTTATTTTGATGGAGGTGTAAATATACAGAATCCGTGGCTCCAAAATTTTTGTAAAATCGTGCTACTCCTGCTACATTGGATCCTCCAAAGTCAAATATTTTATTTTTATTCGAATGTTCTTGAATGAATCGGTCAAAAAGAATGTGCATGGCTCCGTTTTTCTTTCCTTCTTCTTTGCTGAATCCTTTTAAATAAATTATTCTATTGTTGCTTTCCATAAAAAATGCCCCTGCAATTAATTCTTCGCCTTTCTTAAGCCCCATTTGATAGGTGATGCTTTTTTCTTTTAACGTGAGCATTAATTTGTTTAAGGTCGTAAGGGTTTTTTCGGAGTAGTCGAGGTTTTTTTCGTTTTTTAATTTTCTGAATTCGTCAATGATTACCGCATGGTCGAATTCGCATGTAAAAATGTATTTTTCTTCTTCAGCTTTCTTCATATTTCGCTTTAAATTATCAGAGTATTTTTTTCTGATTTCTTCGTACGTTAAGTCTAAGCTGAGTTGTTGATGTGATTTTTCTTCTGTGCTAATTCCTGCAATGGAGGGTGTCTTTTTTTGAATTATAGAATAGTCGATATAGATAAATTGATTAGGTGTTTGATTGATGAAATCTTCAACTTCTTTGTCGTTTATTGTATTTCCATAAAGGCCAAAATGACGCGTGTAATGTGGTTGATATAAATAACAAATTCCGAATTTGTAATCCCATGCTAAGGGAAATACTGTTTCATAATCGCCTTTAATAAGTGCTCCCCAATTTTTGCAACAAACATCTAAATAGAAGCTATAAGCAAAAATTTGTCCGTTATTGGCTGCGCCGATACATTTGTCCCAGCGCTCTATGTCGATTTCATTTCTTTTTAAAAATCTAATCATATCAATTGCGAACGTTGTTCTCTAAAGGTAGTAAATTGGTGTTTTTCTTTGTTTTGGCTAATGAATTTTTCGAGTGCTGTGATTCCGTATCGTGTAATTGATTTAGGATGGCCAATTACTACTAGTTCTTCTTTTTTTAATTGTTGATATTGACGTAGTCCTCTTTCAAGTAGTGCCGCATTGTATCCGTCAATCGATATGGTATTATGCGTCCAGCGTGTAAGTAATTTAAATCGTTGTCCTGGTGCCGATACAGGTATTCCATCTCCAAGCGGTTTATGCATGTAAGGATTTATTCTTCCTAAAAGAAATAGTCTCCAGTAGAATAATGGAGAGTTGAATATTGTTCCAATTGGAATTTCAGTAAAGGGCCCTTCTTCTTCTTTGCATGGATCTAGGTTGAATTTCCATTTGCTTTTCATACAGGCATTCCTGAAGTCATAATTATATTGTTCCGATTGATAATGGCCTTTTTGGAATACGCTGCTGTCAACCATTACTCCATGTTTCAGGAATTCTTCTTTTACTATTTCAAATGGTTGAATACACCAACCTCCTGCCCTAAAGGTGAATGGAGCATTTGTCGAAGTAAGCTCTTCGAGTTTTCGTTTGTAACGGTGAAGAATATCCGAAATTTGTTCTTTATTAAAATCTGCAAGTTTGTATCTGCTTACATTCATTTCCCATTTTTGTCCGTTATAGTGACAGTCTTCCCAGTGAGGATGTATATGCAGTTGAATGTCGTGGCCTTCACGATAAAGTGTTTTTATTTGCGTTGTTATTGCTATGTAATCACTTTCGAGTTGAGGGAATTGATTTTTGAATTTTTCTAGACGTAGTATGAACCCAACATCTACAAATTGTACTAGTTTTATATTGTGTTTATCGGCAATTTCTTTTAATAATTTGGTAGGATTAATAATGCAGTTTTCTACACTGCCCGTTCTTTCTCCAAAGTAGAGTTCGTAGTCTAAGGTTAGGTAGATATTCATACTTGTGATTTTAGTTGTTGATGTTCTCCATATGGGGTGTACATCGTGACTCCATATTTCTTATAATAGTCTAGCATTACGTTAAACATTCCGTTTGCATCAATTAACATACTTTCAGCTTCGCCTATTTTACCGTTTATTAGTACATTTTCTTTTTCGAATATAGGTTTTAATGCGTCACAATTTCGCTTCGCCGAAAACACCGGGTTATGCACTTTTGTTTCCATGATGCTAATATTTCCGTTTGCGTCGATCATTTTTACTTCAAATATTTTTTCGGCATAAACCGAGTATTTGAAATCAACAGCATCTTCTAAAGTATGCAAATTAGTTCCTGCACCATTTAGTGTGGTGCCAAGCATTAGTATTTTCCCGTTCTTATTACAAAGTTTTCTGAAAGGAGATTGTTCTGTATAAGGTGTGATTTCTCCAAAATGAGAACTAATGAAATATTCAGCTTCGCTTCCCAAAGCACATACAGGGTCGGTAGGATGAAAGCTTCTTTTTACCCCGGGCAGCATTCTGAATATTTCGGTAGCTTTCCCCATTTGCGATGGTGTTTTTTTTAGGTCAAAAGCGTAAAGTGTTTCAAGGTAATCTTTGTTTCTGCCAGATGTCGGAAAGGAGGGCATCAACAAAGTGCCGCGATCTGTTATTACGTTTAGTAGCGCATTTACTAACGTTTGTGCACCTCCGTAAATATAACCTATTTTGCTAAGAGCACTGTGAACTAAAACATGATCGCCTGCTTTTATTCCTAATTCCCTAAGTTCCTTTTCGAGAAATTCTTGTTGGTAACCTTGTTTGCTTTTGGCTTGTATTTGCAGCTCACGATTACGTAATTTTTTCTTTACCGATTTCATTATTTCTAATATAAAATCGGGAGTGTATCGGATGGCGATATGAATAAATTGTTGCTTCAAATTACGGTAGTTTTGAGGAATGTCCTGATGCGTATGCTGCTATTTCTTCGTACACATTACGCCAGCCCGCCCATGTGCCATTTTCATCGAGACTTTGATTATGCCATAGTGTTACAAAACAGCCATTAACTTTTCGTACCTCATCAACTAATCCTTTAGCACGCATAATTGATTCTTCTTTGCTTAGCTCCATATAGTCTTTCATGGTTCCATCCATAAGCATAAATGGTATTAGCTTCAATCTTGTTTCTAAATCAAGATCTAGGTCGTAAAAGTTGAATGGGGAGCAGATGCTTGCTCTGAAGCCGATTTCTGAAGCATAGCCCATAGAGTAATCTTCCTGAATGTCGAACTCTAGTAGATTGCGATAGGTATCAGGAAATATCACTTTTAAAAAGTGTTGACGGCTTTTTACTACTTCACGTTTAAGCACTTTGCTAAGTCGCTTAATTTCTTTCCTGATCTGATTTTTATTTAGGTTACTGGAATAAGATGGGTGAATTCCAACATCGGCATGATCGGCTATTGATTTTATTAATGATCGGAATTTATGGCTGCCTTCTAATGGAATATTTTTGTCGTATTCACCATAGTCGCCGCACAAGAAAAAGTAAATCTGTTTTAGATGGTATTTTTCTTTTATCGCTAGCTGCCATTCATAAGTGTCGAACGGATCGGGCCGCAGGCCTAAAAGCACTTTCCATCTTTCAAAGAATTTCGGAAAGTTCAAAGTGAACAAGGCGAGACTAAATGCTCCTGCATGGCGCATAATTCCTTTTTCACTGTAGGCGTATGCGCTATCGATATCGAATGTTGAGATGTATTTGTACTGTTTTTCTTTAAAAGTTAGTAAAGGATATTTTTTCACTAAAATATCTTTCAGCTCATGGGCCCAGATATTAATTACAGGTTTGTCAAGAAAGCCCTTTTGGTAGGCTAAGCTTTGCTGAGGGCTAAAACGCATATGATTATCCTTGATATGCGGTAGATATTCCTCATATCGGCTTACTAGGTAAAAGGAGGCTGCAAAGGGGTCGAAAGGCATTGCGTATTTAGGATGTGTTCCATAGAATACGGTCATGCCTTTCCATTCAAATACATTTATTTGTTGGTCTTCAATTCCTTTTTCGAAAAGCAATCGTGATGCGTAAATAAATACCTCATCACTAACTTGCGTATCGCAATAAGTCAGTTTGGCTCCTTCGAATTGACGAAAGGCGTTTTTGTCATGAGAGAATTCATACTCCAATCCGATAATATCTTTCAGAATCAGGTCGAAAATAAACTTTACCCGAGGAGTCTTTTTTAAGCAATAAACCAATAACTGAGTTTGTGCCATGTAGTGGAGTAGTAGTTGAGAGGTGTAGGAAGCAGAACGCTTTTTTGACGATTAAATTTCTTAACCTGCTGCAATTTTCTGCTAAAGTAAACCTTCGTCGGCAAAGCTAAAAAAAGAACTGCCTGCAATGATGATGTGATCCAAAATAGAAAGGTCTAATTGTATAGCGCCTTCTTTTAGTTTTTTGGTGAGTCGGATATCGGCTTCACTTGGCTTATCGTTTCCGCTAGGGTGGTTATGGCAGAGAATGATTCCTGAGCTCCTTGATTGGATGGCTTCTTTGAAGATAATTTTAGCATCTACTGCTATTCCACTTGTGCCGCCTACGCTTATGTTCTTTCTTGCTATTACTTTATTCGCTCTGTTGAGCAGTATAATCCAAAATTCTTCATGTGATAGGTCGGCTAGTTGGGGTTGCATGATAGCAACAGCATCTTTGCTGTTAACGATTTTTTCGAGGATGGCTTCCGATTCTCTTCGGCGTCGGCCAAGTTCGAGTGCGGCGCAGATAGTTATAGCTTTTACTCTCCCTAGTCCTTTAATTGTAGCCATTTCTTCTACCGATAATCTACTTAACGACGCTAGGTTTTGATTGCCTAGTGATAATATATCGCGAGCGATTTCAACGGCATTCTTTTCGCGTGTGCCTGTTCTGATTAGGATGGCGAGAAGTTCGGCATCAGAGAGGGCGTTTTTACCATGTAATAGCATTTTTTCCCTGGGACGGTCGCTTTCCGACCATGTTTTGATGGATTGATTCATATTAAAAATTATAAGTGGTGAATTGAAAAATCAACCGTTAAAGAAGATGTAAACTGAAAGTTTACCCAAAAACAAAAAAGCCTTTCCCGTTTTGGAGAAGGCTTATTATGTATAAATAAGGTCGTTTTTACAGACTGTTAAGGTGCAATTGCATGCTTGATTTCAAGTTTGCAGCTTTGTTTTTGTGGATCACATTCTTTTTTGCAAGACGATCTAACATTGCTGAAACTTCAGGAAGCATTTTTGCTACCTCAGCCTTATCCTTACTTCCACGTAATTCTTTTAAAAGATTACGAGTAGTTTTAGCTTGATAACGATTACGTACACGCTTTGTATCATTCGAGCGGATACGTTTTTCGGCTGATTTGTGGTTTGCCATTGTTTTTCAATTTTTAATCCGGAGGTTAATCCGTCAATATCTGCTATTGTTAGTAGCCCGTACGGGAATCGAACCCGTGTTTCCTCCGTGAAAGGGAGATGTCCTAGACCCCTAGACGAACGGGCCAACTGTTTCCTTAGAAACGGGAGCGCAAAATTACCCTTTATTTTTGAAATTACAAGGATTTGCGAAAAAAAGCTGAATATTCAACTAAAACTCCCTTGTTGTGTCAAATTGCTCTAAGTAATCAGCTACGCGGCGTAGGAAAGATCCTCCTAATGAACCATCTACCACACGGTGGTCGTAGCTAAGTGATAGGAACATCATGTGTCTGATTGCAATTGCGTCACCCTGAGGGGTTTCAATTACTGCTGGTTTCTTACGGATGGCTCCAACGGCAAGTATTGCTACTTGGGGCTGATTAATAATTGGGGTTCCCATTACATTTCCAAATGATCCTACGTTTGTTAATGTGAAGGTGCCGCCTTGAATTTCATCAGGTTGCAATTTATTTGTACGAGCACGAATAGCTAAATCGTTTACCGACTTGGTTAATCCCATCAAGTTCATGCGATCGGCATTTTTAATTACTGGTACTATTAAGTTGCCAGAGGGTAAAGCTGCCGCCATTCCAATATTGATATTCTTTTTAATAATAATTTTTGTTCCGTCAACGCTTACATTAATCATTGGGAAGTCTTTTATAGCACGCACTACTGCTTCAATGAATACCGGTGTATATGTAATTTTTTCACCTTCACGTTTTTCGAATGATTTTTTGATTTTCTCTCTCCACAGTACCATATTGGTTACATCTGCTTCTACGTAAGATGTAACATGTGGTGAAGTTTGCTTGCTCATAACCATATGATCTGCAATTAGCTTGCGCATGCGGTCCATTTCAATTATCTCTACATCTCCAGAAGCTGATATTGCAGGTGCAGAAGGTTTTGCCGCTGGTGCCAATATATTAGTAGTAATAGCTGGAGATGCTGTTGTAGAAGCCGGCGCATTGGTCACAGGCGCTGGTGTTTTCCCGTTTTTGCGGGCTTCAACAAATGCTAAAATATCTTTTTTTGTCACTCGACCTTCAGCGCCAGTTCCGGCGATAGTGTCTAGTTCCGACTGACTTACTTGTTCGGCGGAGGCAATTGTTCTTACTAATGGAGAATAAAATTTTCCTTCACCCGAAAGGATGAGAGAAGCAGTTGCACCAATAGGTGCGTCATTACCTGAAATTGAAGTGGGTGCTGATATTGGTACTGGAGCTGCTGCTGGGGTAGAAAATACTGGAGCCTCATTAGCTCCACCGGTATTAATGATTGCAATAGCAGTCCCAACTTGAACTACATCTCCTTCGTTGAAAAGTCGTTTCACTAAAACTCCTGCAGCCGTTGACGGCACCTCAGAATCAACTTTGTCGGTGGCAATTTCTAATACCGATTCGTCTGATTCAATTGATTCCCCTTCGTTTTTTAACCAACGAATAATTGTAGCCTCATGGACACTTTCGCCCATTTTGGGCATCTTTAATTCAACGGTAGCCATCTCTGTATAAAATTGTTTTCGGGAATGTGATTCCTAGTTGCAAAAATAGCAAATCCCTGCTAATTTTAATGCAATATATGACGAATGCCACCCAAATCGTGTAGATATCAGCTGATTGTCGTTTTGTAATCATGTTCAATTCAGTTCGAAATTCAATATTCATAGTCGCCAATTCAACCAATAAATTCAATGTAAAGCTTAGAATTCGCAACAGAATAATAAATTAACAAATAAGACTCATTATGGATATCTGCGGTCCATTAAGCAAAGCGCTAATTCTAAATGCATCACCACGTTGGCGATTAAGTATTCTAATAAATCAGAATTTAAATCTTTTAATGAGTAAAATCTTAATAAATCAGACGCATTATAAATATCTGCGTTCCATCAAACAAAGCGCTAATTCCCAATTCATAACCTCAAAGCCGAATTAGTGTTCTAATTAAATCAGAATTCAAACCTTCCAATTAGTAAAATCTTAACAAATCAGAACCCTCATAAAATTCCGAAATCCATAAAATATATTTTTATTTCACCCGTCACTTGCCTATCCACTATGAAGAACCTGATTCTTAACGATATTAGCGCCTTGGATCACAATAAGGGCATAGCGCAAATAATTCAAGCTTACGGAAGAAAACTGAAAGATTTCATTCGTCAACGTGTTGCTTCTCAAGAAGAGGCGGAGGATATTTTACAGGATGTGTATATAGATTTAACCGAAACAATGCGTATCGAGTCAATTGAACAGGTTACAGCTTGGTTGTATCGCGTAGCTCGGAATAAAATCATTGACCGTTACCGTAAGCATAAGCCGATTCTTTATAATGATTTAAGTAAAGGAAGTGGAGATGAGGATAATGAGAATTATTCGTTTTTGGAAGAATTGTTAGGTGCTGATCACGACCCTGGTTTTTTAAGCAAGGATAATGAACTTATTCGTGAAACATTAATGACGGCTTTATCGGAATTACCAGCTGAGCAGCGCGAGGTTTTTATTCGTCATGAAATAGAGCAACAGAGTTTTAAAGAAATAGGAGAGGAGCTTAATGTTTCTATCAATACATTGTTATCGAGGAAGCACTATGCGATAAAATATCTTCGCAAACGGTTATCAGGATTATACATAGAATTATTTGGCAGTAAAAAATAAAGTCATGAAAAAAAGTTACATTGTTAAAGGAATTGCAGGTGCTCTCATTATTATTGGAATTGCTGGTGCTGCAGTTATGTATTTATGGGATTGGTTGATGCCTTATTTGTTTAAACTTCCTACTGTTGATTATTGGCAAGCGTTGGGTTTATTAGTGCTGTCGACATTGCTTTTTAAAAGCGGTGGCGGATGGAGAGGATCGTTTTGTAAGGATAATATGAAACAGAAATGGGCTCAAATGACTCCCGATGAACGCGAACAGTTTCGGTCTAAATGGGAAACGCGTTGTAAGAAATGGTCGGTAGATCCAGATTGTTAAATCCACTTAGGGCAAGTTTAATTGATGTAAATGATTGAGTTTTGAAACAGAATAAAAGTCGGATTTTATTCTGTAATTGATAGTGAGAATTCTAAATCTTTCATTTCGAAAATATTGGGTTAAAACTTTTTTTTACTGTTTAACTTTGTTTTAGTTAATAATCATGTGCATGAAAGATTATTAACTATTTATTGGACATGTTAAGTTTTTAAAGGATAAAAAAAAGACCGTACTACAGTTTGTAATACGGTCTTTTTTTGCCTAATTATTTCCTTCCGTCAGGTGTCGGTGGAGGAGTTCCTTTTTTGATGTCCTGACGACGTTCTTTCCGATCGTCTTGTAAATCTTTAAGCTTTTCAAATTGATCTGGAGTTAGGATCTTCTTTGTTTGAGATTCAAAGTCATCACGTTCTTTCTTTAATTGATCTCTTAGCTTGTCGCTTGATTTTTCCCTATCTAATAGCAAGGATTTCATTGCGGCCATTTGTTTGTCATCAAGGCCTAATTTCTCTTTAAATATGGCAGCGCGTTTTGTTGCACGTTCATCAGGAGTTAATTTTGAAATTTGTTTGTCTGGAGATCCTTTTGGCTCTTCTTGTGCTTTTGCCGGTTGTGATAGTACAATAATTCCGCATAACAGAATTAGGCTTGCAAGTGTTTTTTTCATTTTTTTCATTTGGTTTTTTTAATAGGATAATTATTGCAATATAATGTTTAATTGCGTTTTATTTTTTTCGTTGAAAGTGTATTTTGTTTTTTCTTATCATTTCTTTTAAGCTCATTTTAATAATTGCGCCCAAGTCGTTGCATTTACGATATGATTCTGTTTGATGATGGTAGCAAAGTTCATTTCTCAATTGGTTAATTTTTTCGGGTGTAGAGATATTGTCACCACTCATTGTGTCTAGTAGTTCTTTAAGCATGAACTTCGCCGCATTAATTCGTTTTGCAATAAGAATTCGTTCTTCTACTTGATATTGATATACTGATTCGGGACTAAGTAGATTTATGCAAAGTTCAACAAAGGGATAGTTTTCTTTGAAGTACTGTGGTAAATAAAACGATTTTTTCCCTTCATAAGCTTGTTGGTCGAAATCGATGGCTCTAATTCGATAATGTACTTCTTCGAAATCGGGAGTAATATCAATTACGTAATTATACGACCGCATATCTCCTAATAACCGTACAAAACAACGCTCGTTAAATTTCACAAATTCTTTGGCTAGCCGTATCGCATTAACGTCTTTTTTAGATAAATGTTGTTTTATAAACATATCCCCTGGAATTCCTGCAATATGTTCTTCAACTAAAGTTTCTTCATTTACAAAATAACTGATGCGGTTGGGCGATAAAATATGTTCTAATTCGAGGCCATATATTCTCGAGGCATCCGCTTTCTTGATATAAAAATAGTCATAGTTATCGTTGAAGTTGTTTACGATGCGTATTCTGAAGGGCTTCGAATTTCCGAAAGTGCAATAGTCTACTCTGTCAACATACAGATGTTCCATTACACTAATATCGCCTCCTGTTTTGAGTTGTGCGTAAATTCCGCTCAGTGCTTTATTTAGGAAGTCGATTTCTCCTTGAGGATATAATACGGTCTCCCATAATGTGTCTTTGCCTTTTCGGTCGTAAAGGGGGAATGAGCTTTGGAAACGTAAAAGATCTTGATAGTTGATTTCTGATTGCACGGTTCTGCCGTACGTCTTTAGATATTTCTGAAGTCGTACATAAATTGGGTAGATGGGTTTTTTTTGCAGATCATCGAATGCTTCCATCGCATCTATTTTATTCTTTCGATCAAATATAGGCCGTCTCGTAATGGCAACAAAACTTTATTCGTTCTTTCGTCAGTATTTACTTTTTCGTTAAAAGCTACAATCCATTTTGTGTCTCGATCCCAGTTTTTTTCTTCTTTTAATACATTGCCGCTCCAAAGTACATTATCGGCAATAATATATCCTCCGATGGTTAGTTTTTCAAAAACTAAATCATAGTATGTTGAGTAGCTTTCTTTGTCGGCATCTATAAATATTAAATCGAATTTTTCGTTTAGGTTGGGAATAATTTGACGGGCATCACCAATTATAATTTCGCTCTTGTTTTTAATCCCTGCATTGTTGAAGTATTGGCATGTCATTTCATTTAATTCATCATTAATATCGATTGTGGTGATTTTGCCGTTAATTGCTAATCCTTCGGCTAAGCAAATACCTGAATATCCGGTGTAGGTTCCGATTTCGAGTATGTTTTTAGGTTTAATCATTCTGCTAATCATCGATAAAAAGCGGCCTTGTAAATGTCCTGATAACATTCTTGGGGATAGTACTTTGGCGTAGGTGTTTCTGTTGAGTTCTTTTAATACTTCACTTTCTGCTGTTGAATGTTCTTCGCAGTATTGTAGTAATTCTTCGCTTATAAATTCCATGTTTACTTTTGAGTTTTTCTGGTTTTTATGCAAATCTTTTTTGATTTGCTGATTTTATTCTCCCAATCGATTAAGTCCCGCTTTTGCTTTTTGATCAAGACTATTTTGGTATTCGTGATTCTTTATGCCTAATGTGTTTTTGTAGTATTCTTTCGCTTTTTCATTGTCGTTTTCTTCTTCATATAATTGGCCTAGTATAAGAGAAGAATTGGCTGCAAAATAGCAGGATGATGAGCTCCCATTTTGGATGGTGGCTTTGTAAAACTCAATTGCTTTTTCGCGTTTTCCCAACTTTTCAAAGATTCTAGCTAGTCGATAAGTGAATTCTAGTTGATCTTTTTGAGAAGTGAAATTGCTAATAGGTTTGCCCGCTAGTTCATTCAAAGCTTTTGTGTAATATCCACCATCGAATAATAATCTGCTGCGTAATAAGATTACATTTGGAATAATTCCATTGCTCGCTTCAGTTATGGCTTGTTTGTCTTCGTCGGTAAATGCTTCGCCTTTATTAACCGCAAGGCATTTGTTGATGTAAAATTTATATCCTTTTAAGTCGCCCTTTATTAGTCTTGCCCATGCAAGGCGCTGCCATGCTGACTTCATATAACTTTTTCCTTTATATTTACTTGTGTATTTTAAAAAACAAGATTCGGCAGTGGTGTCTAATTTGTGTAGTCGTGCGTTTCCTTCGATGTAATCGAGGTAATAAATGGATTGTGCACTAGGATCTTTTTTGCGTGTTGATAATAGAGCAATGATGCTATCGTTTTCTGCATTGGCAGAATGAAATATGCACTTTGCAAACAATAATAGTGGCTTTTTAAAAATATCAATATCTTCTGAAAATCGACTTCGGATAGGTGCCGTATTTTTGTTTTTTCGATCTATGTTCATTTCTAGAAAAGTAAGTAGTACTATTGTCTCATCTTTCAGAAAAGATATTTCATCGTTTTTACAAGTAGCTAAATAAAGGTTTCTTAATTCTGTTAAACCTTGTGGTACTGTTCCATCGAGACCGATTAAATTTCCAGCCCATTGATAGGATTTCGGAATTGATCCAATTGCTACATGTATCAACCCTAATCCTCTTAAGTTTGGTTTGAATTCCGGATAGGTAATGTTATTTTCATTTAATAATTTGTAAGCGCGCCGTATATCAAATGCCGCGTAAACAAATTCTTCATCCTTTATTTTTGATATGGCTTTTTGCAAATACATTTCCCCCATAAAAAATTTTAAGTAGGGCGACGATTCATGGCAGTTTTCAATAATGCTGATCCGTTTGTCGTTATTTTCTTTTAATTGTTCAATCGCTGCTTTGTCTTCTGATAAAAATGATTTCAGAAATTCCATTTGACTTTCAATATACAGTGGAACTAAATTTTCAGGGTGTGCTTTCTTTTCCAATTTCAATTGAAGGGCAGTTTTTTTGAAATTTAATTGTTGTAGTGCTGAGTAGGCATCAGAACAAGTTGTTGTCCAGCGAAATTCAGCCCGACAATATCCGGACATTAAAAGGAAGATTATAATTAGCCAATTACGCATGCCACGAATTTACTAATATTTGATGCATAATAATTTAACGATTGATAAAAGTATTCCTTACTCATTTTTAGTTAGAATAATGTTATTCTAACTTTTGAATTTTATTTATGTGTACGTTTTTTTAGTTGCTCGGGAACTAATTTGCAGGTTGAAAATACCCTTAAATTGGTGGTAGCCAATCGTCGAATCTTTGTTGTTTTAGTATTGTTAGATTTTGAATTGGATCATATGACGCATTGATTTTTACTAACACATCTCAATATTCTTTAACAATTTAGTGTCAATTTCATTCCCCTTATTAACTTCGCAAATTATCTCTCGATACTTATGAACCTCATACTTGCCGACGATCAGTTTCGTGATCAATTATTGCCCTTCGCCTTTACTCGACCTGTTGCCGACATCAGAGTAGGCATATTAACGATTCGTCGTAAGTGGGAGATGCTGCTGAAAATTCCACAGGGAACTTCAGGCTCCCTTACTGCTTTTTATTTGGCGGGGAGATTCCCCCTTTCGCAGGGGCATGACTGTTTGTTAATTAATGGCGCTATATTGCCGGATGTCAATATAATAAATGAAATTCTTTCGTTAAAGTCAAATCAACAACTAGTTTGGAAGGGACGATTAGTTGCGGCTATGCTCAACCGTGATATGTTAGTACAGAAAGATCATGTGTTGCCTTTTCCGGAACTTGAGACAGTACCTTTAGTTGCTATTCCAGATTTTTTAAATAATGTTTGGGAAATATTTTCAAAGAATGACATTGCCTTACGCACTGATTTTCAATTGCTCACTATTGGTCGCCGTTCTGCTGATATTTCATCTTCAAATCAAACAATTCATTCCGAACAGATTTTTTTAGAGCCAGGTGCAAAAGTCGAATATGCCATTTTAAATGCTTCCGCGGGTCCTATTTATATTGGGAATGATGCTGAAGTGATGGAAGGGTGTATGGTTCGCGGTCCTTTTGCATTAGGCGAAAATGCAGTATTAAAAATGGGCGCCAAGGTTTATGGTGCAACAACAATTGGACCTGGGTCAAAAGTAGGAGGAGAGGTCAGTAATTCTGTCATCTTTGCGAATTCTAATAAAGCGCACGATGGATTTTTAGGTAACAGTGTGATAGGTGAATGGTGTAATTTGGGTGCCGATACCAATAATTCGAACTTGAAGAATAATTATTCGGAAGTGAAAATATGGGATTATTTAACTAGTGACTATAAAGGAACCGGACTTCAATTTTGCGGTTTGTTTATGGGTGATCATAGTAAATGCGGAATAAATACCATGTTTAATACTGGAACTGTAGTAGGAGTATTTGCTAATGTTTTTGGGGCGGGCTTTCCTGAAAAATTTATTCCTTCTTTTTCTTGGGGAGGTACTGGCGAATCGGAAGTCTTTTTGCTAGATAAAGCGATCGCCTTAGCCGAAAAAGTAATGGCAAGAAGAAATGTTGTAATGACAGAAGTAGATAAAAGCATCTTGTCGCGTCTATTTATGATGCAAATTAAACCAACATCGGATAATTAATTCAACTGCCATTGGCATTATCATTGAAAGGCACGGGAATCGTATAATTAATGACCTTTTTCGAGCGATTTATGTCAATTTGTCACAAAACCAACTATGCAATCAGATCAAAACTTTAATAATTTGCCATTATCTGCCATCGGTATAAACGACGACGAGCCGGAACTAATTCCTTTGCTTACCAATGAAGACGAAGAGCAAATGAATAATGAAAAGATGCCAGAGGTGGTGTCGATTCTTCCATTGAGGAATACAGTACTTTTTCCTGGAGTTGTCATTCCAATTACGGTTGGACGCGATAAGTCAATCAAACTCATCAAAGATGCCTATGCTTCCGACCGTATTATTGGTGTAGTAGCGCAGAAGGATGTTAGTATTGAAGATCCTAAAATCAGCGATTTAAATCAAATAGGTACTGTAGCCCAAATTCTACGAATGTTGCGAATGCCCGACGGAAATACTACTGTTATAATTCAGGGTAAACGCCGATTTAAGGTGAAAGAAATGGTGCAAGAAGAGCCTTATTTAAAAGCAAGCGTTGAACCTTTTTCGGATTCTGAAAAAGCTGATAAAGACCAAGAGTTTAGTGCCATTGTGGATTCGTTGAAGGATATTTCTATGCAGATCATTCAGCAGTCGCCAAATATTCCTTCGGAAGCTTCTTTCGCTATTCGTAATATTGAAAGTCCTTCTTTCCTTATTAATTTCATTTCTTCGAACATGAATGCCGATGTGGATAAGAAGCAGTTTTTACTTGAAATGAATAATTTGAAAGATCGCGCAACAAAAGTATTAGAACATCTTACTAAAGAGTTGCAAATGCTTGAGTTGAAAAATCAAATTCAGAGTAAAGTGAAAACGGATCTCGATAAGCAACAGCGCGAGTATTTTTTGAATCAACAGCTCAAAACAATTCAAGAAGAATTAGGAGGAAATACTCCAGATAAAGAATTGAGTGAGATGCGCGAGCGTGCTCGAACAAAAAAATGGTCGAAGGCTGTTGAAGAAGTGTTTAATAAAGAGATGGAGCGCCTCGGACGAATTAATCCCGCAGCTGCTGAATACTCGGTGACATTAAACTACCTCGATTTATTACTTGAACTTCCTTGGGAAGAATTTACTGATGATAATTATGATTTGAAACGTGCAACAAAAGTGTTGAACCGCGATCATTTCGGGTTGGATAAAGTGAAGACGCGTATCTTAGAATACTTGGCGGTGATTAAGTTGAAAAATGATATGAAATCGCCAATCATGTGTTTGGTAGGACCTCCGGGTGTTGGTAAAACTTCACTCGGAAAATCCATCGCCGAAGCACTGGGAAGAAAGTATGTGCGAATGTCGCTCGGAGGATTACGTGATGAAGCGGAAATTCGAGGCCATCGTAAAACGTATATCGGAGCGATGCCGGGACGAATTATTCAAAATATTAAAAAATCGAAATCATCGAATCCTGTTTTTATTCTCGATGAAATAGATAAGTTAACGAACGATTTTCACGGAGACCCATCTTCTGCTTTATTAGAAGTATTAGATCCAGAGCAAAATACGGCATTTTACGATAACTATGTTGAGCTAGAATATGACTTGTCGAAAGTTTTATTTATCGCCACAGCCAATTCATTAAGTAGTATTCAACCTGCGTTGCGCGATCGACTTGAGATTATCGATATTAGTGGATATACGCTCGAGGAAAAAACTCATATTGCCATTAATCACTTAGTAAAAAAACAGTTAGAAGCTCATGGTTTAAAAGCCGGACAACTTTCTTTTTCACCGGCTATTTTGAAGAAAATTATTGAGCAATATACGTGGGAGTCTGGCGTACGTACTCTCGAGAAATCCATTGCAGGTGTAGTGCGTTCGGTTGCCAAAATGGTTGCATTAGACGAAAAAGCGCCAACACGTGTCTCGGAAGAATTAGTGAATAAAGCATTGGGTGCTGCGCGATTTATGCCTGATAAACTAATTAATAATGATGTAGCTGGAGTAGTTACCGGCCTTGCATGGAATGCGAATGGTGGAAGTGTGTTGTTTATAGAAAGTATTCTGAGTAAAGGAACAGGAAAGCTTACTCTGACAGGGAATTTAGGTGATGTAATGAAAGAATCAGCAGTAATAGCGTTGGCCTATTTGAAAGCGCATGCTGCGGAATTTGATATCGACTCAAAAGCATTTCATCAATGGGATATTCATACGCATGTACCCGAGGGGGCAACTCCTAAAGATGGCCCTTCAGCAGGTATTACCATGTTAACATCATTGGCTAGTATTTTTACGCAGCGTAAGGTGAAAAATAAAGTTGCCATGACTGGTGAGATAACATTGCGTGGTAAAGTATTGGCAGTAGGAGGAATTAAAGAAAAAATACTTGCCGCAAAACGTGCAGGTATTAAAGAAATTGTTTTGAGTAGTGACAATAAAAAAGATATTATGGAAATAAAGAAAGACTATATTAAAGATTTAGTTTTTCATTACGTAGATACGATGTCGCAGGTAATTGATATTGCATTAACAAATCAAAAAGTTAAGAATGCATTGCAGATTACCGAACCAGAAAAGAAAGAATCGAAAAAGTGAAATTCAATTATCTCAAACTAAGCCTCGTCGAAACACGGGGATTTTTATATTTATTCCTGTGTCACATGAATTAAGTTCTTGGGGATTTAAGAGCCTTTCATAAATGTCCTACGTCTTGAATCCTGACACTCAAATAAAATCTAATTAAACTTCCGTATTTCACTTAGCGAAAGACAAACGGCATCAGCTTCACTTTGAATTCGTAGTAGATCTAAGAACCCTTTTCACATTTGTTACACCCCTCTTCAGTCCCTTTTTTCTTGAAAAACAGCTTCCTTACTAAAAAATAGGTGGTTAATACTACAATAAGGGAGGCAATAAGGTCTTGTGACATTTTGTGGATTACTTAGTGCAAAATTCGTCATTTTTGTCTGTATTCCGCGTTCAAATTAGGTATTTTTGCTATTCTTCATATATAGCATGATTACTTCCGAAACTCCCATTACTTTTCAACGAGAAAGTCTGAATAACGAAACGCTTATCGATCTCTATAAAGCACTCATGAAACCTCGACTTATCGAGGAGAAAATGCTCGTTTTGCTTCGTCAAAGCAAGTTGGCAAAGTGGTTTAGCGGGATAGGTCAAGAAGCCATTTCGGTGGGTGTGGCAATGGCACTTAATCGCGATGAATACATTTTGCCGATGCACCGAAACTTAGGGGTGTTTACTGTACGAGGTATTCCTCTAAATCGTTTGTTTTCACAGTTTACCGGTAAGCCGGGCGGATTTACTAAGGGCCGCGACCGTTCTTTTCATATGGGAACGCAAGAGTATAAAATCATAGGGATGATCTCTCACCTTGGTCCTCAAATGGGGGTTGCCGATGGTGTGGCGCTAGCGAATGTTTTAAAGAAAAAACCACATGTTACGGCGGTATTTACTGGTGATGGCGCATCTAGTGAGGGTGATTTTCATGAAAGTATAAATGTTGCGGCGGTATGGGATCTGCCTGTGATATTCGTTATTGAGAATAATGGCTACGGACTTTCAACTCCTAGTAGAGAACAATTCCGCTGTAAGCAGTTTATCGATAAAGCCATTGGTTATGGCATAGAAGGCGTTCGCGTTGATGGTAATAATATTTTGGATGTATATAATACCGTTAATCGCTTAGCTACATCGATGCGCGAGAATCCTCGCCCTGTTTTATTGGAATGCGTTACTTTCCGCATGCGCGGACATGAAGAGGCTTCAGGAACTAAATATGTGCCTCAAGAATTGTTTGATGAATGGGGCCGAAAAGATCCGATTCGCAACTATGAAGATTATTTACTTAATCAAGGTGTAATTGATCAGGATTTTGTGAATATGGTGCGTATAGGAATAAAAGAGGAAATTGAGCAAGCTCTCGAAATTACTTTCAACGAAAAAGATATTCAAGTGGATACCGCTATTGAGATGAAGGATATGTTCGCGCCATCTTCTAAAGTAGGTATAAAACCTTCTTCAGATAAGAAATCCGACAAACGTTTTCTCGATGCAATTACTGATGCGATGCGCCAGGCAATGCGTCGTCATCCAAATATGGTAATTATGGGGCAAGACGTGGCTGACTACGGCGGTGCGTTTAAAGCAACGCAAGGTTTTGTGGAAGAGTTCGGGAAAGGTAGAGTTAGAAATACCCCACTTTGTGAATCGGCAATTTTGGGCGCAGCACTTGGTTTGTCAATCAACGGATATAAATCGATAGTTGAAATGCAATTCGCCGATTTCGTGACTTGCGGTTTTAATCAGATCGTTAATAATTTAGCGAAGACTCATTATCGCTGGGGACAACATGTTGATGTTGTTGTTAGAATGCCTACTGGTGCAAGTGTAGCTGCGGGGCCATTTCATTCTCAATCAACTGAAGCGTGGTTCTTTCATGTGCCGGGATTAAAAATTGTTTATCCCGCATTTCCTTCAGATGCAAAAGGATTATTAGCTGCTTCCATTGAAGATCCCAATCCAGTGATGTATTTCGAACACAAAGCTCTCTACCGTAGTCTCAATGAAGAAATTATTGATGATTATTATACTGTTGAAATCGGGAAAGCTAAGCTGGTGAAGGAAGGAAGCGACCTTTCTATCATTACATACGGATTAGGAGTACATTGGGCGCTCGAGGCGCTAGCAAAATTTCCGGATATTAAAGCTGATGTTGTTGACTTAAGAACATTATTGCCTTGGGATGAAGAAACTGTTTTAGCATCTGTTAAGAAAACAGGAAAAGTAATTGTAATGCATGAAGATACGCAAACGGGTGGAATAGGTGGTGAGATAACGGCACGCATAGCCGAAAAGTGCTTCCCTTATCTCGATGCCCCTCCGGTGCGTATAGGAGCACTCGACACTCCTGTGCCAATGTCGGCGATGCTCGAACAAAACTTCTTGCCCAAAGAAAGATTCTTTTCTGCATTAAAAACATTAGCCGATTTTTAAACATTATAATTTATTAAAAAAATGTTCGTCATTTTTTACAGAAGTTGCAACTTCCGATGGAGGGTTTTTTGTGTAAGTTCATTAAAAGTCGCCGAAGAAAATGGTATACTTATTATTCGAAGGTTTTCTGCAAAGAAAATATCAATATTTTAATAGAAGGATAAGGAGCGAATTTAATTAGAGAGCACTTGCTTTGGCAAGTAAAAAAATAATTATTAGTTGTATTGGTGGTGTGAAAAATGTTTACGGTTTATTAATTGTAACAGGTAAAGCAGTCGTTAATCTACTTAATGATTTTCTGTTTTCTGTGTTAAGCGGCGCCTCTTTTAAAAAGTTTTTTTCTTTTTCTGTAAGATGCCAACTCAATGAAATTTTCTCTTGCGTTTCAGGCATTTGAAATAGTATGTATTCAAATGGTTTATTTAAAAAACTACTGGCGTATTCTAAATATCGATCATAAGTATAATCTTGCATGATGATGAAGTTTCCGCTTACATTACGCATCGGTGCTAGCATTTTTTCGAAAACGGTTTTTACACTGTTGTTTTCTACTTTGGCTTGCTTATAGGTGTCGCGTATTTGTATCATCACCACTCCTGATGTGTTTTCCTCGATCCATTTTCTAAAAACATACATAAATTGCACCGAGTTCATTGTCCCGTAATTATCTCTAATGCCTGCATCCATTACTTCAATGGCTGGTTCACTTGGAAGAGATACCGCTGGCATGATGTATGGAAATGCGGAGTTCATTCGTAATGCACTTGTTATTTTAATATTTCCTGCATCTTGATTTTTGAAAAAACGACTAAATTCTATTCCGTTGGGTACTTGCTGAAGTGAAGAATGTTCAAGATTTGGTGACTGAAGCATATAGCTAATTGGTTGTGCCGATATATGTAGTGCGCGTCCGTCGTTTATAATCGTCGGACTCATAATCATCATTGGTATTTCAGCATTCAATTCAGGTATGTAATAGTCGCGCAGTCGCTTGTTTAATACGTATTCCGTATTTTCGTTGTATTGTTCTTCCCATGCATAAGCACGATCTTTTATATAACGGTAGTGCCCATCCGAAAATCCTTGCATATTCAAGAAAAGATCGGAAACAGTAGCGCTAATAGATAAAGAATTGAGTAAATCTTTTCCCGTATTATTTAATAGGTGATTATCGCCACTAGAATTGGCTTTTAATAGTTCCGCTTTTCTGTCGAGAAATAATTCTCTATAATAAGTTGCGCTTATCAATCCTCCCGACGATCCACATATTAAGGCTGTATGCTTCATTAACTCGCCGTGATAAACACTGTCAATCATTTGTAATGTGCGGAAAGTAAATACGCAGGAACGCAAGCCTCCACCACTAACATTTAATAAAACAATTTTTGGTTTGTCAATACCTTTGGATGCCCAATATGATTTCCATTTATCGAGTATTTTTTGCGTATGTTTTATGTCTGATGTTTGTAAGCTGTCGTTAACAGAATTGATTAATGACTCTTTCGAATATATGGCTTTACTTTCATTGTAATTTAATCCGTACCCTTGACTACGTGGATTTAAAACTTCGAATTTTGAAATTAAATTTAATAATATAAATGAAATAATGAGTGCCGTGTTGGCCCATGCTTTCAGCCAATAGCGAAATACCCCACTCAGCATAATAAACATGGTAAATAGAAGCATTACAGATGCACCAGCCGGAATTCTAAAAAATGCAAAATCTCTAAATAATCCTAAAATGATAAAGGTGCTAAAAACAACTATTTCAACTACTGCTGCATTGATATGGTTCTGGCGAAATACTCTTTCGAGCATGTATCTTTTATAATGCCGCGTATCACGTACTATCTTTACTTTAAACGGAAAATTGATGTATGTATCAACGCGCCAGTTGTTTCTTCTCTTGAATGAGCTTTCGTTGCCATCGTATATTCGTATCGGAGCCGTTTCGTCATCGTCGCCATGTTTTACTCCAAATAGTTTGTGAATGTCTTTGTTGGTGTGCATGAAATAACGTAACGTTAAAACCATCACAACCATTATACCTGAAATGAAAGCAATCAGATTAGTAATAATTTCTTCGACGGGTTTCAGCTGATTATAATACTGGAAGTTTATAATCTGATAACAATATATCAAAACAAATGCTAACGGAAATATAAAATTATTATGTGCGTATTTAAGAAAGGTGCGCGAAAGTGTTGCTAGAAATGGAAATCGGAAACTATTCAAAATGAAACTTGATATATTGAACGACATAATAAACGCGCCCAAACTTGTTCCTATAATAAAGAAGGAAGTAACGCCCACTTTTCCCATGTACTCTGGATCGAGGAATAAAAAAGGAACCCCGAATTTTTTTGCAATCGATTCTGTAATAAACCCGAAAAGTAATAACCAATATAAAATCATTATCTGGTTCTTCTTGAAGTGCATCACTACAAGTTGAATCGGAAAGGAGTAAATAAATCGTTTGTAAAAGGTTGTATATAACATTAATGACGAGCGCTAAGCTATATTATTTTACGTTAGAAACGCATAAAGGTTAAGCTTTCGTCGTAGTTTTCTTAATAAAAGATCTCGAGATAGGCCCAAATGAATGGTGTTGAAAGGAGCAAGCCGTCGAATCGATCCAAAATCCCTCCATGTCCTGGTAAAATATTTCCCGAGTCTTTGATGTTTAAACTTCTTTTCATTAGGCTCTCTACTAGATCGCCAAAAGTTCCTGTTATTACAATAATAAGTGAAATAATAGCCCAATCGATAGCGCTGAATTCAGTGTAATAGTGGGCTAGTATTTGTGAGGCAGCAGTGGTTAAAAGCAATGACCCAATAAATCCTTCCCACGATTTTTTGGGAGAAATACGTGCGAATAATCTCCGTTTACCTATCGTTATTCCTACTAAATAGGCGAAAGTATCGCTGCTCCATTGTAATACAAAATAGCCAATTATTATATTGCTGTTATAGTAGATATGAAGTGCTGCTACTTTGTTTAGCAGCGCAAATGGAACAATAGCGTAAATAATTCCTAAAATGGTGGTTGCAATATTTCCGAATGGATCTTGTTTTTTGCGATAGAGTTCTGCGAAAAAAATAATTCCGAAAAGTGGATAGATCATCGATAAATAGGATGGGGGAATATTATCGAAACTTACTCCTGAAACCAAAATATAAGTAACGGCTCCTATGAATAATCCTAAATGCACATTGGGTTCACGATGTTCGGTTTTAATGAGTTTGTAAAATTCATCGAGACCTAGCAGCGCTATTATCAGAAACATTACCTGAAATGAGATTTGACCGATAAGTATCGACCCAATCAGCACTGTGATAAACAGTATTCCTGTAATGGTTCTTTGCCAAAAATTACTCACAATAATTCGTTTTCAGTTAATATTAATTGCGCTTTGCTTGCATTTTCTTCGGTTACATATAATTCGGCGTCTCCAAAGATATAAGACGAATCTTTTTTGTCGATTACAAAGGCATCGATGTTCTCGTCTGCTAAAATAGATTTAGCAAATTCTATTTCATGCGATTTGTTTGTGGTATAAATTTTTATCCAGTTTGGCTCCATGATGGTTTATACAGTTGCGCGGTCGTCAATCATAAAAACATATAATTGAGTAGGGCCATGTGCACCGATAACTAATTCGCCTTCGATGTCGGCAGTGCGTCCAGGACCTGTTACTACCGTTATCGATGAAGGTAGTTTTGGGTATTTATGACGCAGCCAATTCATGGCATCTTTTAAGTCGAGGGCTAGCTGACTAGCTTTCGATAATACAATATGAATTGGAGTGTAAGCCGGTACCGACCTGGTTTGTTCTTTCGAAGTAATGAGCACACTTCCTGTTCTCGAAATAGCGCATTCGCAACTCGAAATAGCAACATCCATTTTGTCGATTTGGTCAATTGATACATGATGCGGTAGCTCACATTCGGTGAGAAGATTTGACAATCCATCTTCAACGCAAACTATGTTTTTCCAGTTGTATTGCATTCCTAAGTCAACAACTCCTTCGGCAAACTCTAGCTCTGATTCTACTAAAAAGAATTTACCTCCCGCTTCAGTTAATTTGTCTGCAAATACTAATACAGGGTCTTCATCGGTTTGCACAAAAACCGGAGTATCAAAGTCGAGTTTAGGGTATGGGTTAGGGTTTTTCGTTAAGAGTGCCGCCCTTATTTTTTTCAATACCTTTTCACGTGTGGTACTCTCATCCATTGCTTATGCTAAAGTAGACGGTGATGTTGTTATGATTTCGGTCTCAGTAATTACTTCCGTAGTTTTGGTTTCAGGTATTTCTTCCTTATCCCATTTTCTTTTTCCGAAAATACGTTCTAAGTCTTCTTTAAATATGACTTCTTTCTCCAGTAAAGTAGCGGCTAATTGATCTAATGCAGAGCGATTATTTTGCAATAATTCAATCGTACGCTGATATGCTTCGTCAATCATTTTCTTCACTTCACTGTCGATTAGTTCAGCTGTTTTTTCACTGTATGGTTTCGAGAAAGTATAGTCTGAGTTTCCTGATGAATCGTAGTAGCTTATGTTTCCTAATTTATCATTCAGTCCAAAAATGGATACAGAAGCATATGCTTGCTTAGTAATTTTTTCAAGATCGCTAAGTGCCCCTGTTGAGATTTTCCCAAAGATTACAAATTCTGCTGCTCTTCCTCCTAATGCTGCACAAATCTCATCGGTGATTTGCTCTGTGGTAGTGAGTTGTCGCTCTTCTGGTAGATACCATGCTGCGCCTAATGAATTTCCACGAGGTACTATCGTTACTTTTACTAATGGTGCAGTATGCTCAAGTAACCAACTTACGGCCGCATGTCCCGATTCGTGGTAAGCAATAACTCGTTTTTCTTCGTATGAAATTATTTTATTTTTCTTTTCTAATCCTCCAACAATACGATCTACAGCGTCGAGGAAGTCTTGATGACTAATCGATGTTTTATTTCTTCTTGCCGCAATTAATGCCGCCTCATTACAAAGGTTTGCAATGTCAGCTCCCGAGAATCCCGGTGTTTGCTTCGCAAGAAAATCGAGGTCTAAACCTACATCTAACTTCAATGGAGTTGAGTGAACTTTGAAGATCTCTTTTCTTCCGTTAAGGTCCGGTAATTCAACATATATCTGACGATCAAAGCGACCCGGACGTAATAAAGCACGATCGAGAATATCGGCTCGGTTGGTAGCGGCAAGAATTATTACTCCTGAATTGCTACCGAACCCATCCATTTCAGTTAACAACTGATTTAAAGTTGATTCTCTTTCGTCGTTGGCACTAAATGATGGTTGTTTACCACGCGCACGTCCAATCGCATCAATCTCATCAATAAAGATAATACTTGGTGCTTTTTCTTTCGCTTGGCGGAATAAATCTCGTACACGCGAAGCTCCAACACCTACAAACATCTCTACAAAGTCGGATCCTGATAGTGAGAAAAATGGTACTTGAGCTTCACCAGCAACAGCCTTCGCAAGGAGCGTTTTTCCTGTTCCTGGAGGGCCTACTAATAATGCTCCTCTCGGAATTTTACCCCCCAACTGAGTGTATTTTTTAGGATTTTTAAGGAAGTCTACAATTTCCATTACTTCAACTTTCGCTTCTTCTAATCCTGCAACATCGTTAAATGTCACTTTTACATGAAGATCTTTGTCGAAGAGCGTTGCTTTTGATTTTCCAATGTTGAATATCTGGCTACCGCCACCTCCAGAACCCATTCTACGAATGATGAACATGTAAAGGAAGATGATCAAAATAAGAGGGAAAATCCATCCTAAAATCCAATCCCAATAGCTATGTGAATTGTTGTCGTAATAAAGATTTACACGATTTTCTTCTGGAATGTCTTTTTGAAGCGCATTGAGCTCGTTTTCGAAAGCACCCGCATCGCCAATGGCAAATGAATAATGCGGACCTTCATTTACTCCGTTGCCAAAAGATTTGTTGGCTACATTCTTGAAATCAACTTTAGCTAAAGAATCTTTTTTAATGTAAACGTTAATGAGATCTTTGTTAACAATTGTTACTTTTTCTACGTAACCTGATTTTACCCATCCGTAAAATTTATTTCTCGAAATTTCTCTCGGATGTCCTCCAAAATCAAACATGCTAATACCAATAATCACTAGTATCACCAATGCGTAAACCCAGTAAAAGTTAAAATTAAACTTCGGTGCTTTTGGGTCTTTTGGGAGATTGTTAAAGGAAGGCTTCTTCTTTTCCTCTTGTTGTTGTTCTGACATAATATATTCTTACTCTTAGTAAGCTGTGTTGTAAACGAATTGAATGGACTTGTATTTTAATAAAGAATCAAATATTGTATTAATCGTTGATTTCTTTAATCTGTGCATCAGCCCACAGTCGCTCAATCCCGTAATATTCTCTTTGTTCTTTTTGAAAGACATGAACTACGACGCTAATATAGTCGATTAATATCCATTGGGCGTTTTGTTTTCCTTCAATATGATAAGGATTTTCTCCAGTTTCTTTTTCTACTGTATCTTCTACTGATCGGGTTAACCCTTCAACTTGGGTTGATGAGTCACCATGGCAAACAATAAATTTATCGGCAACTGCCGTTCCAAGCGCTTCTAAATCTAAAATCACAATATTTCTAGCTTTCTTTTCTTGAAGTCCTTTAATAATTGCGTCGGTAAGTAGGTCTTTAACAGGTGTTTTAACTGTTTTTGCTGCACGGGCTGTTTTTGCCATTCAGTATTCTTAAATTTGTTGCTGCAAAAGTATAGATTTTTAACGGCTTCCGATGAACCTTATTACACTCAATTCAGTAGATTCTACAAATAGTTTCGCTCAGCAGTTGCTGGCAAACGATTCGGCGCTCGATTTAACCGTGATTCTGGCGATCGAACAAACTGCTGGTAAAGGGCAGAGGGGTAATGTTTGGGAAAGTTGTGCAAATCAAGGTTTATATTGTTCTATTATTTTTAAACCTGCCGATTTACCTGTTTCTAATCAGTTCCTTTTTAACAAAGCTGTAGCTGTTGCCGTTGCTTCGTTTATTTCTAATCGATTGGGGAAAGTGGTACATATAAAATGGCCCAATGATATTTTGGTGGAGGGTAAAAAAATTGCGGGACTACTTATCGAGAATAGCTTGCGCGGAGATCGCATTTCGGCCATCATTTGTGGTGTTGGTATTAATTTAAATCAAATTTCTTTTGATCACTCTTTTAATACACCAGCCACTTCTTTAAGGTTGGAGTTGGGAGGGGATTTTAATCCTGCCGAGGAGGTTAAGTCGCTTTTTCGTTTTGTGAATAATGAATATCAACAGTTTCTAATGAAGGAGGAGGAGCGGATTAATGCTGCTTACCATCGCATTTTATACGGATTAAATGTTCAGCATACGTTTATGCGTGAGGGTGCTATTTTTACAGCCGAATTAATCGAAGTGCGTAATGATGGATCCGCCGTTTTATTACATAACGGTTTCCCTATTGTCGCTCATCATCCTCTTGTGCGCTTCTGCGCTAATGTGAAATCAAGCAGATAACTGCTCGTATCGATGTGCTAGCAGATTTAAAAAATTTGTTAATGGCTTCTCTGCCATCATCTTGAATAATGGGTTTAAGTCGGCATCAAAAAATAATTGCAATTTAGTACTGCTTTCGTTTATCGCCGTCATTTCACATATTAAACTAAAATCGAACGGCGCCTTTCCGTTTTTTAACATCACTATCTTATTGTTGGGTGTTTTTTCTCCAAATGATAATCCCATTGATGCCATCCCTTTTATGTCGAAATTACACGTAGGTCCGTCAGTAACGAAGTTTTCTACCTGCTCAGGCATTAATGTCCCAATATTTTTGAAATCACATAAAAATGCGAATACTTCTGTGGCCGATTGGGCCAATGTAACAACGTCACTTTCTATGCGGGTCATATTAGAACTTTATTTTTTCCAGGTGTCGGGGTGTTTTCTCCATTCCTGTAAAATCGGTAAATCTTGCTTTTTAACGTATCCTGTGGCTACTGCATGTTTAATCAGTACGTCGTAGTTACTTAACGAATAATACGGGCAACCTGCTTTTCTGAAAGCGTCTGCGGCTGTTTCAAATCCGTATGAGAATATTGACACTAAGCCTTTTACAATTACGCCGTTCTTTCGTAGTTCTTCTACTGCCTTTAAACTGCTCCCTCCTGTTGAAACTAAATCTTCAATCACTACTGCCGATAAATTGGGTTGAACTTCACCTTCAATGGTGTTTTGTCTACCATGGTCTTTGGCCGATGATCGTACATATACGAAGGGTAGTCCCATTGCTTCAGATACCAATGCACCTTGTGCGATGGCAGCAGTTGCCACCCCAGCAATTAAATCTGGGCGACCAAATTTGTCTTCAATTAGCTTTACCAATTCCTGTCGGATGAAGGTTCTTACCCTTGGATACGATAAGGAAATTCGATTATCGCAGTAAATGGGGGAATTCCAACCGCTGGCCCAAATGAAGGGCTGTTCTGGCTGCAATTTTATGGCTTTGATTTGCAGCAAGAATTCGGCTACTTTTGACGCTGTATCATCTTGCATAGTTTACAAACCTACACGTTTTAGGGAAATGTAACAAAAAAAGGATGACATATATCTGAAAAAAAACATGTATAAAGTCTATATCAACGATCGGTTACTTAAATTCTTACCTTCTAAAGACTCTATTAGTGGTGCCGAAATGGTATTTCGACTGCGTGGAGATGAGTCGGTTGATGATCTAAAACAGTTGATCTCTACTTTCGAGACCAATGCTTTACTTCCTGAATTGTATTTGCAGTCTAGTGATATCGATCGAACATGGAAAACGTTTACTTCCGGATATCAAATTATGGAAGCTGCTGGTGGTATTGTTGTGAATGAGGAGTTGTCATTGCTTATGATTTTTAGAAACGGAAAGTGGGATCTCCCGAAAGGGAAAATTGAGCAGGGGGAAGATCCCGATACCGCTGCTATTCGTGAGGTGTTTGAGGAGTGTGGCGTGGGAATGCTTAACTTGATTAAGCAGGTTTCAACTACTTTTCACACGTATCCTTATAAAGATATTAAAGTGTTAAAAAAAACGTATTGGTTTTTGATGGTGTCGAATGATACGAATCGTCCGGTGCCCCAAATAGAAGAGGGTATTACTGATGCTCGATGGATGACAAAAGGAATGGTGAAGGAAGCGTTGATGAATACGTATGCTTCTATTGCCGATTTATTGAATGAGCAGCTGTTGGATGCTCCCGATCATTATTTAGGATAATTAGATAATCCTTTTTATGAGTCTTAGGTTGTGTGAATATCGTTTAATTTCGACATTGAAAATCCCTTGATGATCAATATTGTCTATTCTTACTTTTCCAGAAGCGTGAATAATTCTATTCTTCGCGGTGAGTATTCCTACGTGAATAATTTTCCCTTCTTCATTGTCGAAAAATGCGAGGTCGCCGGGCTGTGTTTCGTCGAGTAGGTGAATGGTATGCCCTTGTTCGGCTTGCATCCATGCATCGCGTTTCAGAGGAATACCACTTAGCTTATAAACCATCTGCGTGAATCCTGAACAATCGATGCCGAATGGCGATCTTCCTCCCCATAAGTAAGGTGCATTCAGGTACATAAAGGCATTCTCAACTAATACTTTGGTGCCAATATTTGTTTCTGGTTGCTTGGCGTTTCCTTCGAAGGTATAATCTACTCCTCCCAAACGGCACGATCCCGAGCGAAACCAAGGCAATGTACTTCCTAAAACCAATGAGTAAATAGATTGATGATTCATCAATATTTGCACAAGGTCGTACGACAAAAATGAATTGCTACGTTGCAGTTCGTTGTACTCGGGTAATCCAATACTAAGTTGTTGCGAACGGTGTATCCAGCCTTCGTAATCGTCGTACGATACTTTAATCTTGATCCATTCTTGTTGCTGATCGATTATTTGAAAACTCTCGCCAAACAAAAGTTGAGTAACCTGCTCACTACGGTGAGCAGGCTCTATCCTTACAGGAACAATACTTAAATTACAAATGCCGTATGCCACAGTGTTATTTTTAAATCATTTCAATAATGATTGCAGATGCTCCGCCACCGCCATTGCAGATGCCTGCAGCGCCGATTTTGCCTCCCCGTTGTTTCAGCACACTCATTAAGGTAACAATAATACGTGCTCCCGAGCATCCTAATGGATGTCCCATAGCGACCGCACCACCGTTAACATTTACTTTATTGCTATCGAGTTTCATCTCTTGGTTGTTGGCTAATGCAACTACCGAAAATGCTTCGTTGATTTCGAAAAAATCGATGTCGTTTAATTTTAATCCCGCTTTTTCTGCAGCACGTGGAAGTGCTTTCGAAGGAGCTGTAGTAAACCACTCAGGTGCTTGTTGAGCATCTGCAAATGATCTTATTTTAGCAATTGGCTTAATGCCTAATGCTTCTGCTTTTTCTTTGCTCATCAATACTACTGCAGCAGCACCGTCGTTAAGCGTACTTGCGTTTGCAGCAGTAACAGTTCCGTCTTTTACGAATACGGGACGAAGTCCTGCAAGCTTATTGAAATCTACTTTTTTGTATTCTTCGTCTTCCGAAATAACAATCGGGTCTTTTCCTTTAACAGGAATAGTTACGGGAGCGATTTCATCTTTAAATAAACCTTTTGCTCCTGCATCTTGTGCTCTCTTGTATGATTCGATAGCGTATGCATCTTGATCTTCGCGGCTAATTTTGCACTCTGTAGCGCAAAGCTCAGCAGCATTTCCCATATGGTAGTCTTTATAAACATCCCATAAACCGTCTTTCACTAATCCGTCGATCATTTGAGCGTGACCTAAACGGTATCCGTTTCTTGCTTTATCTAAATAGTAAGGTACAGCACTCATGTTTTCCATTCCGCCTGCAACAACTACGTCGTTTTCACCAAGCATAATGCTTTGAGCTCCTAACATAATTGCTTTCATTCCTGAAGCACAAACTTTATTCACTGTAGTTCCGGGAGTCGTATTTGGAAGTCCTGCGAAAATAGATGCTTGCGTTACCGGTGCTTGTCCTACGTTAGCTTGAAGAACATTACCCATGTACACTTCATTCACAGCATCTGGACTAATTCCTGCTCTTTCAACAGCAGCTTTTATGGCAGTAGCACCAAGTTGAGTAGCGGGAACCGATGATAATGATCCGCCAAAACTTCCAATTGGAGTGCGGGCTGCGGAAACGATATATACTTCTTTCATAGTATTGAATTTTGTGGTTCAAAAGTA
>CAIRUC010000057.1 GCA_903881665.1 uncultured Bacteroidota bacterium | reverse complement strand
GTATACACACTTTCCAGGCGTGCTCCTTAAACCACTCGGACACGTCTCCGTTATTTTTTTACATCTATAAGTAATAGAGTAAATTTTATTCGCGATTCCCAATAATTACAACCAATTGAAGTGGTTGAGGTGTGAAAAAGGAATGTTATTAGTAAAGAATGTAAAAGTAGTTTATTTTAGGCTGTAATTTCTCCACTGACAGAAGTCAACATCAATTTCTTTATCTTACTAGTGTCCTTTGGATATCTCCCAAATAAAACCATTAGCTTAGTTAATGCCGATTCAGTGGTTAAATCTTGTCCGCTGATTACTCCTATTTTCTTTAATTGAAGACTTGTCTCGTATTTTCCTTGTTCTACTCTTCCTCCTGAACATTGCGATACATTAACAATCAATACCCCTTTTATAATGGCTTTCTGAAGTGTTTGGATGAAGTATTTTTCGGTAGGAGCATTTCCGCTGCCATAGGTTTCTAAAACAACTGCTTTTAATCCAGGATTGCTAAATAAATGGTCCATCCAACTTCCAGTTATTCCAGGGAAAATTCTAATTAAACTGATATTCGGATTGATTTCATTATGAACAATTAATTTTTTTCGTGGAATTTTAGAGATGTAGGCCGAATTATATTGTATGTCGGTGCCTACTTCAACTAATGCAGGATAGTTTAGCGATTGAAAGGCATCGAATTTTGAAGAGGTGAATTTTTCACTGCGGTTTCCTCTATATAATTGGTAGTTAAAATAAATGCATACTTCAGGAATTACAACTTTTCCCGAAGCAAGTTCTATTGATGTTATTAAATTTCTTTTAGCATCCGTTCGAATTGCTCCTAACGGTAGTTGTGATCCTGTAAATATTACGGGCTTCGATAGATTCTCTAACATGAAGCTTAAAGCTGATGCTGAATAAGCCATCGTGTCGGTGCCATGTAAAATTACAAATCCATCATGCTTCGCATAATTCTTCTTAATAACGTCAACAAGCTCTTGCCAAAAAGTTGGCGTTACATTCGAACTGTCAATTAAATTTTTAAATGCATAGTGGTGCAGCGTACAATTTAAATGATTTAACTCAGGCACTTGCTCTGTTACATTTCCAAAATCAAATGGCTTTAATGATCCCGATCGATCTTTATGCATACCGATGGTTCCGCCGGTATAAATGATTAATATCTTTTTCATATTCCGAATAGGTTTCGGGCATTCGCCGACGTTATATCAGCTACTTCCTTTAAACTACACTTTTTTATTTCTGAAATTTTTTCTGCAATGTGTTTTAGGTAGGCCGGCTGATTCCTTTTCCCTCTAAAAGGCATAGGTGCTAAGTAAGGTCCATCAGTTTCTAGAACAATATGTCGTAATTCGATGTCAGCTAATAGTTGATCTAAGCCTCCATTTTTAAAGGTAATTACTCCGCCAATACCTAAATACAATCCTAAGTCTATTACTCTTTTTGCTTCTGCTTGTATTCCGCCAAAACAATGAAAAATCCCAGTTAAATTTTTTAATTTTAATGAATCAATGATGTCGAGAACATCACCTGTGCAATTTCGAGTGTGTAATGCAACGGGTAACTGTAATTGATCGGCTAGGATTAATTGTATTCTTAATGCATCTTCTTGCTCTTTAATAAAAGTAAGATCCCAGTATTTGTCCATGCCGATTTCACCAACGCCATAAAATTCCCCCGACAGCAGCTTTTTCTCTACTATCGCTAGTTCTTTTTTATAGTTTTCTTTTACATAGCAAGGGTGAAGCCCCATCATGGGGAAACAAACATCAGGGTATTGACGCGCTAGACTCATCATACTTTCAATAGTGGTACTATCAATATTGGGTAGTAGTAATTGTCCAATGCCGGCCGTTAGTGCATCGTCTATAACTTGTTTCCTGTCTTCGTCGAATTCTTCGGCGTAAAGGTGTAAATGCGTGTCGATAAGCAGCATGCCGTAAAATTAGCCTAAAATTCAGAATTAACCTTCTCTTTTGGCGATTCATTTATCCTTTTAATAAAACGTATATTTGCAGCTATTATATAATTCGCCTTGGCAAAATATTTAGTCATTCGTTTCAGCTCTATCGGAGATATCGTTTTAACTACACCAATTGTTAGAATTCTAAAACAGCAGGTGAAGGAGGCTGAGGTACACTTTCTAACAAAAAAATCATTTCTTTCGTTAATTCAAGCAAACCCTTATATTGATAAAGTTTTTGGCACAGATGGCTCATTAAATGACGTCATCGATTTACTTAAAGCTGAAAAGTATGATGGAATAATTGATCTGCATAATAACCTTCGTTCACTGAAATTAAAGTCAATGTTGGGCAAGCCTTCAACGTCATTTAATAAGTTGAACTTTAAGAAGTGGATGCTGGTAAATTTGAAGTTGAATCGAATGCCTGCAATGCATATTGTTGATCGTTATTTGAAATCAATTTCTCATCTGAATGTGTATAATGATTTAAAAGGCCTCGATTATTTTTTTGATAAAAAAGAGGAAATTGATTTGTCGATTTTTCCTAATTCATTTATGGATGGTTATATTGCATTAGTAATTGGTGCAAATCACTCCACAAAAAAAATGCCCACTGAAAAAATTTCTACAATTATTAAAGCGTTGAATTATCCAACTTTAATTTTGGGTGGAAAAGATGATCAAGTGGAAGGCGATAAAATTGCTAGCGAAAATTCAGGGATAGCAATTACTACTTGCGGAAAATTTTCGATTAATCAATCAGCTTCACTTATAAAGCAAGCGCGTGTTGTTATTTCGCATGACACAGGATTGATGCATATTGCTGCAGCGTTTAACAAAAAAATAATTTCTGTTTGGGGAAATACTGTTCCTGAATTCGGAATGACTCCTTACATGCCACAATTTCCAGGCAATTCCGAAATTCTAGAAGTGAAAAACCTCTCTTGTCGCCCTTGTTCAAAAATCGGATATAAAGAATGTCCTAAAAAGCATTTTAACTGCATGAACCACTTGCAAAATTTGGATGTAGTTCATGCGGTTAACCGTTTTTTAAACAAATAAAGCTTTTAGTTCGGTAGCTTCCGATGGTTTCATTTTTCCAGCAAGAATTAATGAAAGTTGCTTGCGGCGTAATGCTCCATCGTATCGTTGTTTTTCTTCCTCCGATTCGGGAATTAATTCAGGTACATTAATCGGATTGCCAAGTTGATCAACAGCCACGAAAGTGTAAATAGCTTCGTTGCATTTTATTTTCTTGTTGCGCATATTGTCTTCTACCCAAACATCAATAAATACTTCCATTGATGAATTAAATGCACGCGAAACTTTTGCTTGAAGTGTAATGATATCGCCTAACTTAATAGGTTGATTAAAAGATACATTGTTTACCGATGCTGTTACTACTATCCTACTGCAATGACGATGAGAAGAAATGGCTGAAGTAATATCCATCCAATGCAATAATCTTCCCCCCATTAAATTTCCAAGTACGTTTGTGTCGTTGGGAAGTACGATCTCTGTATGTATGGCAAGGCTTTCTTTTGATGTTTTTGCTTTCATGAGCTTAAAATTGGGTAACGCAAATGTAGCTAAAGTTTATGCTAAATACTTTTCTGTGCCTACGATTCGTATATTTGCGCACTTGCAATGCACCCGTAGTTCAATTGGATAGAATGGCAGATTCCGGTTCTGTTGGTTGGGGGTTCGAATCCCTTCGAGTGCACTATTAAATAAAAAAGCCTTCACGAAGTGAAAAAAAAGCAAACAGGAATTTTTATTCAAGCTCGCTTGAATAAAAATTCCTGTTTGCTTTTTTAGGGGTATGCTTCCGTGCTTTTAAATTGGCTATCGGCTAGAAGGGAAAAGCGAAGCTAATCCCAACAAAATTCGTTTTCATAAAAAAAGCCGATACATAGTAACGGCTCAAGATTATTTTTTGCTTGCTTTTTTTTCTTTTTCCGCAGCTCTTGCTTCTTTCAGTAAATCCACAGCTATTTCTAGCTCTTTATACCACTCCTCCCCATATTTTCTTGTTAGTGATTCCTTCAGGAATTTGTAAACTGGAACTTTTAAGCTCTTGCCTAGCTTGCAAGCAGGAGCGCAAACATCCCAACGGTCATAATTTACCGCTTCGTAATTTCTGAGCTTGCGAATTCTTACTGGATATAAATGGCATGAAATAGGTTTCTTCCAAGGTATAATTCCGCCGTAAAAAGCCTTCTCGAATGAGCACTTGGCAATTCCGCCTTCAAAAATGGTAAAGGCGCATTCACCAACGCCATCAACCAATGGAGTTACCCATTCGTCTTCGTCGTCTTTAAGATATAAACCTTGTTTTTCGATACTTTTCTGAGCCTTAACAGGAAGCATGTCTTTAACAAAAGGGTAGTATTTTTCAATTTCCTTTAATTCGGATTTATCTAATGGAGCCCCATAATCACCTGCAATACAGCATTCGCCCTTGCATTTTTGAAGGTCGCAAACAAAATGCTCTTCAAGCAGTTCGTCCGAAACCAACGTTTTTCCGATTTCAATCATTAGTGATTTAATTTAGCAGTAAAAGTAAAAATAAAATTGGGGTAAAATAACAAGAGCATCCTCAATTAAAAGGATGCTCTTGTTAAATGTGCAATATATTAGTTGGCTTTTGGTTTGGTATTATATTTATAAACCAACGCACCGATTTCCCCAATTAATACGGCCTCTTGTGCGGTATCTTTGCCTGCAGTAAGCACTGTTAATAAATAAGGGTTGTCATTTAGGTAAAAAATGGAAGTTTCATGAAGCTGATTTTCATTCGTATAAAACCTTTCACCAAACTTATGCGCCACTTTTATTTTTTTATCGGCAATTTGACGTAATAATCCTCCTTGGTATGTACATTCAGTTAGCAGTTTAAGGGCATATTCTGATGATTTAATATTAAGAACCGAAGTGTTGTATAGAACCCTTAGAAATCTACTGCATTCTACACAGTTAAGCGTGTAGTCTGCGGCTTTTGGATCTGGCACAGAAATTCCAATATCTTCCATTAAAGAACGATATTGCTCAAAATTTATTAAAGAATTTAGATTCGCAGTTGCATTATTATTGGAGTACCTTATCATGTGCTTCATTAGCTCTTCAATGCTATATTCTTTTCCTACTTCTAATTTTGGTCCATCGTAAGTCTGAATATTTCCTTGGGTTAAATCAACCACTTTCAATTTTTTATTAAGCCAGCCCGGATTTTGTTCGTTTTGACGTAAATGATAAATCATAGTTAGTATTTTCATGATACTTGCTATACTAAATTGTTCCCCGCTGTTAACCGCAATCCACTTCCCTGATTCAACTACTCTATAATATACGGAGGCCCTGGTAATGCCGCCGCCAACTTCTGCATTGTTAATAGTCTCTATAATGTTGTTTTTTAAATCAAGTAAATCATTGCTTTCATTTGGCGTATCTGCCATAATAAGTGAACGAGTAAATTCTCCATGCTTGTTTGCCCTCATTAAAACAATTCCGCAATTATTATTTATGTTTAATGAATCTGGTTGATCCTCCATCTTTTTTGTGCTGTAAAGAAAGAAAGTACCTGTTCCAATTCCAGCACAGATTAGGATTACTAACCAAAGCGGCATTGATGTTTTTAGAATGTTCATGATAAAAAGTTTTAGTACTAAAAAAAATGAAGCACTAAGTATAACCATTCGCAAGAAATGAGAAAAGGTGATATGAATTACTATGTAACGATAATAAAGGAAATCCCCCCGCCCAATGAATGGAACATTTTAGATAAAGAAAGAGGTAGATGAAAGATGAAGTACCCGGGATCGGAGTCGAACCGATACGATCGTGAAATCACAGGTGTTTGAGACCAGCGCGTCTACCAATTCCGCCACCCGGGCATTTTCATTATGTCTCTAGAGTCTTTCGATCTCTATACTTAGTTAAAATCGTCAGTGTTCAGATTTAGGAAAGAGTACGGCTATACTGCATCCGAAATGAAACGATTTTAAATCAAAAAGGAAGCTAAAGTGTAAGGGGCTTTTGGCGTAACTCTTTGAAATCCAAGTTTTTTTGTTTTTTGTTATTGTTTTGGACTGCTAAAATAGAACTTAATATTGCTTCCTCCAAATTATATAACCTGACATCGCCACCAATTCGATGAATCGATCGTCAAATGAATCATTTATAAATTAAGTAAAGGTATTTTCGTGTCATTTGCAGCTTTTTAACAATTGCTTGTGAATTCATTTTGAGATAAAGCGATTTTTTCTTTTCTTTGCAGCCCTTTTTCTACATAACTCAAAAAGAAGTATGGCACGTCAAGTAAAGATCTTCTCAGGTACTGCATCCAAATACCTGGCTGAACAAATTGCAGATTGTTACGGTGCTCCTCTTGGAGATGTTCAGGTAGCGAGGTTCAGTGACGGGGAGTTCTCTCCTTCGTTTGATGAGAGTGTTAGAGGTTGTGATGTGTTTATTATTCAAAGCACTTTCTCGCCAACTGACAACTTGTTTGAGCTTCTTCTTCTGATTGATGCGGCTAAAAGGGCCTCGGCTCATTATATTACTGCTGTAATTCCTTATTTCGGATATGCACGCAGCGACCGTAAAGACAAGCCAAGGGTAGCTATCGCTTCTAAAATGGTAGCAAACTTGTTGTCGGCAGCTGGAGTAACCAGAATTATGACCATGGATTTACATGCGCCTCAGATTCAAGGTTTCTTCGATGTTCCGGTTGATCATATGGATGCGTCAGCGATTTTCGTTCCTTATTTAAAGACATTGGATCTCTCAAATATGCTAGTTTGCGCTCCCGATATGGGTGGCGTTCATCGTGCTAGAACTTATGCTTCGTATTTCAATACGGATATGGCAGTTATCGATAAGCATCGTAAACGCGCCAATGAGATTGAAAGTATGACCGTAATTGGAGATGTTCGCGGTCGCGATGTTATTCTAGTTGATGATATCGTTGATACTGCTGGCACACTTACGAAAGCTGCTGGACTACTGGTAGATTCAGGTGCCGCTAGTGTTAGAGCATTCTGTACTCATCCCGTGTTGAGTGGAGCAGCGTACGAAAGAGTTGCCGAATCTAAATTAACTGAACTGGTTGTTTGCGATACAATTCCGTTGCGTAAACAATCCGATAAAATAAAACAATTGCCTACATCTGCATTGTTTGCAAAAGCAATTCAGCGTGTATACGCATATGAATCTATTAGCTCACTGTTTGTAAAAGCATAATTCTTACCCTAATGAAAACGATTGAAATTCAAGGCACAAAACGTACTGCTATCACGAAGCAAGAAGTAAAACAGCTTCGTAACAATGAAATGGTACCATGCGTATTGTACGGTGGTGAAGAGCAAGTTCACTTCTCTGCACCATTGTCTGCCTTTAAGGGTCTTATCTATACTCCGGATGTTCACATGGTGAAATTGTCTGTGGAAGGAAATGAGTACCTATGTGCTGTTCAGGATGTTCAGTATCATCCCGTAACCGATATTATTATTCACGCCGACTTCTTGCAGGTTTTCGAAAACAAGCCAGTTGTAATGAGTATTCCTGTGAAATTTACAGGCGCTTCTGAAGGTGTGAAAATGGGAGGTAAATTAGTGATGAAATATCGTCGCCTTAAAGCAAAAGCACTTCCTGCTAACTTACCCGATTATATCTCTGTAGATATTTCTGCATTGAAAATTGGTGGCGGTATTCGTGTTCGTGACTTAAGTGTTGATGGTGTTACTTTTTTAGAGTCGCCTGCTAATGTGATTGTTGGAGTTAATATGACTCGTAACGTTGCTACAGATGCAGCTGACGCTAAAAAATAATTAGCCGACAGATAAATTATTTCAGAGGAATCCTGCATAGGGTTCCTCTTTTCTCTTTTATAGATAAGTCGTCATTCCATGAAATTTCTAATAGTAGGTTTAGGAAATATTGGTCCCGATTATGTCAATACTCGACATAATATTGGCTTTGATGTTGCCGATGCTCTGGCAAATGCGCTTAGTGCTACTTTTTCTACGGGAAAAAAAGCTTGGGTTGCTGAGGCCCGTCATAAGGGTAAGCAGTTAATCATTATTAAGCCTACTACTTTCATGAACCTTAGCGGAGAGTCTGTGCGCTATTGGATGCAGGATCAGAAAATTGCCCTTGAACAGGTACTCGTAGTTACTGATGACCTCGCCCTCGATTTCGGAACTTTACGTATGCGTCCAGGTGGAGGTGCCGCCGGTCATAATGGTATTACTAGTATTATCGAATGCCTTGGCACCGATCAGTTCGCTCGCCTCCGTTTCGGAATAGGGAATAATTATCCGAAAGGTCGCCAAGTAGATTATGTGCTTGGTCAATGGGATAAAGGTCAAGCCGCCTCACTGCTCGAAAGAATTGCCGTTGCCAAAGAGATGGCTAAAAGTTTCGCAGCTATTGGCCTTCAAATGACAATGAATGCCTTTAATAACAAATAGCGGCAAGATTTTTGCTTCTTTTTTTCTAAATAAAAGTTCAAATGAAAAAACACATCTACTCCCTAATAGCAATTCTGTTTTTCTTTCAGCTTAATCTTATTGCCCAATCAGATGATAACGCAAGACCTTTCTTAATAAAAGATTTCGTTTCGGTTTTCCCTCAACCTAGTACCGGTCTGGTAAATTTCTCATTCCCTAATTCTTTAACAAATAGCCCCAAAGCCGTGGTTTACGATTTATTGGGTAATGTGGTCGACAAAGTTGAAATGGATCGCCAAAATGGGAATACCTTTTCTATTAATTTACTCGATAAAAAACCAGGATATTACTTTGTTAAAATTCAAACGGATGATTCTTCTTATTCTAGAAGAGTAACAATTCGTCAGTAATAAAATTTAATTTAATTTTTAAGGCAGTCGATGAGGCTGCCTTTTTTATTTAGTTAGTGAGTCGTTTAATGTTCGCACCCATTTGTTTAATCCGCTACTATTCCAATGAGTATCGCTGTTGATATAATAGGATTTTGCATTCTTTATAAATAATAAATACGCATCAATTTTTTTACAGTGCAATTGGCCTTCTCGCATTAGTTGCGGTATTAATTTATTGTAAACGCCCAACCCCGGATTAATAACACTTACAGGATTTGGAATAATTGAAAAGTAAATTTCATTAAATCCATGGTTGCGGTAATATGAAAATGCCCGATTTAATGTACATGTAATGTTATCGATTTCGCTGCTGTCGATAGGAAAGAATGAGTTCATGTTTTGTTCTCCCAGTAATGTTGGCTTGTAGTAGAGAAAGTAATTTTCCTTGTCAATATAAACATCTTCTGGAATTCTGTTAAACCAATGGTAGTTTAAATTGCCTTTGATTTCTTTAAGTGGATAAAAAAGCGTGTAATCAAACAAGTTCATTTCAAGATTACTGTTTATGTTTGGATTGAAAAAATGCTTTTCTAAAAACGACTTCTCTTCTCCATCTAATGATATTTTCGTTTTGCCCTCTTGGAAGGTACTGTCAAATAGTATGGGATTTGTTAGTGTTGAATAGTTGTTGCAGTTGCCACGCACAAATCGTTCCGACATTTCTATGACTAAAATATTGTGCTTATTTTTATTCAGTCCTTTAATTGTCTTGTAAGTTGATTCATCCCACCACTTCATTTTAAAGAATGAATCAATATTTGCTACATTTTCTTTTTTCAAATGACTCATTAAGTAACTATCACAAATTACATATAAATCAATGTCGCTTTTTTTTGATTTAATTTCAGGTAATGCATATTCAATGGAGGTGTTAAATTCCGAAATAAAACACATGTTATAAAGGTCTCCTAATCCACGATGCCCTGGCGAAATAAATGGTTTTCCGATTCTGTATTCAGAGTAGTATTCTATAATAGATGAATTGTTGCTGCAATAGTAAATCGCTACAGTTAATATTAAAAATAAATAGGAGCAAACCTTTTTCATCAGAATTGGAAGTAGATAAATTGTTTGTGATTAAAGACTCCCAAAAAGTAGCAAAATGCAATTAATAGTATCGTGCTTGCAATAAATAATTTCGTATTTGTGGTTTTTAATTCTTTAATGTAATGATCATAGGCGACAAGCATTGCGATTAACAGAAAACAAAATATCAATTCAGTTTTATTAAGCATTAAATCTATCGTGTCGCTCAATTCTAATCTAAAAAGCGTACTAAAAATAATTCTTGCTTCTGTAATTGAAGGAGATCGAAATAATATCCACGTTAGCCAAACTGCAATAAATGTAGTTGTAGTGGAGGCTAATCGCGTAAATTTATTTACAGGAAAAAGGATTCCACTTTTCTTCATGGCGTAGCTCTTTAGTTGCGAATACCCTAATAGAAGTGCATGCATAACTCCCCAAACAATAAAAGTATAATTTGCTCCGTGCCATAGGCCGCTTAAGGCAAATACAATAAACAAATTGAAAAATTTACGGAAGGAGCTCACTCGGTTTCCTCCCAATGGAATGTACAAATAGTCTTTAAACCATGTTGATAATGAGATATGCCACCTTTTCCAGAATTCTGATAAATTTTTTGAGAAATATGGGGCATTGAAGTTTTTCATTAAGTCGAATCCCATAATTCTTGCCGCGCCAATTGCCATATCTGAATAGCCTGAAAAATCGCAATAGATTTGAAAGCAATAGAAAAATGTCGCAACAGCTAATGATAGTCCGCTTTGCTGATTTAAATTACTGTATGAATAATCAACAGCTATTGATAGTCGATCGGCAATAACTACTTTCTTAAAAAGTCCGATTAGCATTAATGTCAACCCACTTTTAAAGCGTTCAATATTGAAGGTGTGTTCATCGTAAAATTGATGAATTAAATTTTGCGGTCGCTCAATTGGCCCGGCAACTAATTGAGGATAAAAAAGCACATACAATGCATATACGCCAAAGTTTTTTTCTGCTTTTTGATTGCTTCTATACACTTCTATTGTGTAACTCATTGCTTGAAATGTATGGAAGGACAATCCGATGGGTAATAGTATCTTCAATGTTTCTAATGCTCTCGAGTTAAAAGCAGCGATTGAAATTAAGTTGATATTCTCTGCTATAAAATTGTAGTATTTAAACACTGTTAACACTCCGATGTTAGCTGCTAAACTTAAAATCAAAAACGACTTTCGTTTTGCTCCCGACGATTTTTCGATAGCAATTCCTGCAATATAATCAACTACGATAGAGCCTCCGAGAATAAATAAATAAACCGGAATAAACGACATGTAAAAAAAGCAGCTAGCAATAAGCAGCAAAAGCACTCTATATTTATGCGGTATGGCAAAATAGCATGTGGTTACAAATAAAAAGTAAATAAGAAACTGTAATGAGTTAAATAACATTCTGATTTGTGTTCTAGTTCAAAAATACACATTAATCGTTTGCAAGTTATTCTATGGAATAAAAAACAAAGGGGTATACTCGATTTGAATATATCCTTCTTCATCAACGTTGATTTTATTCTTTTACGTCGATTCCTAATTCTTTTAATTGATCATTATGAATTACTGATGGGGCATCAATCATGACATCGCGTCCACTATTATTTTTAGGGAATGCAATGAAGTCGCGAATACTTTCTGATCCTCCGAATAGAGAGCATAAACGGTCGAATCCAAATGCAATTCCTCCATGTGGAGGTGCTCCAAATTCAAAGGCATTCATCAGAAACCCGAATTGGTCTTGCGCTTCTTCAGTGGTAAAACCTAACAAGGAAAACATTTGAGATTGTAAATTGCGATCATGAATACGAATCGATCCTCCGCCTACTTCGACACCATTTATTACCATGTCATATGCATTTGCTCTTACCGCACCTGGATTTTCTTTTATTAATGTTAAGTCTTCTGGCAAAGGAGAAGTGAAAGGGTGGTGCATCGCAAAGTAACGATTTACTTCTTCACTGTATTCTAGTAAAGGGAAATCGATAACCCATAAACAACTAAAGGTGTTTTTGTCGCGAAGCCCTAAGCGAGTACCCATTTCAAGGCGCAGCTCACTCATCGCCTTTCGTGTTTTATTGATTCCGCCAGCAAGAATTAAAATAAGGTCGCCAGGTTGAGCATTCATTTTTTCAGCCCACGCATTTAATTGTTCAGCATCGTAAAATTTATCTACGCTTGACTTAACCGTTCCATCAGAATTTACTCGTGCATATACTAATCCTGTGGCTCCAATTTGAGGCCGCTTAACAAAGTTGGTTAATTCATCTAGTTGCTTACGCGTATACTCTGAACATCCTTTTGCGTTTATCCCGATTACTAATTCAGCATCATCAAATACTTTAAAGCCTTTGTTTTTTACGCGTTCATTTAATTCAACAAATTGCATGTCGAATCTTGTGTCTGGTTTGTCACAACCATAGTACTTCATCGCATCCGCATAGCTCATTCGAGGTAAGGAATCAATTTTAATTCCTTTTACAGATTCGAAAAGATGACGAACTAATCCTTCAAACGTATTTAAAATATCTTCTCTTTCAATAAAGCTCATTTCACAGTCGATCTGTGTAAATTCAGGCTGACGGTCAGCTCTCAAATCTTCGTCGCGGAAGCATTTTACAATTTGATAGTAACGATCGAATCCTGCTACCATTAATAACTGCTTAAACGTTTGCGGTGATTGTGGTAAAGCATAAAATTGCCCTTGATTCATGCGTGATGGAACAACAAAGTCACGGGCGCCTTCTGGTGTAGATTTAATTAACACAGGCGTTTCTACTTCTAGGAACTTTAGTTTGTCGAGATAGTTTCTACTTTCTATTGCTATTCTGTGGCGCAATTCGAGGTTCGCTCTAACATTTGCGCGACGTAAATCAAGATAGCGATATTTCATACGCAGATCGTCGCCGCCATCGGTTTGTTCTTCAATGGTGAAAGGAGGAGTGATGGCTGCATTTAATACTTCTAAGTGATCAACAACAATTTCAATCTCGCCTGTGGCCATTTTCAAGTTTTTACTTTCACGCTCTTTTACCGATCCTATTGCTTTAATTACAAATTCACGTCCTATCTTACGAGCCTCAAGGCAAAGTGTCGAATGAACATCCATATTGAAAGCCAATTGGGTAATTCCATAACGATCCCTTAAATCGATGAAGGTAAGTCCACCTAAATCTCTCGATTTCTGAACCCACCCGCAAAGGGTTACTTTTTCTCCGATATTCGCTATGGTTAACTCCCCGCAAGTATGTGATCTTAACATGGCTTATTTATTTGAAGGTGCAAAAATAAGGTATAATACGCAATTCAGGGCTAGCTAAAGGTGAAATTGATTGGTTTGTATGGCAAGGGTGCTTGTTTATTATTATTTTAGTGCACTTACAATAAAATTGGGCTCCTAATAGTTATTACACCCCATTGACATCTACAATGAAACGACTCCTCCTTGCAATAATTATTTTTTCGGTTCTCACTTCTATTAACGGTTTTTCTCAACCGTTCGAACTTGGACATTGGCGCGATCATTTGCCATATATTCACGCTCGTTTTTTGGCTGATGCGGGTAGAAAAATTTATTGCTCTACGGATGATGGGTTTTATTCATATTCTTCCGATGAAAATGAAATTGTTCGTTTGTCGAAGCTAAATGGGTTAAGTGATTTTGGCATTTCCGATATTTCGTATAGCGCAGGCTATCATAAATTGGTAATTGCATATAGCAATACGAATGTCGATTTGTTGAGTGATGATATGTCGGTGATTAATATTTCTGATATTAAGCGTAAAAATATTCCAGGTAATAAACGCATAAATAATGTAACTGTAGATGGACGATATGCTTACCTGGCTTGTGGTTTCGGTATTGTGATAATTGATTTACAGAGAAATGAAATTAAAGATACCTATTACGTTGGCCCTTCAGGGTTAAGTGAAGTATATGAGATGGCTTTTGATGCAACTTATCTTTATGCTGCTGCCGAAGATGGAGTGTACAGAATTGAAAAACTAAATACAAATCCAGCTAATTTTAGTGCATGGACAAAAATTCTCGACGACACTGGTGATTTAGGATATTTTAAAAATGCCGTTGTACATAATAATATTCTTTTGGTTAGCTATTCAAAATCGGCAGGCGATAGTATTATGGCGTATGATGGTAATTGGGGATATCCATTGCCGTTATCCTTGCAATCTGTTTCGCAAAAGTATAATATCGCAGAGGTTAATAATGATTTTGTTGTCTCAGAGTCGTTTGCTGTTTCGGTTTTCGATAATGTATTTAACAGAATTAAATATGTAGATGGTTCTATTATAGGTGGTGCCGCAGTGAGAGATGGTATTATTGATGCGTCGCAAAATGTATGGGTGGCCGATCATAATAAAGGATTAATAAAAGTCGATAATAGTGGAATTGGATATTATAATCCTGATGGTCCTTTTAGCTCTTCTTCTAATGATATTCAGATTCAGAATAATGTCCTTTGGGTTTCGCACGGTCCGAAAAATAGAGGGTGGAAAAATATATATTCGCCACAAGGATTCTCTCGATTTTCGAATGCTGATTGGACATCCTTCGATGGTTACTCTGCTGAAACACCATTGTTTTATCAATTAAGTTTCTATGATAATGTTTCATTGGTTATTGATCCTGCCGATGCCAATCATGTTTTTGTTGGGGCAACAGGCCCTGGATTGTTAGAGTTTCAATATGATGAAGTAACTAAAACAGGTTCGCCTCTGAAATTCTATCGTGATACGAATAGTACCTTACTTCAACAGTTAGGTAATCCTGGACAAGTAAAAGTGCACGGTATGATGTTAGATGATAATAGAAATCTTTGGGTGTCGAATGCAGGTACGGCTTCTGTTATTAACGTATTAAAGAATAACGGTCAGTGGAAGGCGTATAGTTTTCCAGGGCAGATTAGCAGTAGTAGTATTTGCGGACAATTAATAGCTGATCAAAATGGTTATAAGTGGCTAAGTGTATTTGAAAATATAGGAGGTAAAGAAGGGATTTTAGTATTTAACGATAATCAAACCCTTGATAATACATCTGACGATCAGTTTGAAATTGTTGACTTTGGCTCGAATAGAGTAAGGATTATAAAAATGGATCTAGATGGAACAATTTGGGCAGGAACCGATCAAGGGGTTTATGTTTTTTATCCTCCTAGTATTACTCCTCAGCAGATTCTTATAAAACAAGATAACACCTATCAATATTTATTAGCCACCGATGTGGTTACAGTAATTGCAATTGATGGAGCAAATCGTAAATGGATAGGAACGGAAAGTTCTGGAGTTTATTTATTGAGTGCCGATGGCCAAGATCAGATTAAGCATTTCACTACTGAAAATAGTCCGTTGTTTTCTGATAATATTTCCGCTTTGGCAATTAATGATGAAACCGGAGAGGTTTTTATAGGAACAGAAAAAGGAATAATCAGTTATCAAGGGGATGCCATTATTGGCGGAGAATCATGTGGAGATTTGTTGGTGTATCCAAATCCTGTGAAGAGAGATTATGAAGGGTCTATTGCTGTAAAAGGAGTAATCCCGAACGGTACTTTTAAAATAACCGATATTTGTGGAGGACTTGTTTTTGAGGGTAAATCAATTGGTGCGCAAGTTATTTGGGATGGAAGAAACTTGTCGGGGCAAAAAGTAAAAACCGGAGTTTATATCATCTATTCTGCTGATGCAGCTGGACAGCAAAAATGCACTACAAAGGTGATGGTTTATTGATAAATAAAAACGCGATGAACCGAATGGCTAATCGCGTTTTTTTACTAAATTAACAGGTAATTACTTCAGGAGATATTACTTTCCTTTATTTGCGATATAATTGTCACCGCCTTTGCGGACAGATGAGTCGTATTTCAACCAAAAAATTACTCCAACCGTAATTGTTAATCCGAATACCCAATTTACTAATGCTCCGATTGGAGGAAGAAGTTTGAATGCTGATTCTGCAGCATGAGCGATTCCGTAAAATATAGCGTCCATTTTTAGTGTAATTTGGTGGCGAATTTAATGTTTTCTTGAAAACAATACTATTCTTCTAACAGATAAAATTATGCTGATTCGTTTATTTCGTTCAACACAGATATTCCCTGTAGTGCTATTAATTCTTGTTTCTGTAGCTATATCGTTGATATCGTGGAGCTTGCATTATAGTATAGTGCCACCAAACGGTATGCCTCTGTATAATATGGTTGCAGATTTTTTTATGAAAATAGGAGGTGTTACGAATGCTCAATCCTCGGTTTGGAGTGCTGTATTGGTCTTTTTGCTCCTTACTTCTCAGGCACTTCATCTCAATTTTGTGCTTAATAAGCACGAAGTTTTCTTTAATCAATCCTGGCTGCCTTCCCTTATTTATCTATTTATTGCCTCCATCATTCCTCAGTTTGTTTGGTTTTCGCCGCTATTGTTTGTGAATTCAATCTTAATTCTAGCACTTGATAAGATTTTTGGGCTTTATAAGAATACTGGCGCTTTAGCCATAGCATTCGACAGCGCCTTTTTATTGTCAATGTCGGCTTTGTTTTATTTACCGGCAATTGTTTTTCTATTCGTTTACATCATAAGTATTTTAATTCTTCGCCCGTTTTCATGGCGTGATTGGCTTGTAGGGATCATGGGATTTGTTCTTCCTTTCTTTTTTGCATTTCTATACTATTTCTTAACTGATAAATTAAATAACTTTTACGATAAAGTATTCATTACTGGTATCAATAAAACAATTGCCATTCAGCATTTAATCACCTATCAATATACGTTTAGTTTATTTTGGATTGCGGTGTTATTTGTTTTTGCGTTATTTCGATTACAAAAAAACTACTTTAAAAATGTAACTAAATCTAGATTGACTCAACAAATTTTATTGGTGCTTATTCCTGTAGGTGTTGCTATGGTTTTAGTTTCGAGAGAAGATAGTTTATATCGATTTAGTATTCTTGCAGTTCCTTTTTCAGCATATGTTTCATACTATTTTCTTTCAGGAAAAAAGATGTGGTTGTTAGAGTTGATGTTGTTAGTTTTAGTTGGGGGATGGGTGTATAATTATTTTTTTGCATAAAAAAGGCGCTGATATAAGCGGCTTTTAAATTCTAATTTTTGTATTTATAATACTTTAACAGTGTTTCGTCTTTTTCACTCAATTTTAGCTCATTAATTTTATTGGTAATTTCATTTTTAATTGGCAACAATTCTGCCGCATGTATTGCGTCTCCTGCGTCTGAATAGCTCTTAATGGAATTTTCTAGTGAGTTAGTTATCATTACTAGCGATTGTACAATGGCTAGTCTTAAATACCATTCATTAAACATTGGATATTTGTTGACAATGGCGAAGGCGCCCGTTTTTATATTCGATGCAGATTTGCAATTTGAAAGGAATTTACCCATCGATTGCACCAACTGATAGTTTGTTGAATTGTTTAAAGTAGCAAGCATGTAATTGAACTGATTGTCGCTTCCAAATTTGCTGTAAGTGGCGGCTACTATAGCGCAAATTCTTCGGTGACTTTCCGTTTCTAGTTTTTTACAGATGTCAAGGGCCATTTTAGGATTTTTATTCCCAATTAAGTCTATTGCATTACTCATTACCTCAAATGAACTGTCGCTCGATAATGTAATTGCTAAGTCAAGGATCGCTTTGTCATTGTAGTTTTCCGACAACTTTTTGATGGCCATTGAGCGAACGTTTGTATTGGTGTCCGATTTTGCAATTTCAATTATTTTGTTTTTTACTCTTAACGAATCGCTTCCTAATAATAACGTGTTGCAATTAGTAATTGCAAATTCTCTAATTTTTCTATTCCGATCATTTAAAGCACTCATTATTACATTTGCAGCATTGGTTTCATTCTTATATTTTGCAATTGCTTTTAATGATTCAAATCGGTCGAGAAATAATGGCCCTTTTTCATAAAGTGTAATCCATTCGGCTTCTGTATGGTTGTCTTCCTTAGTACCCGTTAACATTTTTTCTGCATCAACATTTACAACAGCGGGTTTTCTTTCGCATCTGAATTCAAAAGTTTGGTTTTTATCGGTTAGTACAACTCGTTCCCTTCTTTTAGAGTCGGAAAAATAAATATCTATATCGAGAGGAATTCGATAGAGGGGAGTTGTTGCTAAATCCTGGGTCTGTTCAATTACCACTTTTTGCAACATATTTGAATCATTCCAATTGTAAGATATTTTTAGTTCAGGATGTCCTTTGCTTAAGAACCACTGATTAAAAAACCAATTCATGTCTTCGCCAGTTACCTCTTCAAATGCAAGTCGTAATTGATGTACTTCTACTGCTTTGTAAGCATTTGTTTCGAGGTATTTTTTCAATGAAGCGAAAAAGGCGTCATCGCCAACTGCGCGTCTTAGCATGTTTAATATAGTTCCTCCTTTTGCATAGGAATGTCGGTCGAACATATCTTCACGCGAGTCATAATTGAAGCGAATTAAATCTACTTGCTTTGTCTTTGCTTCTCTTAAGTATCCGTTTAGGTCGCTGTTTAGACCAATATCTGCTTCCTCGCGCCCATATTTATGCTCATTCCATAAGTATTCACCATAAGTAGCAAATGATTCATTGAGAGGAATGTTCGACCATGATTCGCATGTAACAAGATCTCCGAACCATTGGTGAAATAATTCGTGAGAAATCACATCTTCATTGGTTTCGTCAATTAATTCCCTTTCATCGCGCTGAAGGAAACTTCCGTGCAGCGTAGCCGACGTATTTTCCATAGCTCCACTCACATAATCACGCGCTACTACTTGACTATATTTTGGCCATGCGTAGTCAACGCCAAGTGATTTTGAAAAAAAGTCTATCATTTCTGGTGTATTGCTAAATATTTTTCGGGCCGATTTCTCGAATTCAGGTTCTACATAATAGCTTACTTCTTTGCCTTTCCAAGTGTCTTTTACAATTGAGTATTCACCAATGGCCATCATGAATAAATACGGAGCATGCGGTTTGTCGAGTTTCCAAGAATCAGTGCGCGTTCCGTCAGGGTGATTTTCACTTTTCACCAATAAACCATTCGATAATGTTTTGTAATTATTGGCAACGGTAATATTGATTTCTTCTGTTGTTTTTTGATTTGGGACATCAATTGTTGGAAACCATACTGAATTGCTCTGGGTTTCTCCTTGAGTCCATATTTCTTTAGGTTTGTCAGGGATCTTGCCATCAGGATTGATAAAGTATAACCCTTTGTCGCTAGTAATGGCTTCACTACCTCCCAAATCTTTTAATTCATCAGGTTTAGAAATATAGTTAATGAAAAGAGTGTACTCTTCATTATTTTTGTATTCTCGTCCTAATTTAATATTTAAGCTGTCATCGTTATAGCTGTAGGCAGCGTTAACACTGTCTTTTCCTGAAATTAATTTTACTTCTTTAATTTCCATCCCTCGTGCATTAAGCCAAACTGCATCCACAGGATAGAAGTGAGGTTTTAGTTTGATAGTAGCTTTCCCGTATAGAAATTTTTTGTTCCAATCGAAGCTTACGTCTAATTTAGTATGGACCAAATCAGATTTCTTTGCCGCACTTCCTTGGTATGTTAAATTTACTTTTTTAGTATCGGTTACTTCTATTTCGGGTAGCGCCTGTAATTTTGTTGAGGTCGCCGTTGGTTTAGTTGATTTGCAGGATGACATGCATGCCGATGCAAAAATTAATGCAGTGAGATAGCGAATTCCGGACATCTAATATTTTTTTTTCAAAAATAAAATTTATTAATCAGCATTTGCCATTTATTTAATAATTGCTGAAAATTAATTCACACGCAATATGCATTCAATTAAAAAGGACCCTCCTTAACGAGAAGGTCCTTTCTATAAAAATATTATCTCAACTATCGAAGGCTGAATTTAACGGGTAAGATATACTGCACCCGAACAGTATTTCCATTCATCAAGCCTGGCGACCAATGTGGCATGGATTTTACCACCCGCATTGCTTCTTCTTCGCATCCAGAGCCAATTCCTCTTTTCGTTTCAACGTCGGCAATCTCACCGTTTTTGTTAACTACAAACGTGATGTAAACTGTGCCTTGAACATTTGATTCTTTTGCTAATTTGGGGTAATGGATATGGGAGCTGATAAATTGCATCATAGCCGCTTCTCCTCCTGGAAATGCCGGCATCACTTCTAGCCAGCCGGTGTGAATAGTATTATCGGGTTCGGGTTTAGGCTCAGGATCTAAATGCGTCACAACAACTGTAGAATCGCCTTTTTTGGTTTTGGTCCCAGTGTTTAACTTTTCTAACTCCTCTTGCGTTAATGTTGTATCTGTGGTTTGATGGTTTACAACGACAGGGGTTACATCACGTTGAGTAGGTTTGTTCGGATCTTTAATAAGCGGGTCCTCTTTTTTTATTTCTTCCGGTTTAATTATTTTGTCTGGCTCTATTAAGTCAACAATGATGATGTTTTCGGGTTTGTTTAGTGCTATCGACGATGGAAAAAGTACTTCTTTTACTTTAGGGGAAATTGCTAACGTGAAGCCTGCTACGCAGGTAATAAAAAAGGCTTTAAGGATTGTTTTTTCGTAATCTATTCTGAGTTTATAAGCACCGTATTGGCGGTTTCGGGTAGCAAAAACGAGTTCCAGGCGTTGCTGTGATACGGGGTTTTCCCAGTTTTCAAATGATGTTCTCATATCGGTTATGGTATAGGTTATAATTGCTCAACGATACAAGGGGCTTAAATATTCCATAATGGAGTCAGTATTATGTCATAAAAGCTTTTTGCGTAATCCTATGCAAAAAGGGGAATCGACTATAGTTCTCTTCCTCATTTGTTTTCTTAACTTTGGCCATCAAATAAAAAAACATGTATATAGGTTTACTTCACTTTCACTCCTTAGTGAGATGGATTCTGTTATTACTGATGATCGTATCAGTAATTAAAGCATTTGGCGGAAAAAAAAGCGGTATAGCATATGCCGATGGCGACCGCAAGAGAACAATGTTTACTATGATCTTTGGACATATTCAGTTAGTAATGGGACTTGTATTGTATATGGTTAGTCCTGCTGTACAAACGGCCACTGCAAACATGGCTTCGGCTATGAAAGATTCTGTACTTCGTTATTGGGCTGTAGAGCATGTACTAATGATGGTTATAGCAATTGTGCTTTTAACGATCGGAAATATTAAATCAAAGAAAGCATCAACCGATGCTACGAAATTTAAAGCGGTAGCCGTTTGGTACGGAATAGCTTTAGTAGTAGTATTAGTTTCTATTCCTTGGCCATTTAGAGCGATAGGAGCAGGTCGCGGTTGGTTTTAATTTTTAACAATAAAGAACACGGGAACGATACTGTTAAGTTCGTTCCCGTGTTTCTAAAAATCAAAAAATAATTTGCCTCATACTTCACTAACTGTAGGACAAGCTCCCGAACGAGTAGTGTTAATTGGATTAATCACTCGTACGCAGAGTTCCGATCAGGTTCAGGAATATCTCGATGAATTAGCTTTTTTATCAGAAACTGCGGGAGCTGAAACGGTTCGCATTTTTACGCAAAAATTGGATCACGCCGATTCAAAAACTTTTGTTGGAAAAGGTAAGCTCAATGAGATTATTGAATTTAATAAAGCAAATGAAATTCAAATAGCCATCTTTGATGATGAGCTAACGCCTTCGCAGCTACGAAATCTTGAAAAAATAATGGGATGTCGAGTACTCGATAGAACGAACTTGATACTCGATATTTTCGCGAAGCGCGCACGTTCAGCACAAGCGAAAACGCAAGTGGAGCTAGCGCAGTACAAATATTTATTGCCTCGCCTTACTAAAATGTGGACACACCTTGAAAAGCAGCGAGGAGGTATTGGTATGAGGGGTCCGGGTGAGTCAGAAATCGAAACCGACCGTCGTGTAATTCGTGATAAGCTGAGTAGATTACGTATTCGATTACAAGAAATCGACAAGCAAAATTCAACGCAACGAAAGAAGCGTGGAGAAATGATCCGCGTAGCTTTGGTAGGATATACTAACGTTGGCAAAAGTACAATTATGAATTTACTGAGTAAGAGTGATGTTTTTGCAGAGAATAAGTTGTTTGCAACATTAGATACAACGGTAAGGAAAATTGTATGGGAAAATGTTCCTTTTTTACTTTCTGATACAGTAGGATTTATACGTAAACTTCCACATGATTTGGTGGAGTCTTTTAAGTCTACACTCGATGAAGTGCGCGAAGCCGATATTTTAGTGCATATTGTGGATATTTCACATAAAAATTTCGAAGAGCATATACGTGTAGTCAATGAAACGCTAGCTGAGATAGGAGCAATCGATAAACCTATTTTGATGGTGTTCAATAAAATTGATGCCTATAAATATGTAGAGAAAGAAGAGGATGATTTGACTCCATCTACTCGCGAGAATATTTCTCTAGAAGAAATGAAAACGCATTGGATTGCTAAGAATAATTACACCTCTGTTTTTATATCCGCCATTAATAAGAAAAACATTAATGAATTACGTGCTGCTTTATCGGGCTTAGTTAAGCAAATTTATTTTGTGCGTTATCCAAATAATCAGAATTATATTCAAGATACGAACGACTTTGAAGTATAATAAACGATTGTAAATACTTATGGTTGTTTAAATGCCGTTAAGTGATATAGGTTTGCAAAAAATCTAATTATGAAAGCATTTTATTTTATACGACAAGTTTTAAATGATACCATCTCAATTTTGTATCCTTCCCTATGTGCGGCATGTGATGAGTTGTTATTGCAAGGAGAGGATGTAATTTGTACCAGCTGTATGGTGAATTTGCCCCGCACTGGTTTTCATGCAATTGCTGAAAACCCTGTTGCTAAGCAGTTTTGGGGGAAGGTTCAATTGGAAGGAGCTACAGCATTATTTCATTTTCACAAAGGAGAAAAAGTGCAAACGTTGATGCATCGATTAAAATACAATAATCGTCCGGAGATTGGGAATAAATTAGGTGCGGTATGTGCTCGCGAAATAATAAAGTCTAATCCTTACGCTACCGTCGATTTTATTATTCCGATACCTCTACATAAAAAAAAGCAGAAAATAAGAGGATATAATCAGGCCTATTGCTTTGCTAAAGGGATGGCCGATATTTATGGGAAAGTGGTATTGAAAGATGGCCTTCAGCGGGTAAAGTTTACAGATACTCAAACTCGTAAAAACAGATTTGATCGTCACAAAAACGTTAAAACTGTATTTAGGGTGTCGAAGCCTCATCTTTTTATAGGAAAGAGGGTGCTCATTGTTGATGATGTACTAACCACAGGTTCTACTTTGGCTTCCTGCATTCAGTTATTTAACAAGATAGAGGGTGCAAAAGTGATGGTGGCTGCAATTGCCTATGCAGAGTAAAAATTGATAGTTATCTTTGTGCTAATTATTATGACAGAAGACCTCATTAAAGCAGCTGCAAATGCAGGCAAGGAAGATCTATATAAAGTGATGTTGCCCCAAATTAAGGCATTGGTGGATGGCGAAAGCGACTTAATTGCCAATATTGCCAATATAATGGCCGTATTAAAAGAGTCGATGAACTTTTTTTGGGTAGGCGTTTATTTTGTGAAAGCAGAAGAACTAGTGTTGGGGCCATTTCAAGGCCCGTTGGCTTGTACTAGGATAGGCTATGGTAAAGGAGTTTGTGGTAAAGCTTGGCAAGAGGGAAGAGTAATTATTGTACCTAATGTGGAGCAATTTCCCGGACATATAGCTTGCAGTTCATTATCTAAATCAGAGATTGTACTGCCTGTAATGATTAATGACAGAGTACGTATGATATTAGATGTGGATAGTGATCAGTTAAATGATTTTGACGCTGTTGATGTAAAATATCTTACTGAAGTATCAACTATTATTAGCGATCTTTTTAAAGCAACACTGATATGAAAAAAATAATATTGTTCATTGTCGGTTCGTTGTTTATGGCATCTTGTGCCAATAAAGTATCTCCCACAGGAGGCGAAAAAGATATTAAACCACCGGTTGTCAAAGAAACAGATCCAATTAATGCGGCTATCGATTTTCATGAAAAAATAATAAAATTGAAATTTGATGAATTTGTTCAGTTAACAGATTTAAATGGACAGTTACTAATATCTCCTTTAATGCCTTTTGCCCCTGAAATAAAAGCTGCAAAAAAGGAAATTTTAATTAAGCTACCTGATTCATTACGCGAAAATACAACGTATACCATTAATTTCGGAAAAGCGATTGCCGACATCAACGAAGGTAATGCGTTAGAAAATTATAGATTTATTTTTTCTACTGGTTTAATAATTGATACGTTGATGTTGCATGGTACTGTAAGAGAAGCGAAGAGCAATCAAGTATTAAAAGGGCTTTCTGTTTTAATGTATAGGAAAGAAGGTTTGATGTCGCCAGACTCCTTAATTTTCACAAAACGGCCTGATTATTTTTCTAAAACTGATGAGAAAGGAGCATATACTATTTCAAATATCGCAGAAGGGAAATATTTTGTTTTTGTAGTAGATGATAAGAACAGCAATTACAAATGTGATGAAGAGGAACAAATGGGCTTTATTGAAAGCGAAATAAAAATTCCAGGACAATCAGTTGTTGATTTTAATGTTTCACCTCAAGAGTTTCCGGTTTTAAAAATCTTGAAAGTGTCGAAGAAGGATAAATATTACGCAGCAATAGGGTTGAATAAACCGAATACGGTTGCTTTGGTTGAAGAACTTAATTATGCAACAAAAAGAAAGAGCTTAGTTGAATGGAGTGTCAATCGTGATACTTTAATGGTTTATGCAAAAGACACCTTACAAGATTCAATAAAGTTGAGATTTTACGATGATAAAATGTTAAATGATACGGTAGAAATAAAGTTAGGCTCGGGTATAACAAAAAAGAAAGAACAAGAAAAGTTGAGTTTGTTTGTGTACCAAATTCCGCAGTCATCCGATACTACATTAAGTTTAATGTTTAAGAGTGAACATCCTATTAAAGTATGTAATAAATATGCTTACATTTATCACGATACAATTTTGGAGGATTCAGTTATAATAAAACTAAAGCCAGGAGATATTCAGCGAGAATGTAATGTAAATTATAATTGGCGTCGAGGAGAAAAATATAGAGTAATGATACTTCCTGGCGCAATAACTGATATTTATGGTTTAATGAATGATACATTAAATAAATCATTTGGAATGGCAAACGATCGACTATCGGGAGTTCTGATTGTTAAAATGAAAGGATTGAAAGCAGAAAAAAATTATTTATTACAATTGACTTCCGAAAAATTGGATGTAATGAAACAATTAGAAGTTAGGAATGATGGTGAAGTAAAGTTTGAATTTTTGAATCCTGATGCCTATAAAATTAGGTTAGTGGAAGATGATGACAATAATAAAAAATGGACTTTAGGTGATTTTCGCAGCAAGAAACAACCCGAAAGAGTAGTCGTGTCTGATCGACTTCAAGTTAGAGCAAATTGGGAACTAGAAACTGAAATAACAATAGAATAAACATATGGCTGATTCAAACGAGTTAATCAATTCATCGAAAGCGCCTGAGCCGGTAGGCTTATATCCGCATGCGCGAAGAGTAGGAAATTTATTGTTCTTATCAGGTGTTGGTCCGAGAGAAAAAGGAAGCAAAAAAATCCCAGGAGTTGAATTAGATGAGAATGGAAATATTGTATCGTACGATATTGAAATGCAATGCCACTCTGTTTTCAGAAACATCCGCTATATTCTAGAAGATGCCGGTAGTAGTTGGGGTAAAATTGTTGATGTAACGGTGTTTTTAACCAATATGAAAGACGATTTCAAAACTTATAATCGTTTGTACGCCGAATATTTTAAAGATAATCAACCTTGCAGAACTACTATTGAAATAAATTGTTTACCGACTCCTATTGCAATTGAATTAAAAGTAATTGCTACGATAGGGGATTAAGGATTAAAGATACGTGATGCGGGTAGTTCTCTTTCGAGGATTACTCGCATTTCATTTTTAAATTCGACATCATTGCTCGCGTACATTACACCTTTTAGCAATTCTGAATTGCTTTTGTTTTCGCGTAACAATATTCGAGCAGCACAACAACGGATAAAAAGCGGTTGCGTTTGGTTGTTGAATAAAGTTTTTATTGAATCGGTTATTGTTTTTGAAGACGGCATTGGGTAGTCAATCATAAACTGAAGCACACAATACAATTGATAACTAAATTCAATGTTAGGGGAAATAAGAAAATTAGCTAACGATTTGTCGATATTTATTTCGTTATTCCTATAATGCATTAAGAAGCCAGTAGTAGCATCAGGACGAGACAGCAAGCGCTCTTCGCAATTTACCATTCCTAAAGCCTCCTCAATAGAATAGTAATATTTAGATATACCTTTCGGTAGTTCCTTGATTGTAGTTTTAATTTTATCCTTTAAAGATTTCTTTCCCGCTAATTCATTTTTAATAGGCTGAGCAGAAAGAAATTTTGTTTTTTCTTCCTTTAGATACATTCCTCTTTTAGAAATGAACCCAACAACATCGAAGTATGCTTGACGAGCTTCTGTTTTAGAATGACAAAAGATTTCAATATTGTCGATGTAGCGAGAGAAAGAATAATTGCCATGTCTTAAAAAATTATCGAATGGAAATAAATAAAATTCGGCCAAGATATCACTAGCCCAGAAGATCTGAGGTAATCCTCTTCCAATTAATGCTGACCACGACGACATTGCGGTGCAAAGTGATGTGGCATGCAAAAAAGGGACACCAGAAGCTATCAATTCTTTCTCTAATATAGAATGATCTATACTAGTATAGAAGTTGGTAATGTCTGAACGAAAAATATATTGATGTTCTGGTTTTAAATTTTGGTAAATAAAACGCTGTTCCTCTAAATTATTTCGGAACAATTTTACCTTCCAATTAACTTCAACGGGGTATTCTTCTAATAACGACTTTGGTGAAACAACTTCTGGTTTAATCTTTTTTATAATGTAAGGAAAACATTTGATAGTTAACCAGCAATAATAAAGTTGATCTTCAATATGCAGTGCCGAAAAATAACGAAACATTCCTTTTTCTTTGGGAACTTCAATTAAGTAAGAAGGCTTTGTTTTGTAAGAACCATTTTCGAAAGATTCTTCTAATTGTTCAAGAAATGTTGGGCTACTATAGTATAATACTTCAAGATCCGATGGTGATTCTATCATATAAGAATCACGTTCTCTAAATGCTTTAAGTATTGATACTGCTAAAAGTAAGTCCTGCATATATAATTAACTGTTGTTGTTTTTTAACGATAATTTATAATCTACACTATATTTTCCTGGACCACTAATCGCTAAAAAAATAAATATAGCCAACAAAGATAGTGGATGTATAGCCGAATCGATGCCTTGACCTAAAAATAAGTGCTTAGAAGTTGCCACTAGCATATTAAAACAGAGCATACATGCAACTGGACGCGATAATAAGCCCATTAGCAATAGTAATCCGCCTAATGTCTCTGTAGCAGCTGCAAAGTAGCCCCAGGCAATTGGGTGTGAATAAATCCCAAAGTTTGCTAATGTTTGTCCTAGCGATAACCAACTAGATAATCCACCTATTATTTCGGGAATCCCATGTACGATCATTATAATTCCAAAAAGAATTCTGATAAACAATAGTGCTTTGTTTTCTGTCGTTTCTTTAAATGAAAATAACCATTTTGGTTTTTTCCAAAGTAATATTAAAAACACTAGAATTATTAGTAACGTTGAGAAAAACACATCAGGATATTTCCATGATGCTAATCGATCAATAATTTTTTGTGTTACAGTTCTTTTCTCATTAAAGATTTTCCAACTATAAAAATTTTCAATGCCAATGGCCAATTGTAATGAGTAATCAAGAGAAGTGGTTCCAGGTAAATATGCTGAATTTACATTAGCATTTACATTAAACCAGCTTAATCTTTCTTTTGATGTCTTATTGTCGGGCGGGGCTCCTTCCATAATGGCAGGGAAAGTAGCTGTGCCATGACAAGAAATACACGACGATTGGGGATTGTCAATCATTCCATTTAATCGTCCTGCCCAGCCTAAATGTGCAATCGGCCGAATTTTCGGATTGATATACGTTTGAGTTAATGGATGGCCTTTTACATTTTCAGGTGTAATGCCAATATCATTTCCCCATGATAATCCTACTGGCATAACGCGCAACCACGGATTTTCATTTATAACATCGGCATGATAAACCAAGTTTCCCATTATCCAACCTGTGGTTGATTTTGCTCTTGAATCTTTTACAGAAAAATCAATTTGAAGTAGATGCAAAGTTTTTAATTCTCGTTTGCTGCTATCCCATGGCTTGCGATAAACGTATGCTGTAGTTGAAGGAGCACCTGCGAGATAAGGTACTTCGTTAGAATCAGCTTCGGTATAAATTATTTTAGCGGAAATAGTTCCTTCAGGAAAAATAGCTTTGCTTGGATCTGGTTTGTTGTGATCTTTCCAAACTTTTCCTACTGTATATCCTCCTTCAGGGTTATAAAAACCAACTGCCCAATTTTGGTAAACCGTCTCTTGTGTTGAACTTAATTCATAAGGGTGTGAGTCTCTTTCACGTGTAATTCCGTTTAATGGTTCGCGGCCCATATCAACGCCACCCGATAAGCGATAATGCATCCACGGTGCATGATACCATTTACGAACTTTGTTGTTTTGTACAATCCACTCTGCTTCAATATTTCCTTCTAATATATAGTTGTACACCGCCATAAGATATTCGGTGGGCTGTGTTTTGAAATCATATTTTAACCAGGGTACATTTTTTTCGGGAACAACGGAAACAGGATAATCTTGACTTAGTTCAAATACTTTTCCACTCCATTCCTTTGGCGCTTCAACGCTAGCATCAGGGAATCGCTGAGCATTTCCCCGAATAGTGAAAAAGAGTATTAAAAAGAGGAATGATAAATTTTTAGAGTACACGGCAATAGGATTTTATTAGCATTAAAATACGTAAAATTAAATAAAGGGATATAGCCTTTTTGAATTAGAATAATCAGAATAATTTTTGATTATATAGATCTAGCTGTTAAACCAGCTTATTAAATCTTCACTATTTATTTTGCCTTTTTCAGCACCTGTATAATCATTTTCAATAGTCCCTTCTTTCATCATAAGTAATCGGTTCCCATAGTTTAAAGCATCTTTCATTCGGTGCGTAACCATTAATGCAGTAAGTTTTTCTTCACGCACAATTTTTTCTGCTAATTCCATAATAAGCAGCGCCGCTTTAGGATCGAGTGCGGCACTTGGTTCGTCCATTAAAAGAATTTTGGAGTTATCCATCACCGCCATTAATAATGTAAGTGCTTGGCGTTGCCCTCCCGATAAACTACCCATCAACGAATCAGGTTTGTTTTCGAGGCCCATGTTTAGTGTTTTTAATTTATCGCAAACAATTTTTCTAAACGAACTATTATTACCAATTGAAAGTAATTTTGATTGCGTTCTCAATGATGCAAGTCTGAAGTTTTCGAGAATCGATAATTCAGATGCAGTGCCTGCTAATGGATTTTGAAAAATACGACTAATATATTTACTGCGTTTATATTCTTGAAGTATAGTAACATCAAATTGATCAATAAAAACTTCTCCGCTATCAGGAATTAAATTTCCTGCTATTATATTCAGTAAAGTAGATTTACCTGAACCGTTAAATCCAACCACCGTAATAAATTCTCCTTCACGAATCGTAAGGTTGATGTTTTTCAACGCAAACATTTCATCAACTGAGCCTTTGTTGAAGGTCTTCGATATGTTTTTTAATTCAATCATACCTTCGACGATAATTTAATTTTTCCGAATGCAATAATTGATAAAACCAATAAGGCTGTAATCAATTTTAAATAATTAGGATCCATGCCGATATTTAAGGCTGTGGCTAAAATTATTCGGAATAAAATACATCCTACGACAACTGCAATAAGCTGTAAATAAATTTTACGGGAGGAAGCATTCCTTAATACAACATCTCCAATCATTACGGCACCTAAACCTGATATTACAATTCCAATACCCATATTGATATCGCCGAATCCTTGGTATTGAACAATAAGCGATCCGCTTAATGCAGTTAACGAATTTGAAATTCCTAATCCGATAATTTTCATTCGATCTGGATTTACTCCCATTGCTTTCACCATGGCCTCACTGTTGCCTGTTGCTCTTAGTGCAATGCCCATATCACTTTTCAGAAATAAATTTATTAACAAAATAAGTGCAATTGAAAATGCGATTAGAATAAATGTGCTATGGTCTGAATTATCACTAGAACTCATCAATAAATTATCGATGTTGATGAGTGGTTGATTAGGTTTCCCCAATATTGCTAGATTAACAGAGTATAATCCGGTCATTACGATTATACCTGCGAGCAAAGGATGAATTTTCAATTGAGTATGAATTGTTCCTGTAATAATTCCTGCTGTTGCTCCTACTAACATAGAAGAAAAAACTGCTATCATAGGAGACCATCCATTCACCAACATCCAAGCGGTAATAATTCCTCCCGATGTATAACTTCCGTCGGTAGTTATATCAGGAATATTTAAAATTCGAAGACTCAAAAAAATTCCCAAGCCCAATGCAGCAAATGCAAGTCCTTGATGAATTGCTGTGAGATAAAATTCCATTATTGAACGGTTGTGAAAGACGAATCAGGTTGAATATTGAAATTATGCGCCACGCTTGTATTCATTACTTTCAATCTGACATTTACAATTTCGGGTTTAAGGGTTTTATTGTTTTTGTCTTTTAAGTAAGTTGCAGCTTGCAATCCCGATTGATATCCCCATTGATACATGTCGGCACCGAAACTTGCCAAAGCACCTCTTGAAACAAGTCCTGCTTCAGATGTTAAAATAGGAATATGTTTATCATTACAACTTTTAACTATTGTTTCAAAGCTTGAGAAAATAACATTGTCTGGTAACGCAAAAAACACATCAATATTTTTATTCAGAAGTGATTGAGTGATAAGTTGTGTTTCAGATGAGTTGGTAACAGGAATAGCAATTACTTCAATTCCTTTAAGCGCGCAAACTTTTTTTAAACGATTTAATGCATCAACTGATTGTAATTCCGACTGACTATAAATAGTTCCTACTGTTTTTGCAGAGGGGAATAATGCGTTTACCAATGCTGCCGATGTATCGATATAGTCTAGCGTTTCAAAAGTTCCAAATAGATTAGCAGGAGCATTGCCTGATTTATCTGTTAATCCAGCGATATCAGGTCGAGGAGCAACCATCATAAAAACAGGAATTCCTTTGGAACGCTGTACGGCATTAATAGTGGCTAATGTAGTATTGCTGGCAATCAAATCAGGTTTTTTAGAAACCATTAAGTCGATGGCTTGTAATAAGGTCGGCTGATCGCCTTGTGCGTTTTTATAATTTATTTTCAGTGTACTTTTCTGATCTGAAAAACCGTTTGCAGCCAATGCATCAATAAAGCCTTTTTTTGCTTGTGCTAGAGTAGCATCTTCAACAAAATCGATAAAGCCGATAGAAGGAATTTCTTTTTTATCCGAATTCGAACTGCATGCGCCGAATAGAAATAGCGCAAAAATGAACAACGTATTATAAATGACTTTCATGGTTAGGATTTTAAAATGTAACAGTTGAAATGTTCTATAGTTTATAGAATCAGTAATTGTGACTATTCTTCTTTAAGAATAGCTTCTTCATTATTTTTAAAGTGTTTTTCAGCTAAGTCGATTAAGTCAAAACAAGCTGATCGGTAAAATGGAGCTTTGCAGTTATTGATTGCTTCCTGATAATTTTTGTTTTTGCTTTTTTTATCTCCTTTTTTCAAAAGTGAAATAAAGTATGAATTTAATAAATATCTTGGATGATCAGTTGCGTCGCATCTGTAATTGTTCGCCTTTGTGAAATTTGATAGTGCCTGCTCGCGACGTCCATCAATATAATAGCGAAGTGCATTTAATTCCAGAGAAATAATAGCACTATCGTGACGATGCATGGAAGAGTCGTTAACTACTTTTTCTAGATCATTAAAAAGTAATGAAGAATAATGTTCTTCTCCTCTTAAAATCAAAATCGCAAAAATCAAACTTCTCCATTCACAAATTTGAATCCATGCATTTCTTCCAAGCGCTTGTTTCCACGACGACCGAAATACCAAATGCTCGGCTTCGTTTAATGCTTTTAATGCTGTTGTGTAATCTCTGTTATCGAGTGCAATAAGTGCTTTGTAAATTTTAATGAAGGACCTTTCCGATTCCTTTCCGCTATCTTTTGTTAATGATTCGGCACGTTGTAATAACTCATAACGGTAATCAATATCCGAATTTTGATAATATAAAGCAACAAAGCTACAAATGAGCTGCTCTGCGTCTGGATACTGCGCAATGATGGCATCCATATTTTCAGCAGCGTAATCAATATAATTTACCAACGTAACAGCGGGGTTAGGAAATATTAGTCCTAAGCGAATAATTTTACTTACCAATTCACTTTTTGTAAATCGGTTAGTCTCCAACGTTAGTAATTGGCCAAATTCATTAAATAATTCATGAATGGCTGGGTAATTAAATTTCCCTAATAAGGCATCTTTTTCATGTTTAATAAGGACAAGTGAACCTCTAGATTGGCGATATAGCTGATGCGTGCGTGCATAAGCCACATCGTATTGACTTAGGTATTCGTCTAAATTATCGCCATTTCTTGTGTCGTTAAAGAACGGCTGGTTGGTACGATAGAAATGTAAAAGTAGTTCGTAGGCCTCATTGCGATTTAATTTTTTCTCAAAATCTTCCACCTCATTGGTCATTGAATAGGGTGGATGCATCGCTAATGATTCCGATAAAGTTGTGAATTCGTCGAACAAAGGCTTGCAGTTCATTTGTTTAGCGACCAACTGCTTATATTGATCGGAATGAATAACCAAATCAAGATCTTTTTCGATCTCGCTAATCATCGCCTTGTATTCGATGGCTTTAATTCTTCTGAAACGACCTTTCGACAATGCTAACGGATTAAAACCGGTGGAAGTGCGGTACATATCGAAAAGGGACACGATAAGGTCATACCGTTCTGGTGATCCGTTTTCGCTAAGACGCGATAATACAAAATCGAGCACCAGCTTGTTTTTAGGCAACTGGTGGATATTGTGAAGGGTGTCTTTGTTTGTTTTCAGTTCCTGCATAAATCCCACAACATGCCGTTATAATGTATAAATACACACATCCTAACAACGATATAAAACTATTACCTTCGTGTTGCAGCTTTTTACAGCCTATGAAGAAAATACTAACATTGTTATTCACGGTTAACCTAGCCGTTAGTTCGTTAAATGCGCAGAGCACTTCTCCTGTGCAAGCACTCTCCAATGAGAAGGGAAACACCTTTGTTTTTACCCATGCAACAATCTGGCAGGATCCGTCGACTCGACTTAATGATGCCATTTTGGTTGTCAGAAAGAACAAAATTGTAGCCGTTGGAAATGGGTTAACTATTCCGCCCGGAGCCATCATTTTTGACCTCAAAGGGAAGTACATATATCCCGCTTTTATCGATTTATGCACAGGTTACGGGCAGCCGGAGGTCAAGAAATTGGGCATCGACAACCGCGGACCACAGTTCAATACCAACACCAAAGGAGCCTATAGTTGGAATCAGGCCTTGAAGCCTGAATACAATGCGGCGGCTAATTTTGTTGTTGATGATAAAAAGGCAGACGAATTCCGTAAGAACGGCTTTGGTGCTGTATTATCGATACAGCGCGATGGAATAGCGCGAGGTTCAGCAGCTTTAGTTTTATTAACTGATCAATCGGAAAACGAAGCAATTATTAAGGCCAACGCAGCTGCAGCTTATTCATTTAAAAAAGGAAGTTCAACTCAAGACTATCCAAGTTCATTGATGGGAACTATAGCTTTATTGCGACAGACTTATATTGATGTTGATTGGTATCGAAATGCTATAACTAAAGATTATAATATCTCATTTGAAAGTTGGAATAATAATAGCAAGCTTCCTCAGATTTTTGATGTAGATAATTATAAATCGGCATTGAGAGCAGATCGTTTAGGAGATGAATTCAATGTAAAATATATTATTAAGGGAGGAGGGGATGAATATAAGCGCCTCGATGAGATTTTGAAAACTGGAGATGCTTTTATTATTCCTCTATCATTTCCTGAAGCGTATGATGTTTCAAATCCCTTTGATGCAATGAACATCAGTTTAAGTGAAATGAAAAATTGGGAGTTGGCTCCTTACAATGCATCATTAATGAGCCAAGCAGGAGTGCAGTTTTGTTTTACCTCCGCTGGATTAAAAGAGCCGAAGATGTTTTTAAAGAATCTTCAAAAAGCAGTTTCCTGTGGATTGTCAAAAGAAAATGCATTAAAAGCACTTACAACAACTCCAGCTCAATTGATGAATATTGCAGATCAAACAGGAAAGTTAATGTCTGGAATGCTTGCTAACTTTTTTGTAAGCACTACCGATATTTTCGAAAAAGAAGCAATGATAACGGACACATGGATTGCAGGAAAACAGTTCGATGTGAATGCGCAAGATAGTGCCGATATGAGAGGGAAATATGCGCTAACGTTGGATACATTAAAAGGATATAGTATTCAATTTGGAGGGAAAGCAAATAATCCTGAATGTTCGATTTTAAAAGATACGATAAAGAGCAAAGTCGATTTCGAAAAAGATATAATGCAGTTCACTTTAAAGTTTGAACCGGTAAAAGGAAAGGGAGCTTATCGGTTAAACGGACAATATAATAATGAAACTAAAAAGATCTTCGGGAATGCGCAAACGCCTGATGGAACTTGGGTAAATTGGATGGCCGATTTCAAAGAAAATTGGGATGAAAAGAAAGATGCATCGAAGAAGAATGATGTAGTTTCTGAGCCGGGAAAAATTTGGTATCCGCTAAATGCATATGGATTTGACTCTTTGCCGAAGGCTAAGAATGTTTTAATTAAAAATGCAACAGTGTGGACGAATGAAGAAGCTGGTATACTCTCCGAAGCGGATGTTCTAATCAGTAATGGTAAAATAATCAAAGTAGGAAAGGGAATCAATCTTGCTGTTTTTAAAATTAGTGATTTAGAAGTTATTGATGGAACAGGAAAGCATGTTACTGCGGGAATTATTGATGAGCACTCGCATATTGCTATCAACGAAGGAGTCAACGAAGGAACACAATCGGTGACTTCAGAAGTAAGAATAGGTGATGTTATAAATCCTGATGATATCAATATTTATCGTCAGTTAGCAGGCGGAGTTACAACATCACATTTATTACACGGAAGTGCGAATGCAATTGGCGGACAAACGGCATTGATTAAATTAAGATGGGGGAAAAGTGCCGAACAATTAAAGTTCGAAAATGCAGATGGTTTTATCAAGTTTGCATTGGGTGAAAATGTGAAGCAAAGTAATTGGGGTGATAATAATACAACACGATATCCTCAAACAAGAATGGGCGTTGAGCAGGTGTATATGGATGCGTTTACAAGAGCAAAGAATTATGATATTGCAAGAAAAAATGCTTCATCAACTAAAGGTTCGGTAATGCCTCGCCGTGATCTTGAATTAGATGCGCTAGCAGAAATTATCAATAGCAAAAGATTTATTACGTGCCATAGTTACGAGCAAAGTGAAATCAATATGTTGATGCATGTTGCTGATAGTTTCGGATTTAAAGTAAATACGTTTACACATATTTTGGAAGGATATAAAGTAGCCGATAAAATGAAGGCGCATGGAGTGGGAGCATCAACTTTTAGTGATTGGTGGGCATACAAATATGAAGTTATGGAAGCTATTCCGTATAACGGAAAAATAATGCATGATATGGGTTTAGTAACTGCATACAACAGTGATGATGCAGAGATGGCACGTCGATTAAATCAAGAAGCAGCAAAGGCGGTTAAATACGGACATGTTAGTGAAGAAGAGGCTTTAAAATTTGTAACCTTAAATCCTGCGAAACTTTTACATATTGATAATAGAGTAGGGAGTATCAAAGAGGGCAAAGATGCTGATGTGGTAATCTGGAATGATAATCCGCTGAGCGTTTATGCAAAATCAGTCAAGACTTTTGTAGATGGGATTTGCTACTATGACATCGATCGAGATAAACAAATAAGAGAAAGAAATAAAGTGGAGAAATCGCGATTGATAAAGAAAATGATGGATGAAAAAACATTGGGAGGTTCGGTACAAAAAGCGTCATTAGCGATCGATGAATTATATCACTGTAATGATAATGAAAAATCACCGAGATAATATGAAAGCGATTATCAGCATACTTTGTGTTTGTATATCGGGGATGATATATGCACAAAATCCTGCTCCGGCAGATACGGCAACAAAGAGAATACTTTTGTTAGGAGGATATGCGCATGTGGGGAATGGAAAAGTAATTCCGCAAAGTGCTATTGGTATTGCAAATGGGAAACTAACATTTGTAATGGATGGAAGAAATTTTAAGCCGAGTCGTTTGGCATTCGATACCATAATTGATGTATATGGAAAGCATGTTTATCCTGGTTTAATTGCAATGAATACCACATTAGGTTTAAGTGAAATTGAAGCGGTAAGAGCTACTAACGACAATAATGAAACAGGTTCGTTGAATGCGAGCGCCCGATCTATAATAGCATACAATACAGATTCTAAAGTTACACCAACGGTTCGTTCTAATGGAATTATGTTGGCGCAAATTACTCCGAGAGGTGGATCGGTTTCAGGACAATCATCTGTGGTTGAACTCGACGGATGGAACTATGAAGACGCTGCATATAAATTGGATGAAGGAATTTGGCTGAATTTCCCTTCATTGCAAACAGTGAAAGCGCGTTGGTCAGAGGCGGAAGACGAACAGAAAAAAAGAAATGAAAAACAAATGATGGAATTGAATAATTTGTTTTATGAAAGTCAAGCCTACGCCACTGGGAATAACAAATTGTTTAACCCCAATTTCGAAGCCATGAAAGGATTATTTAATAAATCGAAAACTCTTTATGTGAGATGTAATTATGTGAAAGATATTTTAGCCGCAGTTGCCTTTGGTAATAAGTTTAAATTGAAGATGGTTTTAGTGGGCGCGCGCGATGGATGGATGGTTACAAAGGAGATTAAAGAAAATAATATTCCTGTAATTATCATGCGCACACATGTATTGCCTGAACGTGAAGATGATGATATTGATTTACCATTTAAGTTGCCATATCTTTTGAGCAAAGAAGGGATTAACATCGCGATTACCGATGACGGATTTTGGCAAGATCGTAATGTTCCGTTTCAGGCCGGAGAAGCAGTGGGTTATGGTTTAGATAAAGAAGATGCTTTAAAAGCAATAACGTTAACGCCTGCACGAATATTAGGAATAGATTCCACAGTAGGTTCGTTAGAAGAAGGGAAAGACGCTACCGTGATAGTTTCAGGCGGAGATGTCTTAGATATGAAAAGCAGTGATATACAAATGGCCTTTATTAGAGGTAAAGAAATTAATTTGGATAATGTTCAAAAGCAGCTTTACAGAAAATACATGAAAAAATACGGACTCAAAGAAGCTGAGTAATAAAAAAGCCCTGTTCGTTTTACAGGGCTTTTTTATTATGAATTTAGATGGTCATTTTGCTGTATATTTTTGGATCAAAATGCGCGCTAAAAGATTTTTAATTTGCAAAATAATTATATCCATCGACTACTTTGAATGGCTAATTACTTTGAATTTTTTTTCGCCTTTTCAAGCATACTCTTGGCGCGTGCTTCGCCCCAATGAGGAAATAAGGGATCGCTATTTTTTGATGTTTTGAATTTCTCTACTGCTTTTGTTAAATTTTCAAGAGCTACTTTTTTGCCTCCTCCAACTTGTTCAGTTGTATTCATTGCTGCTTCTCCAATTTCAAGATATACGCGAGGATTTTCCGGATTTAGTTTCTTAGCTTCAGTATAAAGGAGCGAAGATTGAGCAATAAGTGTTTTTCTCAATTCAAGATTAGATGGGTTTTGCATTCGGAGAATTATTCCTTTTAGCAAAATAGATTCTGATTCTTTAGGATATAATTTGATAGCACGATCAGCGAACATTAAAGCACGTTCAAACCATTTTTCGTTAGAGGCTGAGTCAACATACAGTACTGTAGATAAAGCAAGATAATATCCAGCATAATATTGAGTCGTCCAATAATTAGTGTCTTTAACTGCTAATTGTTCGAATCCTCTATAAAGTTGACTTTTTATTTTAGGATTTGAGCAAGTATCCCATGTGGCAAGATATCGATTTAAGAAACGATCAATTTTTTCGCGTTCAGTTAATGGTTTCGGTTTAGAAATCGGAGTCCTACGCACAGCGGTAGTGTCTTGAGCTATTGCTTGGCCAGCGCCTATAAGAATCAGTAAAGCAATGATGTATTTTTTCATAGTGGTTTAAATTCGAGTAATAACTATTAACTTGTTTAGTAAACTAAAAAGCTAATGTGATTTAGTCTCTATTAATTGGTTTTTTTAGTTTTTTTAAAACAGCTAATAATTTTTGTTTATTTTTTGAATAAGTCTTCAACCCACGTTTTTCCCCAATCTTCGATTTCTGTTTCGTTCCAGATTTCAGGGTAAAAAATACGCTTTTGAAAACGCGGAGGCAGGTATTTCTGCCAATTAGTTCCGCCAGTAGCCGCAATGTCTTCAGGGTTTTTATGTAAATATCGAACAGCCGATTTATAGTGAGAAAGCGGCCAATTGATGTTAACGTTTGCGTCGAGTTGTTTTAAAGCGAGGATCAATTCAGGGTTTTGTTGCTCTTCTTTCGATAAAGTTTTGTAGAGAGTCCACACATTAGAAGTAACCTTGTTCTCGGCAAGTTCAATTAGCTCTTTCGAGTATTTTTCTTCAAACTGATTTAGCGTTAATGTTTTCTTTCCTGTTGCAAGTTCAGTTGCGCCTGCTTTCCAGTAAATATGATCAAACATTTCTTTTATAGTGGCATTCGAAGCATTCATTTTTTCTCTGAAATCTTTGGATACCAATCTCTGAAATTCTGTTGCGTAAATTTCAATAGCGCGATATTGTGCCGATTGAAATCCAGATGCTGGAAGTAAGCTCATTCTGAACTTTTGGAATTGCTCTGGTTCCATGCCGTCAACCATAATTGAGAAAGAATCGGTAAGTGCAACAAAGTAGCGATTGATACGCTGAAGTCGTTTTGCAAGGAATTCTCCTGTTAATTTTTCTTGTGCAGCTACCTGTTTGAACTCGTGTATCGAAAGTTTAAAATACAACTCCGTAATTTGATGATACATAATAAACACTTCTTCATCTGGAAATTTCGTTTTCGGCGATTGAAGGCTTAAAAGGGTATCTAAGTGGATATAGTCCCAGTACGTTAAATAATCAGCATAGAGTAATCCATCGAGATAAGAACTAAGGTCTTGTCCCATGGCATTGAACTTTTCTTCCAGCTGTTTTATTCTAGAAACAATATTCTCGGGTAGGCTCATTTGCCAAAAATAGTACATCCCACTTAAAATCGTACTATTTTATTAATATCAGAAACAAAAAAGGCCGGGAAATACCCGACCTGATTCTAATAATAGATCATTTATTAGTTGCGGCGACCCATATAAATCATCACATAATACATAAGTGTCGCAATGGCTGAAAGTGCTGCCACTACATAAGTCATGGCCGCCCACCACAATGCATCTTTCGATTGGGCGTGCTCTTGAGGAGTAGAAACGCCGGAAGATTCAAGCCAAGCCAATGCTCGGTTACTCGCGTCAAATTCAACAGGAAGAGTTATCAAACTAAACAGGGTGGTGATTGCAAAAAGCCCTATGCCAAATAATAATAGCGCTGGAAACGTATTTATCATGATTATTCCGCCTATTAGTACCCAATGCATCCATCCAGAGGCAATATTTACAATAGGCACTAATGTTGAACGTAACTGAAGCATTGAATACGCTTTAGCATGCTGAACAGCATGTCCGCACTCGTGAGCAGCAACTGCAGATGCCGCCGCATTTTGTCCATAAAATACATCGTGACTTAAATTCACTGTTTTGTCTAAAGGGTTATAATGGTCGGTTAACCTTCCATCTACAGAAATTACTTTCACGTCTGATATGCCATTATCGCGAAGCATACGCATTGCGATTTCTTGACCTGTTAATCCTGAACTAATTGGTGTTTGTGAGTACTTTTCAAATTTTCTCTTCAGCTTATTTTGAACCATCCAACCGATGATCATAAATAGAATGGAAATAAAATAAATACCTAACATGTTTTTTGACTTTTTATATGATTATTGAAATGTTAATTTGCGAATGTACGTACTACAAATATATACTTTCGAAGTGCAAACATATTGTCAAACACATCGCCAAAGATAAATAAACTGACAAACCGTCATATTTTTATTCCCAACGGAAAACTTTCACTGCTATTGCATAAATGATAACACCCCATAAAGCTATAACTGCTAATTGTGGTCCTAAATCTAGCAAACTTGCGCCTTCAAATGCTACTTTACGCATTGCATCATTCAAATAGGTAAGAGGTAGCATTTTGCAGATTGGCTGAAGCCAAGTAGGGAAATTCTCAACTCCGAAAAAGGTTCCAGACAATAAGAACTGAGGAAGTGTTATAATATTTGCTAATGGAGGAATAGTACTTTCACTTTTAGCAATTCCTGAAACCACGAAACCGAATCCCATAAACACAACGAGTCCCATTGCGCTCAAGAATAACATTTCGGCAAACGTTGAAAGACCATTAATCAGCGTAAAGCCAAATGCGTAATGTCCGAGTGTAATAAGAAACGCTGCTCCTAATAAAGCAAAAACCATTCTTGCCAACGCTTCTCCCATCACAATAAATGGTTTGCGAATAGGAGTTGCAAAAAATCTTTTGATCACTAAAGTTTGTCTAAGGTTAAAAAATACAAATGCAGTTCCGAATACTCCTGTGCTCAATAATGAGAATCCGAGCTGTCCAGGAAGAATAAAGTCAATTGTTGAATACGTTCTTCCTTTCAACTCTTGTTGTTTAAGAGTAGCCATTGGAGAAATTATTTTTGCAGCCAATAAATTCGATTTGTCGATAAGATGTTCGAGCATAGAACGCACAATGATTCCCTTTTCGGCCGAAGCCATTGTAGTGTATAAGTTGATATCGTAAGTGCTTAAAGAATCGAGTTGCACTTTTTGGATATCAATAATTGCATCCAATTTTCCTTTCAACAACAAAGAGTGTTGTTCAACTGAATCCATATCGTGATGAACAGAGAAAGCAGGGTTGCTAATAAGCCCCATGTAAACCGAATTTTGCTGGTCACTATGGGCTGCTAATGCAACATTAAGGGAAACATTTCCACCTTTTAAAAAGCCAAAGACAGTAATAAATATTAAAGGGAAAACGAGCGTAAATACAACTGCCGAAGGGCTGCGGGTGATCGACCTAAAGCTAGCTTTAGCAATGGCCATCATGGCTTTAAATTGACTATATTTCATCGTAGTTGATTATTCGTCTCTCCATTCCTGTCCGGTAAGCGACAGAAACACATCTTCGAGATTGGCTTTTTTAACTTCTTTTTTTCTTTCAAATCCACTAGCAACTAATTTGTCGATAAGGGCATCTGGAGTGTCGAGGGCAATTACTTTCCCACCTTCCATTACCGCCACGCGATTACACAATTGCTCAGCTTCATCCATGTAGTGGGTAGTAATGACTACCGTTGTCCCCATTGCTTTTACCTCACGAATAAGATCCCAAAGATTTCTTCTGGCTTGAGGGTCGAGCCCAGTTGTAGGTTCATCGAGGAAGATGATTTTTGGCTTATTTATTAATGTGGTAGCAATCGAAAATCTTTGTTTTTGTCCTCCAGAAAGTTCCTTAAACTTCGCCTTTGCTTTATCTACCAATCCAACACGCGATAACATTTCAAGAGAGTCAATTGGCATATTGTAAAGGCCTGCAAAAAGTTCGAGTAATTCCGTTAAAGATAGATTTGGATAATATCCCGCTGCTTGTAACTGAACTCCAATTATCTGCTTAATATCGTTGGCTTTCGAATCAATGTTCAATCCATCTACCATCACTTCGCCACTTGATTTTTCACGAAGGGTTTCGATAATTTCCAGCGTAGTTGTTTTTCCTGCACCGTTGGGGCCTAGTAGGCCAAAGATTTCACCGTTATACACTTCGAAAGAGATGCCTTGAACAGCATGAAAGTCTCCGTAGTGCTTATGTAAATCTTTAACGGTTATTATTGGTTTTGTTTGCACGTTGCAAAAGTATAGCATTATATTCTTGTAAATTCCGATTTGTAATCATTTACCAACATTGTTAAGTAAAACTTCATCTTTATATGATCTGTATAGAGTTAAAAGCTGACGTATCTCAACTTTCGCACTAAAAGCGCATTATTTGTCAATTGGCTTCTATTTCAAACACGCCCCTAATACTACTAAAGCGCAGTTTGAGAATTTTTAATAGTAGCGTAATAAATGCAGGAAATGTATTTGTTGATAGGTAAATATACTACGCTGCTGATAGCTCATCTTAAGTTTTAATATTAGAATTTAAAAGATAGCTGCGCAGCATAAGATCTTGGAGCTTGCATGTCTGCAGGACGAGTAACATAAATATTGTTCGCTATATTTTTGCCTATTAATGCAAATTTTAAATTCTTATCGATTGCATAACTTATGCGTGTGTCAAATACCCATTCTCCGCTCTTGTTGTTTTCGCGATAATTTTTTACTCCAGGAATAACACCTTCAAAAACTTTATCGATGTTTTCCATAAAACTATAGTATCGTGCACTAATTCCAAAAGCAAAATTCTTGTAAGAAGTTTCGCTATCAAATTTAAACATCGTTTTGAACCTGTACTTTAGAATGTTGGCTTTTGAAGAATTCGTAGAGCTATCCCTGCTAAGTAAAAAGTCGGTTTGATAGGGATCAATCATTGTAATTCCTCCCATACATTCTTCCTTAATTTTTCCAATATTGCCTTGGCCTGAAAGTGTTATTTCGAAACCGTCAATTCGTGTGTTGCCAATATTCTTCGATTTGAATCCTAACCCATAAAGAGGGTCAGTAAATGGATTTCCCCACATGCCAAAAGTAAATTCCATCATATCTTGATATTCTTGTCGGAATATACTCATGTCCAAAATACCAGATATCTTAGCGACTTTAAATAGTTGCCGAATCCCGATTTCTATTGAGGATCCTTTTTCAATAGTTAAAGAATCGTTCGGATAGATGACAATGTCGCCAACTCTTGTTTGTATAAATTTTTCTGCAATTGTAGGGAAGCGAAAACCTTGACCATACGATGCACGAACATACGTGTATTTGAATGCTTGATAGTTAGCTCCTATTCGTAAAAGTTTTTCGGTGTCGAAAGATTTTCCACTAATTTCTCCGTTTTCAAACCTGATTCCGGATGATAAATTCCATTTCCCATATTTCAAATCTCCTTGTAAGTAAATAGAATTATTTTTTCCAGATTGACTGCTAAATAAATCTCCAGTTACATGCGTAGAAAACGATGACATTCCACCAGATAATGTAAGCATGTTTTTATAATTATATTGAGTTAAGAATTCAACAAAATATGTTTCCGCTTTTGATCCTTGGTTCGTGTTGTTTTTATTATTAGTAATAAAATAGCGAGATCTTAATTTGTAACTTATGTGTTTGCCAGTATAATTTATAGAAGGGTCTACATAAGTTCTAGTTGTATTGTATTTGCTTGCAGTAGAACCCAGCGTATCGATTCCTCCTAGAGGGAGGTAAGCTCCTGAAGAATCATTTTGCCAAATCAAATAGTTATAGCCTCCTGCTCTTTGTGTATTTAATGCTACTCCAACGTTTAAACCGCTAATTTTTTTGAAATGATACCTTAGATTAATATTCCCTCTCCATCTTTCTTCATTGTCTCCCATTCTATATCCATCCTCTGTAAGATGATGTCCTCCTATTGTTAAGTCAAGGTTTTTGATTTTTTCGCGATGTGAAAAATTAATACCACTTGTCATTTGCGTTTTATCGCCCCACCATTTCATTGACTTGTCAGCGGGAGTATCATAAAATCCTGTGTAAATGGATAAGTTCGTTTGAGCACTATCGGTAGGAAAGGCAGTGCGTAAATTAATGACTCCGTTAAGAGCGGAAGATCCAAATAGAGCCGATGAAGCACCCTTAATAACTTCTACTTGTTCTAGGTTTTCGATAGGAAGGAAGCTCCATTTTGCATCGCCTGCATCGCCTGCAAGTAAAGGTAGATCGTCAACAAGTATAAGTACGCGACTGCCGGCACCATAGCTAAATCCAGATCCACCACGAATATTGGCTTGTCCATCTATTACCGTTACTCCAGGAATTTGTTCGGCTGCAGTTTCCATACTGGTTTGGTTCGTGTTTTCAATAAATGAAGGTTTAAGAACTTCCATAGAAACTACTACCTCTTCCAATTTTTGTTCATGTTTTCCTGCTGAAATAACTATTGTTTTTAATTCAGTTTGTGAACGCTGAAGAATGATATTTAGTTTTATTTCTTTTTCTTCTTCAATGGTAATAGACTTGGTGTATTTTTCATAACCAACATAATTTACTTCTAGAACATAATTTCCTGCTGTTAATTTCAATTGGTAGACGCCGTTTTCATTCGTCGAAGTGCCTTGATGGAGTTTTTTGATTTCGACAATCGCTCCTATTAAATAATTTTTATCTGTGCCGTCAATAACGTTTCCTTTAACAGATCCTTTTTGAGCGATGGCACCTGCTGAACATAATAACAAAACAGGGATTAGATAAAGAATAGATTTTAGTATAGATTTATTCATATTGCAATAGATTCTGCGGATGTGTTAGTAAGATGCCCTAAAATTGCAACCAATTTTTGACATAGAAAAGTATTTTTGCAGCATCCGCTAAAAGTGAATTTTAATTCTCCTGGCTTGCGGTTTTAATGTGATGAATAAAGAAGATCAGATATTATATCAGATTGCCCTAACAATGATACCCAATGTGGGTCCTGTTTTGGCTCGAATTCTATTAAGTTATTGCGGTAGTTTGGAAGCCATTTTCAAGCAAAAAGCAGCTCAACTCGAAAAAATTCCGGAAATAGGTCCCGTAACGGCACGTAGCATTGCACGGCAGAAAATATTTCATCTTGCCGAAGTGGAATTGAATAATGTATTGAGAAAAAATATAAAAGTTCTTTTTTACCTCGACGAAGCGTTTCCTTTCCGTTTGAAACAATGTTTTGATGCTCCCATCTTACTTTACTTTAAAGGAGAAATAGATTTTAATACACATCGTTATCTAGGAATTGTAGGCACACGCAACGCTACTGAATATGGTAAACATTTAACTGAAAAGTTAGTGAAAGAATGTGCAGAAAAGAATATCGTTGTGGTCAGTGGTTTAGCATATGGTATTGATATTTGTGCCCATAAATCCGCGCTAAAATCTGGTATCCCTACCGTAGGTGTTTTGGCGCATGGCCTAGATAGAATTTATCCTCCCGAACATACCGAAGTAGCAAACGAAATGATTAATAAAGGAGGCTTGCTAACAGAATACCCCTTTACGACGCAGCCTGATCGCGAAAATTTTCCTTCAAGGAATAGAATTGTTGCTGGCTTGTGTGATGCAATAGTGGTAGTGGAAGCGGCTGAAAAAGGAGGCGCATTGATTACGGCTGATATCGCAAATAGTTATTCTAGAGATGTATTTGCCTTTCCTGGAAGGGCAAATGATCCTTATAGTTTGGGTTGCAATAAATTTATCAGAGATAACCGTGCGGCACTCATATCGGGGCACGCTGATTTATTTAGGATGATGAGTTGGGATGAAGAAAAAAATGGAAAAAAGAAAAATCAGCAGCAACAATTATTCGTTGAGCTTTCTGCGGAGGAAGAAATAATCATGAAAGTAATAACCCATGAAAAACGAGATATTGACAGTATTGCTATCGAGGTTGCAATGCCGATGAGTAAAGTATCTTCGTTATTATTTGCCCTCGAGATGAAAGGAGTAATAAAAGCATTTCCAGGAAAGCAGTTCGTTCAGGTGTAATGAATAATGATTAATTTTGACGCACTAAATAATAGAAGATGTACAATACTCTGAAGCCTGTACTCGTGCAGGAGTTAAACGAAATACGCGAAGCGGGGTTATATAAGGCGGAACGAATTATTAGCACGCCGCAAGCTGCCGATATCAAAGCAAATGGAAAAGAAGTCATTAACTTTTGCGCCAACAATTACCTTGGGTTATCCTCACATCCTAAAGTAATTCAAGCGGCAATTGATGCTATTCATACACATGGTTTTGGGATGTCGAGTGTGCGTTTTATATGTGGAACGCAGGATATTCATAAAGCTCTTGAGCAAAAAATAGCAGAATTTTTAGGCACTGAAGATGCAATATTGTATGCTGCTGCCTTTGATGCCAATGGAGGTGTTTTTGAGCCATTGTTAAATGAACAAGATGCAATTATTAGTGATGAATTAAATCATGCATCCATTATTGATGGTATTCGTTTATGTAAGGCGCAACGAAATCGCTATAAACATAACGACATGAATGACTTGGAAGAGCAATTAAAAACTACTCAGCATTTACGTCATCGTATGATAGTGAGTGATGGCGTATTTTCGATGGATGGTACTATTGCTCAATTAGATAAAATTTGCGATTTGGCCGATAAATACAATGCATTAGTGATGATTGACGAATGCCATTCCAGCGGATTTATGGGTAAAACTGGTCGCGGAACCCATGAATATAGGAATGTAATGGGAAGAGTTGATATTATTACAGGCACTTTAGGGAAGGCTCTTGGCGGAGCAATGGGCGGATTTACTTCTGGAAAAAAGGAAATCATCGAAATTCTTCGCCAACGATCTCGTCCCTATTTATTTTCTAATTCATTAGCGCCTTCAATCGTTGGGGCATCGATTGCTGTAATCGATATGTTGAGCGAAACATCAACTCTTCGCGATAAACTGTGGGAAAACACCGCTTATTTCAGAAGTGAGATGACAAAAGCGGGCTTTGATATTAAACTAGGAGAGCATCCTATTATTCCTATCATGCTGTATGAGGCTAAGTTAGCTCAAGAATTTGCAGCTAAGTTGTTAGAAGAAGGGATTTACGTGATTGGATTCTTCTTTCCTGTTGTTGCGAAGGGAAATGCGCGAATTCGGGTTCAGATTTCTGCAGGTCACGAGCGTCACCATTTAGAAAAAGCCGTAGCAGCATTTACGAAAATAGGTAAAGAGCTCGGTGTTATTAAATAAGTTAGCATAACAATTAGCTATTCCTTGTGAGATTGGGCAATTTCATTATTTTTGCAATCCCAATAAGGGGCCTATAGCTCATTCGGTTAGAGCAACAGACTCATAATCTGTGGGTGCCTGGTTCGAATCCAGGTGGGCCCACCACATTTCGAAGGAGAGATGCTGAAAAGTATCTCTCCTTTTGCTTTTTATAAATAGGATTTAATGGAAAGTGTTAGCCGTCATAGAGTATAAGGTAGCATGAATGTATTATCGAAAAAATCAGAAAGTGAACACTCCTTTCCTTATTTTTATACTCAATTCTTGAAATAGGATAAGCTAGATTTTTTTATTTGACCAAGATCATATGAAAACACCAATTCTTAGTGTTACTTTGGTGATTGTTGTTGCGGGTATACTATAGAATCACAAAAGTTGAAATCTTGTGTTTTTATAAGTTTATCAATACAAATATTAGGAATGCAACTTCTTCTTGATCTTACATCTATAATTTTAAAAATTTATGTTACAATTTAATTCAGCAAGTGCTAGAGTAGTAAACACCAAAAGAGGTGTAATTGAATGTATGGAAGTAGCCCTAGGCAATCAATATCAAGATTGTGATTTGGCAATTTTTCACGCATCTATCGGACATAATTTTAGCGAATTGATTGCGCAGGCGCATGAGATGGCTCCTAATGCAAAAATTCTTGCAGCATCATGTTGTGGTGTTGTTGGAAGAGAAGGCGTTAGTGAATCAATGAAGGATATTGCATTGATGACCGTAAAAGGTAAAGAGTTTACCGTTGCGCAAGTTGATGGAATATTCGGACATAATTCGTATGAAAAGTGTTTTGAAATGGCCAACGACTTGAAAGCTCGCTCAGGTGCTATAAATATGGTATATTTTTTAGGTTCCGGAATTGATATAGCTAATGATGATTGTATCGCAGCATTTGAAAAAGTATTGGGATCTGATGTAACCATTTTTGGAGCTACATCATCCGATAACATGAAAGGTTTTATTAGTTACCAAGCTGTAGATAATAAAGTGTACGAGCATGCTGCATTCGCTATTGGATTCTGGGATCCAACTTTGAAAATAGAAACGCAAGCAACACATGGCTTTGTAGCTATTGGTGAGCCTATGATCGTTACAAAATCAGAAGGTCATATTATTCAAGAAATTAATAATAAGCCGGCATGGGAAGAATATTTAACCCGATTAGATTTGCCAACAGATTCAACATGTGGTGATTCAATTCCCGTTGGTGCGTTGGGCGAAAAATTGTCTCCTGAACTTGCAAAGGAATACGGAAATAATCATATTCTTCGTGTTGTTACCAAGCATGTAGGTAGCGATATGTATTATGCTACTAAGTGTCTTGTTGGAACTGAGTTGTGGTTAACAACACGTAATGAAGATTTGATTTTTAGTGAAATGGAACGAATGGTTAGCGACATGAAAAAGAGATTAGGTGAAAGTAAACCTGTTGCAGTATTTCATGCCGATTGTTTAGCAAGAGGAAGGTTTTTATTTAATAAAATTATTAAAGAAGAACTAGTAAATACAATGCAATTTCCTTTTTATGCTGAAGGCAATTGCCCCCCTTGGTTAGGAATGTATGGATTTGGAGAATTCGCCCGTTTAGGCGGAAAAAATAATTACCATAATTATACAACCGCACTTTATGTGTTGTATAGATAATATTTTTTTAATTAATAATTAATAGAAAATGTCAACTGTTCAAGAGTATGATAAATTATTAGACGAATATCGCGAATTGCAATTGCGTGCAACTAAATTAGTAAATGTTGAACAGCAATTAATCAATACGCGCGATCGACTTGATCATGAGCTTGAACTTTATAAAAGACTTCATGCTTTTAATTCGGATGCGCTTAAAGAAAGCAGTAATGCTGAATTTTCAAGTTTAATAGCAGAAGCTATTGTTGATATTTTTGAAATAGAAACGTCTGTAGTTTTGTTTTTGAATAAAGGAATTGAAAACAATAGAGTTTTGAGCATTGAAGGGTCCCTTTTCAATGAAATTTCGGAAGATGACATTATAGTGTCGCTTACTTGTTTAGCTGAAATCACTTCTGAGAAAAAAACCGTAGCAATAGATAGAAAGTTGCTAGAAAACGTAAAAGCGTTTAGTAAATTTAAAGAAGCACTTTTTTATAGTTTTACTGATCATGAGCTGGGATATCAGTTTTGTATTGGAGGATTTGTTTCAATTGAAAATGCACCACTTTACCAAAAGTTAGAAGAAAGACATGAAGCCTTTTTTGGTTTGTTCTATCAACAAGTACAATCTTTATTTGCCAATAAACAAAAGAGTGAAAAAATAAATTCACAAATAAGTAAGATATCGGCTTCAGAGCTTGAGTTAAGGAAGTTGTCGTTAATTGCTACCAGAACAAAAAATGGTGTAATAATTACAGATAAAGAAGGTAAGATAGAGTGGGTGAATGATTCGTTTGTTAAAACTACTGGTTATTTACTTTCAGAAGTGGTAGGCATGAAGCCAAAGGATTTTTTACAGCGGGAAGGTGTAGATGCTGAGGCAACAAAAAAATTATCTACATCCTTAAGTAATAAAGAAAATGTTGAGGTAACAATTGTAAACTATAGCAAACGCGGGAAGCCTTATTATAATCAGTTAGAAATTACTCCTGTTTTCGACGATAATGGTAATCATGTAAATTTTATCGCTCTTCAAAAGGATATTACTGCAGAAACAATTGCTCAGCAAGAATTATTGAAAGTTAATTCTCGATTTGAAATTATTACTCAAAAGTCAAATATTGGTATTTGGGACTTTAACCATCTAACCAATGAATTAAGCTGGAGTGATTTGTTATATGCTCAATATGGAATTTCTGAAGCTACTTTTAAAGGAGATTTATTTGAATTCTGGAAAGAAGCTGTTGTTTTAGCTGACCGTGACAGGATGGTTAATGATCTGATGAATGTTCTTGAAGGAAAAGAAACAATGCTGGATCAGGAGTTCGAAATTGTACGGGCTAATGATAAATCAGTACGAATTATAAAAGGATCAATTATTGCCGAGAAGGATGCTGAAGGGGAATTAATTAGATTGGTGGGGTCGTCAATTGATATTACAGAATCTCGGCAAGCAGAATTAAAATTAAAAGCGAGCGAGGAAAAGTATCGAAGTATTATCGAGAATATGAATCTTGGATTAGTGGAGATTGGGAAAAATGGAGAGGAATTATTTAGCAATAAAAAGATAAAAGAAATTACTTCGCTTGACAACCCAGGTGTTTTAGGATTGTCGATTGATTATGAACAAAGTTTAAAAGATAAAATTAATAAAGGACTTATTTCAGGATATAGAATAATTGGAGATTCTGTTTTTGAGATTGATTATTTTAGTAAAGACGATAAAAAAATTAATTTGCTAGTAAGCGCTGCTCCTTTGCTGAATCAGCAAGGTGGAATAGACGGATTTATTAGTATATTTCTTGATATAACGCAGCTCAAAATGTTGCAAAAAAATCTTGAGGAGGCTCTTCATGAAAGAGATTCCTTTATTCAAATTGTTAATTCAATGAAACTGTTTTATGAGAGTATATTAAATCACTCTCCAGCTGAAATTAAAGTAATTAATCCCGATCTTTTTCTTACATATGCCAATAGTTTGATTCTTGATAATGAAATTGGAATGGAAGAAAAGTTGGGATCTAAAATTAGTGAAATCGGAGAAGAGGGTTCTCAAGAACGTTTACGATATAATAAGATTGTAGATAAAGTACAGCAAGCAGTAGATTTGAATAGAATGATTCAATTGGAAGAGCTAAGGTATGATAAGAATGGAGAAGAAAGATTTTTGCTTGAAAACATACTTCCTCATTACAATACCGATGGAGATTTAGAGCATATTGTAATTTCTGGTGTTGATATTACGGATCTGAAAAAAGTTCAATTCGACGTTTTACAGAAGAATGAAGAATTGAAAAAGATAAATGCAGAGCTTGATAATTTTGTTTACAGTGTTTCCCATGATTTGCGTTCTCCTTTGTTGTCGATAAAGGGTGTAATTTCGCTTGTTTTAAGTACTCCAGATTTGGGTGAGAAAAATGCTCAATATTTAAAATTGGCAGAAAGTTCTGTGTTGAGGTTAGATGGTACTATTCAAGAGATTTTAGAGTATTCACGAAATGCTAGATTGGAAATAACGCCAACCGAGTTTGATATTCGGGAAATGGTAGATCTGATTTTTGCTGATTTGAAATATGCTTCTAAAAATCACATGGACTATATCTTGGAATTAACTGGTCCTGCTGTTGTAGTTTCTGATAAATCTAGAATGAATACGCTTCTGAAAAATTTAATCGGAAATTCTGTTAAATATAGTCGTACTGATATTTCTGATTCATTTGTTAGAGTAGAAATTAGTAGCGCAACTAGTTATCTGGTTATAAAAGTAATTGATAATGGCGAAGGAATAGCGCCTAAAAATATTAATAAAATATTTGATATGTATTATCGTGGATCAAGTTCAAGTGTTGGTACCGGGCTAGGTCTTTATATTTGCAAAGAAATTTTAAATAAACTTAATGGCGCCGTTACTGTTAAGTCTATTGTGAAAGTGGGTACTACAATGACGATTACATTACCAATATTAAAAAAATAATTTAGACTCTTAAAATGAAACGTTACCTGTTAATTGATGATGATGAAATCTTTAATTTCTTGCATGCTGAACTTATTCGAAAGGCAGATAATTCTGCTTCTATTGATGCGTTTACTTCTAGTGTTGAGGGGCTGAATTATCTAATTGCGCTAGTTGAAAACAATGAACCATTACCTGATTTTTTGTTTTTAGATATCAGAATGCCCGAAATGAATGGGTTTGAATTGTTAAATGAATTAATTAAGTTAACTAGTGATAAAATAAAAGATATTAAAATTTTTATGCTCACTTCTTCTTTAGATGAGCGTGATAAAAAAACAGCATCAGGGTATTCGATTATTAAAGGGTTTATTGGTAAAACATTCTCTATAGAACGACTGAACGAAATAATTGTAGAGTATGGTTAATTTCCACTATAGCAGCATTCTAAATCTAAAAGTATAGTTGGGTCAATGAATAGAAACAAAATTAAATAATAGTCTCGTTAATTATTCTTTTCTTTCTTGACACAATTCAATTAAAACACCATTTGTTTCTTTAGGGTGAAGGAAACAAACTAGTTTATTGTCGGCACCCAGCTTTGGTTCTTTGTTTAATAAAATAAATCCTTCTTTTTCTAGTCGTTTCATTTCCGATAAAATATCTTTTACATCAAATGCTATATGATGTATGCCTTCTCCCTTTTTCTCTATGAATTTTGCAATGGGTGAATCAGTATGTGTAGCTTCAAGTAATTCAATTTTATTTTCACCCACTTGAAAAAATGAGGTATTTACCCCTTCAGATGCTATGACTTCTGTTTTGTAATGTGAAGCGTTAAATATTTTTGCAAAAAGCTGATTCGAAGCTTCGATATTTTTAACCGCAATTCCTATGTGTTCAATTTTTAACATCATCGTTATTCCTTTCTTTAGGTTTGAAATCGTAATAAATTTTTAATTCGCTTTTAGGCCCTGCTTGAGTTTCGTCTGATGGCTCGTTATGCTCAAGCGAAGATAATTGTTCGTTGTCAATTGGAGCATCACCTTCAATATAAATCATTTCAGGGTCATCGTCTTCTTCAAGCTCCCAATGGTAGATGGGTCGTTGTATGCCCGATTTTCGGTAATGCCATGATAATAACGCACCTGATAATGCTCCAAATAAATGGGCCTCCCAGCTCATTCCTTCAAACAATGGCAATAACCCCCATATCATACTGCCATATAGAAATACTACCAGCAGCGATAATGCCATCATGCCTTTTTCCCTTCTAAATACCCCGCCAAAAAAGATAAAGGATGCTAATCCGTAAATTATTCCGCTTGCGCCAATATGATAAGCTGGCCTTCCTCCAACCCATAGCCAAATGCCATGTAAAAACCATATGGAAAAGAAAACGCGTAGGTAAACTTCTTTGTAAAAGGTTGCCATTGCTCCGCCTAATATTAATAATGGAATGGAATTAGAAAAAAGATGCTTTAGGTCGTTGTGCAAAAAGGGCATAAACAAAATTCCGTCTAAATGTTCAGTAGCTCTTGGAAAAATTCCATGTGACGCAAATGAGATGTTGTAATAAATTTCAATACCTTTTACTAACCAAATTGTTGCTAGGAATAGGATAGCAGGAACAAAATTATTTAAAAGGACTTTTTCTTCTTTTCTCATTTCATTTTGATAACGTAAAATTAAATAAAAACAGCGATCCTTATTTAGGATCGCTGAAAATGATATTTAGACTTTAATCAATCTTTAATAAACTTGCTTTGTTGTACTATTTTTCCATTTTTATTTTTTACTTCAAACATGTATAGGCCCATTGGTAGGTGTGAAATATTATTTTGGTCTACATTTCCATAACAATGAAGCATTACCTTTCCTTGTATCGAATAGATAGTGGTATACACGTTGTCTTTTATGGTTAATGTGCTCGAAATAAAATTGTGTGCAGGATTAGGATATACAACGGCTTCATTTTGATTTGTAAATTCGTTTATTCCAACTGTTGAGCATAATGTTGTTATTCCGTTGCTGAGTGTGGTTAGCGTTGGGTTAATTGTTGCAAGTATAGACGTAACACCTGGGTTTACGCTATGTTGTGTTGTGTTTATTGATGTTGCACTTTGTGTGGTTAATACTATTGCAGTGGTATTGCATTGCACAAATCCCGTTGAATCTATTTTAGTAATAAGTACGGTTGTTGATACTCCGCCTTCTAATCCTACAGCAATAAATCCTCCATCGGCAGTTCGTTTTATATCATTTATTTTACTTCCTAAAGAACCTGTTGGTGTATATTTGTAAGCCCATTGCACGAGTCCTGCGGAATCTATTTTAAATAAAACCCCCGTATAATTTCCGTTTGAAAGCGACGAAGCATTAGATGCTATTATATAGCTTCCGTTATTAGCTGGGAATACTTTTAATGGTGCAAAATCATTACCCGTTATTTTGTATTTTTTTGAGGCAACAATTGTATTTCCTATTGAGTCAAATGTTGTAAATGAAGTGCTACCTCCTTGCGGTCCGCCATAATCAGAATAAGCTAATAGGGTTGGTCTGCTGCCATTTCCCAATGCCGCATCCGTTGTAAAGGTTCCGAAGTTGGTGTTGTTATTTTTAAGGATGGTGCCGTTGGTGTCAACAATGCATAACGAGTTGGTTAAATTGCAAAAAGCAAATGTTCCATTGTTTAGGTAAACAGCTTTGTAATTCGGACTAGCAAATTGATTGGTGTTTAAATGAAATTCTTTTGTAATGTTTCCGGCATCATCCATAATCATAAAGGATGGTCTTGCGCTTCCTCCAATTCCTGTTGTCCCAGTAATTGCATATCTACCTGCGCTAATTTCATAAACACTATTTGCATAATCGTTGCCACCTATGGCCCCAAGGTGCTTTACCCAAATAGCGTTAAATCCAGTGTCAATTTTTGCTACAAATAAATCATAATCACTCGATGTAGAAAAGTAAGATCCAATTATAATGAAATTTCCATCTGCCGTTTTACATATGCCTTTCGCGAGTTCCCCGTTTGTGGTTCCGAGTGATTTTGTTTTAACAAGCGCTCCATTCGCATCAATTTCAGTAATAACTAAATCTAAGTTAATTCCACTAATATATTTCGAACTTAAAACTACAAAATGTCCGTTTGGTAATTCTGTTACTCCCGCAGCTTCTTCCGAGCCATTTCCGTTAAGTTTTACCTGAAACGTAGTTTGGGCCTGAACTCCAATGCAAAAGAAAATAAATGCCGTAAGTAAATATTTATTCATAGTGTGGTGGGTTGATTTTTATGTGAAAGTAAATATATTTTTTGTTTGGCAAGATTTGATGTTAAATTTCATCATTTACGGTACTTTTGTGACATGGAAAAATTGTTTTCAATGAATACTCGCTTTAGCGGACATCAAGGAAGTGTTTATTCGCTTTTGAAAGGTGAAGCAAATGCTTTTTATAGTGGTTCTGGCGATAAGCTGGTAGTAAAGTGGAATGTGGATGCGCCCGATGAAGGTGAAGTGGTGGCACGAGCTTCAGATGCAATATATGCAGTTTTATTACTTAAGGAAGAGAATGTGCTATTGGTTGGTCAAGCTTCGGGAGGTATTCATGTAATTGATTTAAATGAAAGAATTGAAAAAAGACTTTTGAAGATTTCTCATACTTCTATTTTTTCTATGAATTTAAGTCCCGATGGAAATTTAATTTTTATTCTTACCGGCGATGGGTCTTTCTATGTGCTCGAAAGAAAATCGTTAGATCAAGTGGCAAATATTAAAATATCTACTAGCAAAGTGCGTTGTATGCTGTTTAATGAAAATACGGCAAAAGCTTATTTCGGATGTGGTGAAGGAGCAATTCAAGAAATTAATTTGGATGGTTTTTCATTCGGAAAGAGATGGCAAGCACATCAACAGGGCTTTTCGGTAAATTCGTTAACATTATCTCCTGGAAAAGAATTTTTGTTATCAGGAGGTAGAGATGCTCATATTAATAAATATAATTTAAGGAGCTACGCCCTTGTTCAGTCTGTTCCTGCTCATAATTATGCGATTTATGATTTAGTAATGAATGAAAGCAATTCATTTTTAGCTTCCGCAAGTCGCGATAAAACTGTTAAAATTTGGAATCCAGATACATTAGAAGTTATAATGCGATTAGAGAAGGAAGACGCCGACGGGCATGTAAACTCAGTAAATAAGCTTTTGTGGCTAAATAATACTGATTTGCTTTCTGCCGGCGACGATCGCTCCATTGCTTTGTGGAAAATGTCAGTTTAATTAATTGGTTTCCTTATTTTTGTACTATGAATAACCAAAATCTTGATCCCGATAAAGATCGTCTGAACTCTGCAGAGAAGGAAATTGAAAAAGTTCTGAGGCCTGGTGATTTTAATGACTTTACTGGTCAGGATAAGGTTATTGAGAACTTAAAAATATTCGTAAAAGCCGCTGGTCAACGTGGCGAACCATTAGATCATGTATTGCTTCATGGCCCTCCAGGATTAGGAAAAACTACGTTAGCGTATATTATTTCTAATGAGTTAGGAACAAATATAAAAACCACTTCAGGTCCTGTATTAGATAAGCCAGGAGATCTTGCTGGTTTACTTACAAATCTTGAAGCAAATGATGTTTTGTTTATTGACGAGATTCATCGTTTAAGTCCAGTTGTTGAAGAGTATTTGTATTCGGCAATGGAAGATTTTCGAATCGATATTATGATTGAGAGCGGACCAAATGCGAGGTCAGTGCAAATTCAATTAAATCCTTTTACATTGGTTGGTGCAACTACACGTTCAGGATTACTTACTGCTCCTTTGCGTGCTCGTTTTGGTATTACTTCGCGACTCGAATATTACGATGCAAAAAGATTAACGTTAATTGTTCAACGCGCATCTGAAATATTGAAAATTGGAATCGCTGAAGACGCAGCTTTCGAAATCGCACGAAGAAGTAGAGGAACCCCGCGTATCGCTAACGCACTCTTACGACGTGTTCGTGATTTTGCGCAGATTAAAGGAAATGGATACATTGATTTGTCAATTGCGCAATACTCACTTACTAATTTAAATGTTGATGAATTCGGATTAGATGAGATGGATAATCGAATTTTATCTGCTATTATCGATAAGTTCAAGGGCGGGCCTGTAGGTTTAACAACTATTGCAACTGCGGTAGGTGAAGAAGGAGGTACGATTGAAGAAGTATACGAACCATTCTTGATTATGGAAGGGTTTTTAGTGCGTACTCCTCGAGGAAGAGAGGTAACAGAGAAGGCTTACCGACATTTAGGCAAGTCGTTCAAGAAGGCGAAAGGGACCTTGTTTGAAGATCTCGAATAATTCTTTTTTATACCTCAGTTAATTTTTTTGATAGTATGTCGGCCAATAAAAACCGTGATTTAATTCGTGAAGAAGCAATTCGTCTTGGTTTCGATCATGTGGGTTTTTCGCGTGCCGAATTTTTAGAGGAAGAAGCTCCTCGTTTGGATCAATGGCTTTCTAATAATTATCAAGGAAAGATGAGCTATATGGAACGCTGGTTCGATAAACGCCTCGATCCTCGATTACTGGTTGATGATGCAAAAACAGTTGTATCACTTTTGTTGAATTATTTTCCTGAAGAAATGCAGTCTGAAGGATTGCCTAAAATTTCGAAATACGCCTACGGAAAAGATTATCATTTTGTAATAAAAGAAAAGCTAAAATCGCTAACTGAATTTATTCGTGAAAAAATAGGAGAGGTAAATGGTCGTGCATTCGTTGATTCTGCTCCCGTTCTCGATAGAGCTTGGGCTAAAAAAAGTGGATTAGGTTGGATCGGTAAAAATGGAAATCTAATTCATCCAAAACATGGTTCTTTCTTTTTTATAGCCGAATTAATTATTGATTTAGAATTAGAACCCGATGGTCCTTTACGCGATTACTGTGGAACATGTACAAAGTGCATTGATGCTTGTCCAACGCAGGCAATCGTTGCGCCAAAAGTAGTAGATGGAAGTAAGTGTATTTCGTATTTCACTATCGAATTGAAAGAAGCAATTCCGTTAAGTTATAAAGGGCAATTCGAAAATTGGGCTTTCGGTTGTGATACCTGTCAAGATGTTTGTCCTTGGAATAAATTTTCAAAACCAACTTCAGAAAATGCATTTTTAAAAAGAAATGAATTTTCTTCTATGAGTTATAGCGATTGGGAGGAAATGACAGCAGAAATTTTTAAAGAAAAATTCAAAGAATCTCCGCTTTTAAGAACGGGATTAGAAGGAATCAAAAGGAATTTGAAATTTATTTTACCACATGGCGAAAAGCCTGGGCAATAACATCGCTATATTTATTTCCGAATGTGGCTAGGCACCACATCATTAATAATTTACGCTCATCTACTTTTAGCCATTTAATAGCTTTTACTAATTCCTTGTTAAATAATGTTCTATCGAAACTAACTTTCGTGAGGATTTCTTTTGAATATTCAAACATAAACGTTTTTTGTTGCTGAATGGAACTCTAAATTAATACAACTAGAAACGAAATAACATAAAAAACCTCAAAATCTTGCATAGCGGGTGGTGTGAAACACTTAATCCTCACTCCATCTGTATGTTACGTTATCAACGTTGGCCAAATCCAGTACACGATCGATAACTGTTGAGGCTAAATCCTCGAATGATTTAGGGCGGCTATAAAAACTTGGACTTGCCGGTACAATAATTCCACCTGCTAAAGTTACCGTTCTCATGTTTTCGATGTGAATTAGGCTAATGGGGGTGTCTCTAGTCACTAAAATCAACTTTCTTCTTTCCTTTAAAATTACATCTGCAGCCCTTGTGGTTAAATCATTACTGATTCCGTGAGCAATTCGAGCGAGTGTCCCCATTGAACAAGGACATATTATCATTGTATCATATTGAGCCGAGCCCGACGCAAATGGGGCCATGAAATTGTTTTTGTCGTAGAGGCTAAATGGAATTTTTTCGAAATCGCGGTTGCCTAGTTCATGCTCCCAAACAGCCCTAGCATTATCACTAAAAACCATTCCTATGGTTTCAATTTGATCTTTTAAAGATTGTAGCTTTTCAAGTAAAACTTTAGCGTAAATAGCACCACTAGCACCGGTTACTGCAACAACGATTTTTTTCTTTTTCACAATATTTTTAGTTGCTTCCAAATGTCTTCAGAAATTCAAAAGTAATAACAGTATTGTATTGTCCTTTGTTTAGTCTGTAGGTTGATCCCGCGCCATGTTCCCTTATCGGAAGAATAGATTGGATGCCCCCAAATTGAAAATCCCAGTTTTTGCCTAACGGATAACCTAATACGCCGTTCATACTTAGATCGAATTTTAAAAATGGTTTCATGTAAGCCATTTCTCCATCTTGGTCTTCTTCGTAAGCACCGAATAGATATCCAAGCGAAGGCCCTGCTTCAAAATATAATTTATTTCCCAATCTATATCGGTATAGAATTGGCATTTCAATGTAATGTAAACGCATAAGATAAAAGGTGGGAGCTAGATCTGTCGCCGCACTCGGCTTTCTACTACCCTTTTGAAGGTAGCCAATGCGAAAACCGATGCTTGACTTTTCGTTCAGATCTAAACGTACGCCTGCTCCAATGGCAATGCCGCCTTTGTTAAATCCCGATAGTTCATCACCTGAAACCTGACTTCCTACAGCTCCCGCAAATAGTTCTCCCTTGAAATTTTGAGCACTTCCTGTTTGAATAGTAGCCCAAAAAAGGAGCATTGTAATGATGGGTAATCCTCTCATTTAGCAAAGATGAGAAAATCTCTCTAAATGCCATCTTTTATCCATGTATGCCCCTTTTATTAGCAATAATATATTCTGTGTGACTAAAATAATTGTATATTTTAAAAAAAAGAAGTACTTTTAATTTTTATACTTAAAATAGGCTTTTGGCATAGCCCCAACCCCAACCAAATTGTGTTGCATGAGTTATCGTAAACAATTCTTTATTTTAATATTTGTATGCTTTAATGTTATTCAAACATTTTCGCAGACAAGCAGTAAGTCCTATCAAATAATTGTAGAAATACCAACATTTACAGTTGAGAAAACATTGCCCTATTTATTTGAACAGGTGGAGGCAACTTCTGGTGTTAATCTAGTGGAATATTGTGCCGATCAAGGATGGATTGTATTTGATGTGTTGGAGCAGAGTTTTTCGAGTATTCAGGATCCACTTTTATTATTAAAGGAGTTGCATATCGATGGGATATTGAAAGTAGGTGCATCAAAAGAACAAGTAGAGGCAAATTGCAAAGGAGGATTGCACGCTTACACATTAATTAAAAAGTAATTCCCTGATGAATAATTTTTACCGATGTCTATTTTTGGCAATTTACTTAATTGTTTCAGCGAAAGAATTAAATGCGCAATGTACTGGTGGTACTTTGGGTGCTGCAATTACTCCTACTGCTTCGTGGCAATCGGTTGGAACAACCAATATTAATGGAAATAATTATTTTACATTTACTGCTACTGCCGGTTTTAATTATTATTTTTCTTTTTGTACCGCAGATGGTGGACTTTCCACATACGATACTCAAATAACAATTTTAGATAATGCTGGGAATCCTGTTGTAGGAGGCTATAATGATGATAATTGCGGCCTTCAGTCGTATTTAAATTGGCTTTGCGTAACAGCTGGAACGTATAGAGTTTTAGTTACTATGTACAATTGTGCTAGCCAAACTAATATTGGAACTTTTGTTTATAAAATGTCGGCTTCATTAACGTGCCCTTCTGGATTAGGTGCAGGAACAATTGCAGTGGCTTCTTTGCCGTATGCTTCAGGTGTCGGTACTACTTGCGGAAAAGGGAATGATCTAACTTCTGCAAATGTAACGGTGTGCGGAAGCTCTTTTTATCTTGGTGGTGAAGATATGGTGTGGGTTTTTACGCCCTCAACTACAGGAACAGTTGCAATTAATCTTACTTCTACTGGAACGTATAATGGTTTAATGCTATATGATGGTTGTCCGTTAAATGGGCAAGGAGGATCGTGTGTTCAAGTGTCGCAAAGTTCATTGGGGAATCAATCGATTACTGCGTGCCTAACCGGAGGTAAAACGTACTATTTAATTTTAGATGTTTTTCCAGCACCTAGTTGTAATCCGTTTACAAATCTTACAATTTCTGCCCCAGTAACAGTTGGCGGATGTGCCTTAGGTACTGGAGTCAATAATATTACATTGCCGTATTCCTCAATGGGTCGAACTACTTGTGGAAAAATAGATGATATAACTAGTTTGAATGCTATCTCTTGTGGAAGTACATTGTATTATACTGGAGAAGATGAGGTTTTTGTGTTTACTCCTTCCGTAACAGGAAATATTTCTAGTGTATTATCCTCTTCAGGATCGTATACTGGCATTACTTTATTCGACGGTTGTCCGTCAAATACAAGTTGCTCAGGTACTGCAGGGACTTGCGTTGCCTTTGAGCAAAGTTCTACTGGAAGTAAATCTTTATGCGCAAACGTTATTGCAGGTCATATATATTATTTGGTTATTGATTCTTGGTCTACTCCAACTTGTAATCCTTATGATATTTCTATTTCAGCCCCAGTTGCATTATTGCTCGGCGCAACTTGCGGAAATCCAGTAGCTATTTCTAGTTTGCCTTATGCTGCAAGTAATGAAACAACTGCATGTATGGGGAATGATTATTCTAATGCTAGTGTAGGCTCATGCGGAACGTTGTATGAATCGGGCGAGGATAAAGTGTATGCCTATACAGCAGCAGGTGCAGAGTGTATCGGAATAACAATTAATGGAGCAAGTACAAATTCAATCGGATATCAAGTATATAGAGGTTGTCCAGGGAGCACAGGAACTACGTGTATTGCTGGTGGCGGAGGCGCAAATTCTGGAACTTTAACGGGTAGTATAATTTTACCTGCAGCTGGTACTTATTATATTATTATTGATACGTGGGCTAGCCCGAACAATGCTCAATATAATATTGCTTTAACTTCTTTCGGAGCAGGAGCTACTAATGACTTGCCTTGTAACGCGACTCCTTTAATTTTAGGAATACCATATAGTGGAGCAAATAATTGTTCAGGTGGATCGGGAGAACCAGCTGTTCCATCCTGTTGGATAACGCCTAATGCGTTGAATACAGTTTGGTATTCAGTGCAAGCGCCAGCTAGCGGACAATTACGTGTTCGAGTCATTCCTAATTCATTAACGAATCCTCAATTGGCGGTTTATAGTGGGACTTGCGGTAACGCGATGTCGTTAGTAGGGTGTAATGATGATGCCGTTAGTTGCGGCACTACCACTAACTATAGCTGTGATTTAAGTTTAACCGGACTATTATCAGGTTTAAATTATTATATAATGGTAGATGGATATGCAGGTTTAGCAGGTACCTTTTCTGTTTTGGCAATGGATGGAACACAAGCGCTTACTCCTTTGAATAATGGACAAGATTGCGGTGTTTATTTGCCGGTTTGCGATACGTCTATGAGCTTTGGTGATCCAGGCTTTCAATCCTTTGGGAATATTTGCGACTTCCCTGGAGGAGGAAATAACTGTTTGTTGTCGGGTGAAAGAAGTTCAGTATGGTTTGAAATTCCAATAAATGCTAATGGGAATCTTTCTTTTAGTGTAGTGCCTAAAGATTGGCCAGGATCTCCTAGTACAGCCGGAACTGATTATGATTTCGCTGTTTGGAAAACAGTGGGTGCCGGAGCTGTTAATTGCTCTGCAATTGCTGCTGGAGGCACTCCTATATCTTGTAATTATAGTGCGCTTGGTGTAACAGGGTGCTTTGGAAATACAATAGGAACTCCTCCCGCTGCATATCCAGGTTTCGGGACTTCTTTTAATACTTCTATACCTGTTCTTGCCGGTGAAACGTATGTGCTTGTTGTAAGTAATTTCACAAATAGCACTTCTGGTTTTGATATTGTTTTCGGAAATACTTCACCGTTGAATTATAGCGCTACAGGCACACGTTCTACTTGGTCGGGAGGTGTCGATACCGATTGGTTTAAAAGTGCAAATTGGGGAGGTTGTCCTGTGCCTACTTGCTATCGTGATGCGATTATCAATGGAGGAATAGTAATTCAGCCTACCGTTTTCTCCGCTGGAGCTACATGTAAAACACTTACAATAAACCCTGGTGCAACATTAACCTTAAATGCGGGCTTAACGCTTTCTGTTTGTGAGCATTTTATAAACTATGGAGGTTTTTCTGCTTCTCTTACTTCAACGGTTTTGTTTGGTAACGCAGCTGTAAATCAAAATATGGATGGAAATTTAACCGTTCCAAATGCATTCGGAAATGTATCAATTGCTAAAACCGGTGGCATCGTAACCATGTTGCAAAATGCCGATTCAAAAGGTTCTTTTAGCTTAACAAATGCAACTTCATCTTTCACTATGAATACAAAGAATTTGAAAGTAGGAGGAAACTTTTCGAATATAGGAACCTTTGTCCCTTCTACAGGTGTTTTAGAGTTTAATGGTTTTGCTGCACAAACGTATTTGAATACCGGACTTGCAGGCGCAGAAGTTAGTAAAGTGAAAATGAATCACAGTTCTACTGGACTAACATTATTGTCAAATATGACTATTAATTCAGCAGGTAGTTTAGATTTAACATTAGGAAAAATTATTACAAATGCATTCGAGGTTTCTGTCAAGAATAGAGCATCAATTGCGGTTTCTAGCGGTAATGCTACAAGTTTTGTGCAAGGATATCTGCGTAGGTATTTGTTAACGCAAGGTTCGTATGATTTTCCGGTTGGTGAAGTTACAAAAGCATATCAAAGGATGAATTTGAATTTTAATAATTCTACTTTGCCAACAGCAATTGATAATATTGTAACGAACTTTTTATTACACCCAGTTTTGCCAATTGCCTTGGGAATTACTGAATGTGGCGCAACGTATAGTAGTCCTGCATTGAATAATGGTTATTGGAATCCTGTAGCTTCTGCAACTCCCGCCTCTGGTCAATTTGATATTACGCTTTACAATACAAATTATTCCAATGTAGCAAATCGATGGACAATCCAAACACAAAATGGTAGTTCTTGGGTAGCCGCAACAGGTACATGTGTTATTTCGCCTGTAACTGCAGTGCAGCGCTTGGGTGTTACGGGTGTCGCGCCTTTTAGTACTGCTCAAGGGCCATCGCCTCTTGCAATTGATTTTGTTAGTTTGAATGCGGTACCTGCTGAGAAATCAATTAAGTTAAATTGGAGAATTTATGAATCCAACGACCTAAGTGGTTTTGAGCTATGGAGATCTACTAATGGAGTCGATTATGAGCGAATAGATTGGATGGATGCATTAAAGGGCATTCAGCAAAATGGAGAGGTAGCTTTTTTTGATAACGATTATACTGTTTTAGAAAACGTTATTTATTTTTATAAAGTGAAGAGTGTTTCGTCTAATGGTCAAGAGAAATATTCTGATATAGTTTCAGCATCAGTAAATTTTAATTTATCGGGTATTAGCTTATCCCCAAATCCTTTATCGGAGTATTCTGTTTTGAGTGTTGTTTTGAAACAAGAAAGCCGATTTAAAGTTGAACTTACTGACCTTGAAGGCAGAGTTTTATTGCTGCTCTGCGATAAAATTTGCCGTAAAGGAAAGCAGGAATTGATGATAAGTAAGTCAGAATTAAAATTGAATTCAGGACTCTATCTTTTGAGAGTTTACCATGGAGAAACGGTCGAGTATGTGAAAGTGATGGTCGCGGAAAAATAGCCTGTAACTTTTTCTGAAGCTATACGTAAGAGTACTACTAACGTGTAGCTAATCATGAAAACATATTTTTATTTTGCAGGATTTACATATTTACTTTTGTTCAATATTGAAACGGTAAGTGCACAGAATACACTTCCTTCGTCTGCTTCTGAAGTTAATCCTCCAAATGCATTGAAGTTGTTATCCGACATGGAGTCTGAGCAATTTATTGTGGAGGTAAAATCGAATTCGATAATTTGTAAATGGTGGCCACAAGCTAATTGTATATATGAGCTTCAACGAAGTGAAGCAGGTGATTTTTCATCTTTTAATAAATTAACGTACATTAAACCAGGAAAGCTATCGGCAGAATATTATTTCGACGATAATAATATTTCGTCTAACGTGAAATATTATTATCGCTTAAAAGTAATTAAAGACGATAAAAATGTAGCATATACATATTCTATTGCTGCCATCAAAAAAGATAAAGGCAGAGCATTGTTAGAAACGCATCGTGATAAAGCAAGTAATGTTACATCCGTAAATTATGTAATAAGTAGCCCTTCATTAATAACAATTGAAATAACTGATTTGGCCGGAAAACTAATTAAACAATATAGCCAAGGATTGCAACAAGCCGGTCAATATACGTTTCCCTTTTCTATTGTAGAAAATAACCTTTCAGAATGCGCATATAATGTAAGTGTATGGGTCGATGATGAGAAGTACACTGCTACTTTATCGGGCGAAGAGTATTAATCGGAAGCGCTTTTGATTGAATAAAAGTCTTAAGTAAGGTAAATACTTCACTAAATTTTGTGAGGGGTAAAGTACTTGGGATATCGTAAATATCGTGGTATGCAGTTCTGCCACCTAGCGTGTAGCAAAAAAAAGATGGAACATTTTTTTCGGTAAAGTAATAGTGATCGCTATTATGTGCTTTCCCTCTCTTTTCAACTTTGGCTAATAAATGAAGTTTGCTGTTTATACTATCCATCATATTAAAGTCGTTTTCGTAAACACTTCCATTAACAACCATTATTCCATCATCTCCAGTTCCCATTAAGTCTACATTTAATAAGAATTTTATTTTAGCTAATGGAATTGTGGGTGATTCAGTATAGTAATAAGACCCTAGTAGTCCAATTTCTTCTCCTGCAAAGGCAATAAAGGCAACTGAATAGGGTAGCGAATGGTTGATGTTTGTAAAATACGTTGCCATATTTAAAAGCATAGCTATTCCAGATGCATTGTCGTTTGCTCCCGGGAAAATAGTTTTTTTACCCATCCTTCCTAAGTGGTCATAATGGGCCGTTATTAATAGAAATGAATCCGGATAAAGTGTGCCAGGAATAAAGCCTATAATATTATTTGCATTGTACTTAATAAGTTCTGCTTCGATTTTTAATCTTATTTTTAAGGGGAGTGAGGGAAGTGAATTTCTTAAAACATGAATTATTGGAGCGCTTTGCACATCTGCAACGGTCCAGGTAAGTTTCTTTTCTTCAATAAAAATAAATCCCTTTGCGCCATTTTTATCATTAACAAAGTGCTTAATAAAATCTTTGTTCATGCCTCCCCAACTTCCTGTTGTATCAATTAAAACGATCTTGTTAAATACCGGTGGGGGCTTGCGGAAATTACTAGAGTCGATGGTTACTATAGGAAATTTTCCTTTAATAGATGCGCACGATGCAGAAACAATGTAATCGGCACCCGGAGTTAATAAATGGTTGTTTATGGATACCGACATTTTACCCGGAAATGTGTTTACGGGAAAATTAAATGGCTGAAAATAGGACTCCCCATTTCCTTTTGATAATTGTAGTTTCTCGAATTCGCCGGCAATAAATTCTCCAGCACGCTTGCATCCATTATGCACATATCCTCTGCCGTTATATTGGTCAGAGGCTAATACATTAACTATAGATCTAGCGTATGCAGAATCTTGCGCAGAAGAAATTAGAAAATTAAAAAAGACGAAAGAAAGAGAAATAATTATATGTTTCATCAGGCGCTAAAGCGACGCTTTACAAGTTCATCAAGATCACTGAATGTTTTAGCGTTTGTATTCCATTTCATTTTGCCTGCAAGTTCTTCATATAAAACTTTGCGCGCATCGTCGTAAACGGGCATGTTGTTTAGCTTGTCGATGCTTTCCATAAATAGCTGCTGATTTCCTTCAAATAATTCGTTAATAAAGGCGAAACGTTCGTTAATGCCAATCGATTTTCTTAAATCAATGACAGGTTTTGTGGATAGTTTTTCAGCAATGGTGGCGCTATGTTGATTTTTGGAAATTTTATCATATAAAGTTTCTTGTTCTTTATATTTGCTGGCAACTGTAGTAGGAAATTCATCAAAAAGACTTGCATTTACTGCGACTTTTTTAGGTTCTTCATATCCACGCGAAGATTCTGTTGCAATAGCAGCTAATATTTCTACTTTTTCAGATGGCGAATTTAAAATAGGTTCAGGCGAAACAATTTTTTCTGCAACGGAAACTTGTTCTGCTATTTTATGTGGTCCTTCTACTATAACTATAGGAGTAATTTTAGTTTCTTCAATAATAGAAGTAATGATCAGCTCCTCATCGGTTTCCTGAATAAATTCATTCAATATGTTTATTTTCTGCATCTGTGCCGCTACTTCTTGAACTTCCTCATTTGCTTCAATAATAATTAATGGGGAGGGGGCATCTTCTATTAATTGTTTTTCAATTTCAGATGTGGCCGCTATTGGCTGTTGATGGTTGGTTAGTAGTTCTGGTTCCATCGGACGTTGGCTTGCAACCTGCAGATCATGCAATTGTTGGTATAATGTCCTGATTGTATGTTTCATCAAGTCGATTTCAATTAACGGAATGGGTCCTCCGTTCTCTGCAGCCATTAAAAACTGTTCGGTGAATGTTTCAATCTGATGGTTGATGGATTGAATAATGATTTCGCGTTGATTCATGTTCATAGTGTTAAAAACTAATGTGATTGCCCATTATTGTGCATTTCGACGGGCTAATACAAAAATGATTGAAAAAGGTGATTCATTTGCCGAAAGCCTTAAGCAACTATTAACAAAGGTCGGTTAATTGTACTTTTCTATGATTAGGCTTCCAATGTCAGTACTTTGTCAGAATATCTTAAAAATGACAATGGTCAGCCGTTCTATTGCTTATCCTCCCAAAAACCGACAGTATTTTCGCAACGTGATGAAAAGAGGACTACTTCTTATTGTTTTGATTTTATTGTTCGGCTTGCACTTTACTAAGGCGCAAAGCTTAAAAATAAGATCTTTTGAGGGTAAACCGTTAGAAGGGGCTGTCGTGCTGTTCGCTACTCTTGCAGGTCATCAACAAGCAGAGGCTCGTTTTACAGATAATCAAGGTGAAGTCAATGTTCCAGCTTTCCCTTACCCAATGGTAAGAAAGGTGAATCTGATTGGCTATGTGCAACATATTGATACCGTTAACAGAGCTTCCGATGGGATAAAAGTTATCATAATGAATTCCGCTAACATTAAATTTGATGAGATTACCGTTACCGGAAGTTACTTGCCAGGATATCAATCCAATTCGGTTTACAATATTGATGTTATTAATCGTAAAGACATCGAGCAGCGTGCTGCTAATAATGTAAAAGATCTTTTATCGCAAGAGATGAATGTCAATATTGCGAATGATGGAGTTTTAGGTAGCAGTATGTCTATTCAAGGTACCGGTGGACAAAATGTGAAGTTTTTAATTGATGGCATTCCGGTTATTGGTCGTCAGAATGGGAATATAGATATTAGTCAGTTGAATTTATCGAATATTGAGCGCGTAGAGATTGTTAAAGGCCCTATGAGTGTTTTGTATGGAAGCGATGCTTTAGGTGGTGTTGTAAATTTAATTACGAAGAATTCGTCAGATGAAAAGTTGACTGGTAGTCTTACTAGCTACTATGAAAATGTTGGGCATTATAATTTGGATGCTAACGTAGGTTGGGGCTTTAAAAAGAGATCACTTTCCCTTGATATCGGTCGTAACTTTTTCGCAGGATGGAGTGAAAATGATTCACTTCGTAGTCAACAATGGAATCCAAAGGAACAGTATTATGGAAATTTTAAATATTCAGGTACTATCAATGGCTACAAAATGATTTTGCAAAGTTCTGTTTATGATGAAAAAGTAATCAATAAAGGGAATCCAATTATTACACCTTATTTTGCTTATGCCAATGATCAAAATTATTTAACACGTAGAATTACAAATGCTTTTTCGACTGATAAAAGAATAAATGACAAGAGCTCTTGGCAGATGAATTTAGCCTACTCTTATTATAGGTACGTAAAAAATACGTATATCAAAAATATGGTGACTCTTTCAGAGCAATTAACTGCTGATCCTGCAGATGATGATACAACTGTAATGAACGGATTTTTTGGACGTGCAGTTTATAATCATAATTTCTCTGAAAAATTGGCTTTGCTCACAGGCTTTGATTTAAATAGTGAATCAGCTGTTGGAAAGAAAATCGACAATACTACGCATTCGATGACAGATATAGCGGCGTACGCTAGTCTTGATTATAAGCCGTTTCAAAAATTAACTTTTCGACCTTCTGTTCGTGGTATTTATAATTCCCAATTTAATGCGAATGTTTATGATGTTAATATTTCAATACCTCACGTTTGTAATTACGGATTCGGATTGCCTTTCGTTCCTTCATTAAATGTGCTTTATAAACCATGTAGTACTATTTCGGTAAGAGCTAGTTGGAGTAAAGGATTTAGAGCACCCTCTATAAAAGAGCAATATTTGTATTTTGTAGACATATCACATAATGTAAGAGGAAATAGCGATTTAAAAGCAGAACGATCTGATAATTTTAATTTTTTTACAGAGTTTAAAAAAGCATTCGGGAAAAAAGTTTTTAGCATTGAGCCCGCATTGTTTTATAATAATATTACAGATCAAATTTCTTTAGTAGAGGTGGATGCCCATACAGCCTTATATACGTATGTTAATTTAGATGAGTTTATTTCTAAAGGGTGCGAATTGAAAGCGCGCTTAGCAACGGAGCCATTTCAAATTTCAGGAGGCGCTGCTTATACTGGAACATGGTCCACATTCGAAGGTGATTTAGCTCAACCAGAAATAACTTGGTATAGTGAATTTAATGGTTCAGCAGATTATAAGTTCACAAAAATGAATCTTATATTGTCAACTTATTGGAGATATATAAGTGAAAAACCTGTTTACTTATTAGTAGGTCAAAGTGAGCTTGAAAGAACGATAAATCAAGCTTATCAATTAATAGATTTCTCTGTAAGAAAACCATTTGCTAAAGATCATTTTACGCTTAGTTGTGGAGTGAAAAATATTTTGGATGTTACTAATGTAAGGGCTTCGTCAACAGGTGGTGCTCATTCTGGCGGAAATGACGGCACTACTGCAATTGGTATGGGAAGATCATATTTCGTTAAAATAATAGTTAGCTTGTAATGAAGAACTCGATATTTAAATCTGTAATCGTAATGCTGATGTTGTCTTCTTGTATGAAAGAAGACGAAGCAATTACATTGCCTCTTCCCGGCAATGTTAAACAAATGTCCGCTGTAATGGGAAATAATTACGAAACTCAAATTTTTGTAAATCTCGAAACAGGTGCAACAGTGTCGCGTCCTTATAAAGCTTACGATCTCGCCTTCGAAGCTTCGGCCCAAGGAATGAGGATCTATTTGAATAGCGGTAAATATATGTTTGCTTGCAATTCAAATTCAACGGTTATAACTAATTCCGATTCTACAGGTAAAGAATGGAATATTGATGATGAACAATTGTTGGATGATAGCTTGTCGATGAAATATTATTGGCAAACGCCTTCTTTTAATTCCGATGGAAGTAATGTTTATATTATTGATAGAGGAAAACCAGAGCATACAGGTTCTGCACGATGGAGAAAGTTTAAAGTGTTGTCTGTTTCTAGTACCGAATATAAAATTTGTTATAGTAAATATGATAACTCTGCTTATGATACTGCAGTAATTGCTAAAGACCCGAATTATGCTTTGATGTATTTTAATTTCGATACACCTCATCAATTAGTTCAACAAGCTCCACCTTCTTCCGATTGGGATGTGGTGTTTACTAAATACACACACGTTTTCTTTGAAGAACCCGTTGGCTCTCCTTTTAGATATTATCCTGTTTGCGGATCATTAAGTAATATTTGGAAAGGTACACAAGGATTGCGTCAGCAAAAAGATTCAGTTGTTAATTATATTCCGATGGACCAGTGTAATTACAATGCAATTGCAAATGCAAATTTCAGTAAAGCCGCCGATATTGTAGGTTATAACTGGAAATACTACGACTTTAACGACGCTCATTATCATGTTTATTCCGATTTGTATTTTGTAGTGAAGTCTTCTCTAGGATACTACTATAAAGTTAAAATGGTAGATTTTTATAGTCAACAAGGCGATAAAGGAACTGTTACTTTTGAGTCGCAAAGAATGTGAGTTAAATAAAAATAAACATATCAAATCATTAACATCAAATATTTACTATAATGAAATCAATCTTACGAAATTCCTTATTGGCGATAGTTTTTATCGCAATTGCATCTGCTAAATCAACCGCTCAAACTGCTGATTCAGTTTCTATTAATCCTGGTTATACAAATCAGTCGTTTTACAGTTTTACCAATGGTACTGTTGTAAGTGTAATTAATACAGATTGGGATATCGCATTTCAATTACGCGGATATGCTGCATCTATTTTAATTAATTCAAAAAACAATGTTCACCTTTGGAAAGCAAATAAGGAAGTGGCTGATTGGGCTACAATGACAACTTCTGATACCACCGGTATCGTAACTAATTCTTCAAATGAATTATACAATTCGGATACATCATGGAATTATGGAGCTTTCAATGTAACGAATAATCCGGCCGATCAGTTTGACTTAGGTTGGGGAAATTATGATTTCCTTTCTCATACAATTGTGGGCGATTCAATCTACTTTATTAAATTAGGCAGCACCTATAAAAAATTATGTATTGTCGATTTAGCTAGCGGTATCTATTCGTTTAAATGGGCCGATTTAGATGGCGCAAATGAAACTACTGGTACTTTAAATAAAACAAGTTATACAGGTAAGTTCTTTGCTTATTATTCACTTGTTAATAATGTAGCTATCGATCGTGAACCGATGTATAATGCTTGGGATCTAAGTTTCGCTCAGTACATGGCAGTTACCCCTATTATTTATAAAGTTGCAGGTGTTTTAAGTAATGATTCTGTTAAAGTAGCGAAAGCATATCCGGTTGATGTTACTACTGCAACACCTGCTGGATTAACGCCTACGTATACAATCAATAATATTGGTTACGATTGGAAAGCGTATGATTTTGGTACAAATACTTGGACCCTCGCTGATTCAACTGTTTATTTTGTTACAGATCGCTTAGGAACTACTTGGAAAATGGTGTTTAATAATTTTGGTGGATCTACAACAGGAAAGTTCTATTTCAATAAAACGGTCTCAACGAATACTGGCTTAATTGAAAATTCTGCCCTTCAAACGTTTGATGTTTATCCTAATCCTGCGCAAGGAATTACACGTATGATGCTTTCTGCTAAAAATGCTGGCGATGCTCAAGTATCTCTAATAGATATTAGTGGTAGAGTGGCATTAATTACTCGTGTCTCACTAAATTATGGTGTTCAAAGCATTAATCTCGACTTAAATGGAGTGTCTCCAGGCCTATACCAATTAGTTGTTCTGCAGGGTAATGAACAACAAGTGTCAAGAATAATTGTGCAGTAAATCGCACTTAGTTGATTAGTAGAGGGTTGTCGAGAGGCAACCCTCTTTTGTTTTTTAGGTTATTAACAATTGATTTCTGCAGTCACTTCCTTGCTTAATTTAGAGGCACAATTTACCAATCATGTTTCTTGAACAAACCCGTAAAAACCTTCCTAGAAAGGGATGGATTGAAGTGATAGCTGGCAGTATGTTTTCTGGCAAGACAGAAGAATTAATTCGTCGATTAAAAAGAGCAAAAATAGCAAAACAGCAAGTTGAGATTTTTAAACCTGGCGTCGATCAGCGTTACGACGACTCAAATATTGTTTCGCATGATTCAAATTGGATTCAAAGTACTCCAGTTCCTTCTTCTTCTAATATTTTATTACTCGGACATGAAGTAGATGTGATAGGTATTGATGAGGCTCAATTCTTTGATGATAACCTTCCTGCAGTTTGCGAACAATTGGCTAATAATGGTACTCGTGTAATTATTGCGGGTCTCGATATGGATTATTTAGGAAAGCCTTTTGGCCCGATGCCTTATTTGCTTGCAGTGGCCGATTATATCACTAAAGTTCACGCTATTTGTATGCATTGTGGCGATTTAGCTACGCACTCTCATCGCACTGTTGAAGATGATTCATTAGTGTTGTTAGGCGAAAAGGAAAGCTATATTCCATTATGCCGTTCATGTTTTGTGAAACAAACTAAAATAAATGCAGCGAATTCAAAACATCACGTTTAGTTTTGTAGTGAATTTTTAAAAATTATGTCACACCCTGTATATCAACTTCAGGAATTAGCCGGCGTGGTTGGCGCAGCATTTAAAGCTGGCGATATCGATCATTCAGCCATTTCTTTTTTAATTACGGATAGCAGAAAGGTTGTGAGTCCTGAATTGTCGCTCTTCTTCGCTATTAAAGGCGAACGTCGTGATGGTTTAGATTTTATTCCAGATTTGTATAACTCAGGTGTTCGCAATTTTGTGGTTTCGAATCCTGATGTTGTGCAGTTTTTTCCGGATGCAAATTTTATTGTTGTTCCCGATCCTTTAAAGGTCATGCAACAGTTGGCTACATGGCATCGTAACAAATTTAATATTCCTGTTATCGGTATAACCGGCTCTAATGGGAAAACGATTGTTAAGGAATGGCTTTTTCAATTGTTGCGCGAGGATTATTCTATTGTGCGAAGCCCCAAAAGTTATAATTCTCAAATCGGTGTTCCTTTGTCTGTTTGGCAAATTGAGGAAGGGAATAATCTCGGAATATTTGAAGCAGGAATCTCTCAGCCAGATGAGATGTTGCAATTGGGTTCTTTAATTCATCCTTCAATTGGTGTGTTTACTAATATTGGTTCTGCACACGACGAAAATTTCGAAGATTCTTCATCGAAAATTAGAGAGAAGTTGAAGTTGTTTATAAATACTAACAAGCTTATTTATTGTAAGGATTATATAGAGTTAAATGAACAAATTTCGGCAAGTACCATTCTTCCTGCTACGTGTTCGTTTTTTACTTGGTCGAAAAGAATGAAAGCCGATTTGCAAATTGGTAGAATTACAAAACATGAACATGATACCGAAATACAGGGTATCTATAAGAATGATTTTATTAATATTCGTATTCCATTTTCAGATGAAGCTTCTATAGAAAATGCAATTCATTGTTGGGCTGTAATGTTGTTTTTGGATCTTTCAAATGAAGTGATTTCTCAACGTATGGAATTCCTTAGTCCCGTTGCTATGCGACTCGAAATGAAAGAGGGAATTAATAATTGCTCTATCATTAATGATTCTTATAATTCCGATTTAGGTTCTCTTACCATTGCGCTCGATTTTATAAATCAGCAGAAGCAGCACAATAAAAGAACGATTATATTAAGTGATATTCTTCAAAGCGGAAAAAATGAAACGGATCTTTATAGAGAAGTGGCAGCATTGCTTAAGAAGAAAAATATTTCACGACTCATTGGCGTTGGAGCAGCAATTAATCGTCAGGCCGCTTCTTTTGATATTGAAAAAATATTTTATCCATCAACCGAAGATTTTCTTCGTGATTTAAATTATAATTCATTTAATAGCGAAACAATTTTAATTAAAGGAGCACGCTCTTTTGGCTTCGAGAGAATTAGTAAATCGCTTCAACAAAAAGCACATGAGACTGTTCTTGAGATTAATCTTAATGCAGTTGTGCACAATCTTAATTTGTTTAGATCTCGTCTGAAACCTGAAACAAAATTAATGGTGATGGTTAAGGCGTTTTCTTATGGTAGTGGTAGTTTTGAAATTGCTAATATCCTTCAGTTTCATCGCGTCGATTACCTTGCTGTGGCTTATGCCGATGAGGGTGTTGAGCTGCGTAAAACTGGTATTGTGTTGCCTATCATGGTTATGAATCCCGAAGAGCAAAGTTTTGATGCCATGATTAGTTATAAGCTCGAACCTGCTATTTATAGCTTTCGGGTTTTAAGTCAGTTTACCGAAGCGTTGAAACGAAGAGCGAATGAAAATAATAGTTCTAAATTTCCAGTGCATGTTGAGTTCGATACCGGTATGCATCGTCTTGGATTTGATGAAAGTGATTTGAATGAGTTGATTATTCGTGTAAAAAATAATAAGTATATACGAATAGCATCCGTTTTTTCTCACCTTGTGGCTAGCGATGAACAAGTTCATGATACATTTACAAAGGAACAAATTCTTTCGTTTAATCACATGAGCACTACGCTTCAGTCGCATTTGAATTATCAAATTCTTCGTCATATTCTTAATTCCTCTGGAATTCTACGTTTCCCTGAAGCGCAATTTGATATGGTTCGCCTTGGTATTGGTTTGCATGGTATTGCTTCTACACCTAACGATCAACGTCAATTACAAATGGTAGCTACTTTGAAAACTACTGTTTCGCAACTTAAACAGATTAGGGAAGGCGATACAATTGGCTATAGTAGAAGAGGTGTTGCTGGAAAAGATATGACGATTGCTACTGTTGGAATTGGTTACGCTGATGGACTTAATCGTCGTCTCGGTAACGGAGTAGGGAAGATGTTAGTGGCTGGTGAATTAGTGTCTGTAGTAGGTAGCATTTGTATGGACATGACAATGATTGATGTTTCAGGATTGCAAGTAAGAGAAGGTACTGAAGTAATTGTGTTCGGACAGGATTATTCTATTCTTGATATCGCGTCGGCAATTGATACGATACCTTATGAAGTCTTAACAGGAGTTTCCGAACGGGTTAAACGAATTTATTTCCACGAATAATATTTTGAAAAAAGAATTTCTGTCCGGGCATGAGGTTACGCTGGTACATAGCGGTACAGATTTTTTTGATTTACTTGTGAAATGGATCGATCAATCTATTTCATCAATTTATTTCCAAACTTATATTTTTGCTGATGATATCACTGGAAATTTAATTGCTGCCGCCCTTAAACGCGCTGCATTACGTGGTGTGGATATTAATTTGCTCGTTGATGGTGTTGGTTCGTATGCTTTAAGTAGTGAGTTTATTGATGGTTTGATTTCGGCTGGAATTGATTTTCGATTTTTTTCTAAACTTCCTTGGCATGGAATTACACAAGCAGGCCGTCGATTACATCATAAGGTGGTTGTTTTTGATCAACAGGCCGTATTAATCGGTGGTATTAATGTAGCAAATAAGTATAATGATATTAATGATAAAGCCTGGTTCGATTTTGCTGTTCTAGTGAAGGGGCCCGTGGTTAAATTAGCAGAGGGTGTCTGCATACAAATTAATAGCAGGAGATTTTATAAACTTCCTAAAGAAAAAGTACAGAAAGGAATTGAAGGCGGAGTGAAAGTTAGGATTATGCAAAATGATTGGTTTCGCCGAAAAAATGAAATTTCTGCGGCCTATAAAACGACACTCAAAGATGCAAAGGAGGAGATTATTTTTGTTGCTAGTTATTTCATTCCTTCACCTCGATTGCTAAAAATTTTATTAACTGCTGCAAAGAAAGGTAGAACGATAAAAATAATTCTATCAGGCAAAAGCGATGTTGCATTAATGAGAGCCGCTATGTATTATTTGTACAGAAAACTATTAATCAATAATGCCCGAATTTTTGAATATAAAGCATCTGTCTTGCATGCCAAAGTTTGTATTATTGATAGAAAAATAGTTTCAGTTGGCTCTTTTAATATGAATCACCTGAGTGAATTTCTAAGCGTTGAATTAAACGTTGATATTTTAGATGAAGCATTCGCTGGAAATTTTGCAGATGAATTGGCATTAGTGATGCAAAATGATTGTGAAGAAATAATTTTAGCTGACTTTGCTAAAAGCCATACACTTTTGCGTCAATTTTTAACTTTTATTTCTTTTCATTTAATTAGTTGGTCCATGCACATATTGTCGCTTTTCTATAAGAGTGATAGTAAAAAGAAGTAATGAGTTAACTAAATAGTTGTTCAAAAACTTCTTCTACTTTTCCTACACTAATTACTTGTATTCCGCTTTCTTGTTTGAGTTCGAGCCCTTGTAAATTATAACGTGATACAAATATTTTCTTGAATCCTAATCGCGCTGCTTCTTTGATTCGAGGTTCTATTCTGTTTACCGGTCGAATCTCTCCCGTCAATCCTACTTCTCCCGCAAAACAAACAAAAGGATCTATAGGTAAGTCTTCCGACGATGATAATATGGAACAAATAATGGCAAGGTCTATTGCAGGATCTTCTACTCTTATTCCTCCGGCAATATTTAAGAATACATCTTTAATCCCTAATTTAAATCCACACCTTTTTTCGAGCACAGCAAGCAATATATGCAGTCTGCGTAAATCAAATCCTGTAGTTGTTCGTTGTGGTGTTCCATATACCGCACTACTCACTAATGCTTGCGTTTCTATTAAAAAAGGACGAACTCCTTCTAATGTGCAGGCAACAGCGGTACCACTTAATAAGGCATCTCTTTGCGATAATAACAGTTGTGATGGATTGGCTACTTCTGCCAAACCGGAACCTTGCATCTCATAAATTCCAAGTTCCGCAGTTGAACCAAATCGATTTTTAGCAGCTCGTACTATTCTGTAAACATGATGCCTGTCGCCTTCAAATTGAAGTACGGTATCTACCATGTGTTCTAAAACTTTCGGCCCCGCAATCGTTCCGTCTTTTGTAATATGTCCGATGAGCAAAACAGGGGTTGCAGTTTCTTTTGCAAAACGCAATAACTCTCCCGCACAACCTCTTATTTGCGAAACAGTACCTGGTGCCGATTCATATGTGGCAGAATATAATGTTTGAATGGAATCTACAATTACAATTTGCGGTTGTAATATTTCAATTTGTTTAAATATTTGTTGTGTAGATGTTTCTGTTAAAATGTAACATTCACTTTGTAATTCGCCAATTCGTTCGGCACGCATTCGTATTTGTTGTTCGCTTTCTTCTCCTGATATGTAAAGTATTTTCTTGTCTTTAAGATTGATGGCTAATTGTAATAATAAAGTTGATTTCCCAATGCCTGGTTCTCCACCAAGAAGCGTTAAGGATCCGGGTACTAAACCTCCACCCAATACCCTGTTTAATTCTTGGTCAGGTAATACAATTCTCGGACTCGATTCTAAAGCAATTTCACTGATCAATCGCGGACGAGAAGCTTTCGTTTCCCTTGGGCTTTCCGTTTTCCATTTGTTATGTTCGTTTGCAGGTTGAATTACTTCTTCTACATAGGTATTCCATTCATTGCATGAAGCACATTTTCCTATCCATTTGGGAGACTGAGCGCCACATGACTGACAGTAAAAAACCGTTTTAATTTTTGCCATATGCAAAGGAAGCTATTTATTTTTATTTCAGACAGCAAACTTATTAACGAATGCCAATTTCTCACCAAACATTTTTATTTTAGCTGAAAATTAATTCTATGCTTACTATTCGTCAGGCTACTGTTAATGATATGAGTGTTGTTGCTGATATTTACAATGAGGCTATTTTAAATACTACTGCTACTTTTGATACAGAGGTCAAATCTCTTGAAAATAGAATTCAATGGCTCAGCCAGCATTCTTCTATGAATCCGGTAATTGTAGGGGAATGTAATGGCGAAGTAGTTGGATGGGCTTCCCTGAGTAGATGGAGCGATCGTTCTGCTTATGATTCTACAGCAGAGGTTTCTGTGTACATCCATAAGGATTTTCGCAATCGTGGTTTTGGAAGGAAGTTGTTGGAAGTAATTACTATCGAAGGAGAAAAAGCAGGGTTGCATACTATTTTATCTAGAATAACACAGGATAATCAAAAGAGTGTTCATTTGCATGAAGTGTTCGGATACAAACACGTGGGCGTTCTTAAAGAGGTGGGAATGAAATTCGATAAATTTCTTGATGTGTATATGATGCAAAAAGTATTCGCTAAAAAGGATTAGTCGGCTCAATTCCTAGTCCGGCCTTTTCATGCTGAATTATCTTTCCATTTTTATATTCAATCCCCGAAAACGGATCGTTGCTTATTAGTAATGGACCATCAAGATCAACCCAATCGGCCCAGCCTGATAACTCAGATGCCGCTACCGCTCCGCAACTGCTCTCCGACATACAACCTATAAGTACTTTTTTGCCCGATCGCTTTGCTATGCGCATTAGTTCTTTTGCAGAAGCAAGGCCGCCACATTTAACTAGTTTAATATTTATGCCGTCGCAAAATGGTGCTAAATCCATTAAGTCACTAAGCTTTTGTATTGACTCATCAAGAATGATTGGAAGCGTAATTAATGCCCTTAATTCATTGAGTCGGTCGTTCATTGCTACGGGCATTGGTTGCTCTACAAAAAGACAACCTTTTGTTGCAAGGAAATTGATTTCTTTTGCTGCTTCTTCTACACTATGCCAACCCTGATTTGCATCTACGCAAAATGAAGCATTCGATGCAGCTTTGAAAGCGAGAATTCGCTCACGATCATTTTCTCCTCCCAATTTATGTTTGAATAATGTAAAGCCTTCTGCTTCTTTTATTTTTTCAAGCATATCATCTACACTACTTATTCCTAATGTAAAACTGCATTTAACATCTGAAGCATCTGGAATTTCTAATAGTTTTCGTACAGGCATTCCCGTTAGTCGACCGCATAAATCATGAATAGCGATATCAGTAGCGCAACGGATAGGTGCAGGAATACTAATATTGCTGTTGATGATCATTCTTAATACGGTTTGTATTCCCTCCATCCCAGCTGGTAAATGATTAAAGTGGCCGTCGAACGAATTGCACAAGGAATGAACGTCATATCCCAAGTAGGGTGGAAGTGCTGCTTCTCCGTACCCTGTAGCGCCGTTAAGCGTCGCTTTTACAATTAAAGTGTCGGTTGTGTTGCGCGTGCCGTGGGCAATACCGAAAGCATGGCGAAACTTTAAAATATAGGAGGAAGATGATAGACTTAGTTGCACGGCGTAAATATCTGCTTTTTTTGAATTCATTACTCAAAACAATATCCACTTTTATGTGTTTTAATTACTTTCACCTCATAATATGGACATTCATTACATAAAATCAGGAAAGAGGCTCGTGCCGGCATTGTTTGTTATGATGCATTTTCTGTTTTATCTTTTTGCTGTAAAATACGGCTATCCTTTTACTAAAGATTCATCCGAATATTTATGGCAATCGTTTAATATATCCAATCATTCTTCTTTTTATTGCGGAGATTTAAATGCGCCAATTGTTCAATCATGGTTTAATCAGCGGCCTCCAGGATACGGATTTTTCTTGTCAATACTCGGTATAAATAAATTCTATTTTAATTATCAATTGTTGTTGGCGGTTCAGCTTTTATTAAGTTTATTTAATGGTTTTATCGTTTACCATTTTGTAAAACTTTTAGTTGGCAATAATTTTTCATTGTGGTGGCTTATCATTCCTTTGTTAGGATTTCCTACCCAATTTGTTTATTCAGGAATGATAATGACTGAAATTTTATTCCAGACGTTTTTATTGCTGTCTATCTTTTTTATTACCATGCTTCTGAAAAAAGGGGAGATGCAATTTCTATGGTGGTCGCAATGGTGTTTAACTGCCTCTTTGCTAATTAAACCCATTGCTTGGATGTTCCCCTTCGTTGCGTTGGTGAGCTTTTTAATTTATTGGTTTAATAAAAAGGTAAAGTTAATGGCGATTTTTACTTTTGTAATTCCTTTTGCAGCTATTTTTTGGATGTTTAATTATAGTCATGCAAAAACAGGAGAATATGAATTTTCGAGTATCCAACGTAAGTTGATGATTAATTATAATTCATTTGCAATATTAAGTGATGTGAAGGGTAAAGAAAATGCAGTCAAAATAATTTCTGATTTACAGGATAGTGTAGAAAAATTTAATTATGTAAACAAATGTAATGCTGTCGATCAATTTAATAAGATTGTTTTAAGAGATCATTTTTTTACTGCTGTTAAATTGGAGTGCCTTGGGGTGATGAAGTTTTTTTTAGGGCATAGTCGTTGGGATATTTCTTTTTTTCTTCAAGGAGTTGAACCGGATGCATATCGAAATGTAGCTGGCTCTCTCGATTCAACGGTTCGCTTTCCTTGGTTACTGTATTTTGTATTTAATGTGATTGTTAATGCGATTGTATTTGCGGCCTTTGTAAAATTCCTGATTTCTAATGATCTTCCTATTAAATTGCGTGGATGCATTGGTTCAATAGTGATTTATATGGCGTTGGCTACAGGTCCTTCTGCGGCTGCTCGTTTCCGACTTCCTGTTTTCCCCGTTTTAACAGTAACTTTTGCTGTTGTCGCGCATCGGATGAAATGTAAATCGTCGGAAAAGGCACGGTTTGCTAATTAAAATTATTTTTGCAGTATGGATATTTTACCTAACTCGAGATTTAAGAAATTTATTTATTCTGTATTATTTGGAGTTTTGTCGTGGTCAGCATGGCCTGCAGGCGGATTTGCTCCTTTGTTGTTTGTAGCGTGGATTCCCTTACTAGCAATTGAAGAATCCGTTTTTCAAAGTCAAAGAAAAGGTGTTCCGGCCCGTTTGTATGGCTGGAGTTATCTTTCTTTTTTTCTGTTTAATATACTAACTACTTGGTGGATTTGGTTCGCTAGTCCCTTTGGTATGTTGGGTGCGGTGCTTGCTAATACTGCAATTATGGCCGGTGTTTTTCAATTGTTTCATGTTGTTAGAAAAAAGCTGGACAATATTTTCGGATATGCGTCACTGTTAGCCTTTTGGTTGTCGTTCGAATATTTACACCTCGATTGGGATCTTACTTGGCCTTGGCTAAATCTTGGTAATGGATTTGCTGCTTATGCCGATATGGTGCAGTGGTATGAATTTACTGGAACGCAAGGTGGCTCATTATGGATTCTCGTTACTAATTTACTATTATTCTCTTTGCTTAAAAAGGGTGTGGAAGTTTTAAAGAAAAAATGGTGGCAGCCCGCTTTACTTATTTTAATTCCTGTTCTCGTTTCTTTTATTATTAAAATGAATGTGCAGGAAACGAATGATCCAGTGGAAGTGGTTGCCGTTCAACCAAACATCGATCCTTATAATGAGAAGTTTTCTGGAATGAGTAGCTCCGAACAACTTGCTAAGATTCTTCGACTGGCGAATTCAAAAATAACTAGTAAAACACAATTAGTTGTTTGTCCTGAAACGGCGCTTTCAGATGGAATTTGGCTTAGTGATCTATACGATCACCCACAAATTAAAACAATAAAAGAGTTTATTAAACCGTTTCCACAAATCCATTTTTTAACAGGAATTAATGCATTTGAATTGTATCAAAATCCATCATTGAAATCAGCTACAGCACGAAAGTTTAAAGATGCCAATGCTTATTATGATGTGTATAACGCTGCTGTAAATATTTCGCAAGACTCTTTGTTTTCTCTGCATTATAAATCTAAGTTAGTTCCTGGCGTCGAGAAGATGCCTTTTCCCGCATTTTTCGGACACCTCGATGCTTTTGCGATTGATCTAGGCGGAATTTCAGGAAGTTTGGGGAGCAAAGAACGTCCTACTATTTTTAAATGCGGGAAAATTGTTGCCGCGCCTGTTATTTGTTATGAGTCTATTTATGGAGAGTATGTTGGTGATTATGTTCGTCAAGGGGCAAACTTAATTTGTATCATGACAAATGATGGTTGGTGGAGCGATACTCCGGGTTACAGGCAACATTGTCAATATGCTCGTTTACGTGCAATTGAAATGCGTCGTGATGTAGTTCGATCTGCGAATACTGGTATATCTTGTTTCATTAATCAAAAGGGGGAAGTTTCCGATAATACAAAGTGGTGGTTTGATGATTGTATTCGGAAAGATCTTAATCTAAATAACAAACGTACGTTTTATGCAAAATATGGTGATTATAGCGGACGAATTGCGATCGTTGTTTCATGGTTGTTGTTAACTGCTTTCGTAATAAGTTCTTTTGTTAAAAAAAAATCTAAAATTTAATTAACGAATTTCTCTTATTGAAAGTCCGTTTTTTTGACTCTATTGTGGTAACGTTCTTGATATTGTCGCTAAAGTTTTCGGCAATTAGTTGGGTGTAATTAGTTTTGATTTAAATGATATTAGAATGGAAATTGCTTGTTGTCTTTTGGCGATAAATTACTACACTTGAGCTTCCTTTTTCTCCCTAATCAGCATTTCGCATCATCTTATACCACAATTGCAATTGCAATTGGTTTAACCTTCCTCCGCTTTAGCGTAAATCTGTTTAGCTTTAATGTATTGAAAATCAAGTAAAAGATTTATTCTTTTGTCTTTTTATGAGGGTTTTCGCTCAAAAACACATGACCATTGTTGGAAATTCGAAATATCAATTGTGTTTACTATTTTTGGAATACACAAAAAATCATCCCCGTTAATATGGTTAATAAATTACTTCTTGGGTTATTCATTCTAATTAATTCTGCAGCTATGGGTCAAACTCCTGCATGGACGTGGTCAAAAAGTCATGGCGCCCGTTTGGATAACAACTCACATATTTCATCTTTAAAGGATGCTTCTGGAAACTTATATGTATGCGGTGAATTTGAAGGCACCGTTATTATGGGTGGATTAACGCATACTGCTCAAGGTTACGTAGACATGTATGTTTCTAAATTTGATCAAAGTGGAAATCACGTTTGGACACGCACTTTTGGTGGTTCTTCGAGTAATACGTATCCAGGAGGAATTGCTCAGGATGTTGCGGGAAATATATATTTATCGGGTAGTTTTTCATATTTGCTTGTTGCGAATAGTGCGAATTATTATTCTGCAGGAAACAAGGATGGATATTTGATTAAGTTGAATTCTGATGGAATTTTTGTTTGGACAAAAACTTTTGGGTCTGCAAATCTTGAAGATTTCAAATCGATTGCATGCTATGGTACAACTGTGTATTTGGCAGGTGGATATTTCGGTGCATTCAATGCAGGAACCGTGACTTTACCAACGTCAAACGCGAATTCATTTGATGCATTTGTTATTGCATTAGATTCTAGCGGGAATGCAATGTGGGGAGCATCTGGTGGTGGTGCTGGTGAAGATTACTTCAAATCTATTTATGCCGATCAGAATGCTGTTTACGCAGGAGGATATGTAACAGGCGCTTCTACTTTTGGTTCTTATTCTTTAGCCACACCTTCTGGCGGAGCGGGAAATGATATTGCTTTCGCTAGACTTTCAACTACGGGTTCATATACTTATGCGAAGAGCGTAGGTGCTTCAAGTACTGATCAGGTATATGCAATTGGTGCAGATAATTATGGGAATATTTATATTGGAGGATCTTTCCTGGCTACTGTAAATTTCGGTAATGCGATAACGTTAGCTGAAACAGGTGCTCCAAATGGAGCATATGGCGATGGCTTCTTAGCGAAATATGATGCAGCTGGAAATTGTTTGTGGGCACGTAAAATGGGTGCATCAAATTCAGATGATGTAACAACGAATATTTCGGTATCGCCTAATGGATATGTTTATATATGTGGTTATTATCATGGATCTGTTGTTTTGTCGAGTACTGTTACGCCGCAGGTATCTTTAACAGGTATTGGTGGTATGGACGGATTTTATGCTAAATATAGCCCGGTAGGAAGTATTTTGTGGGGTATTAAAGCAGGTAATGGCAGTGATGATCGCCCGAAAGCAATTGTAAGAGATGAAAATGGTTATTGCTTTGCTTTAGGTAACTTCTATGGCAATTTAACTTTAGGTACTTTGCCTGCTATTTCTTCTGTAGCATCAACAATAAGCTCTTACATAGCAAGATTAAATGGATATACAACTGGCTTAGTTGAGTCAAAAGCAGATGTGAATTTTAATCTATATCCTAATCCTTCTTCTGGTCATGTGCAAATTGAATTGCCAGTAAATAAGTTTATCAATGAAGTAGAGTTGTTTAATGTAACAGGACAAAGAGTTTTGAATACAGAATTTACTCTGCCTGTGCAGAAGACCTCTATCGATGTTAGCAATCTAACTCCAGGTATTTATCTTGTAAAAGTACTTACTCCTGAAGGATATGTTGCAAAATCATTAGAGATTCAATAGTGGTCTTATAAATACTAAAAAGGCGATCCTATTAGGGTCGCCTTTTTTAATTTTCTAATCAATGTCAATCAATCGTCTTTCACCTCGACTTATATCGACATAATCCTTCTTCCAAAAACGTATTGTATTCTTCAATATTTGGAGTGTAACTTTTAGGAACAGCAAGTAATTTTCCGTTGTTGTCAACTAATACATAATAGGGCTGTGTGTTTTTGTTGTAAACCCGAGCTTCTAAATCACTCCATTTTTTTCCTGTTGTTTTTACTGTTTGTCCGCTGAATGTACTCACATATTGTTCATTGCCAGCAAGCTCTGTTTTGTCGTCAACATAAAGCGAAATAACTACATAATCATCCGATAAATGCTTTAATACTTTTGGTTGTGACCAAACGTTATCTTCCATCTTTCTACAGTTTACACAACTCCACCCAGTAAAGTCAATCATTACTGGTTTGTTAATCGATTTCGCATAAGCCATTCCTGTTTCATAATCGTGGTAGCAGTTTAAGTTATGCGGACAACTTCCTCCACCATGTGTATCTTTTTCTGTTTCTTGCAACCATTCTTTGTAAAATTCAGGAGGAGGAAATCCGCTGATTAATCGTAATGGCGCTCCCCATATTCCAGGTATTAAATAAAGGGTAAAGGAAGTAGCAATCATTGCAAATATGATTCTTCCTGTTCCAATATAAGGTAAGTCGCTATCGTGCGAGAATTTCAATTTTCCTAACAAGTACAATGACATCAATCCGAATATCGTAACCCAAATGGCAATGAATAATTCTCTCTTAAGGAATCCCCAATGATATGCTAAGTCTACATTCGATAAAAATTTCATCGCTAATGCTAACTCTAAAAATCCTAATACAACTTTTACGCTGTTTAACCATCCGCCCGATTTTGGTAAAGTATTTAACCATCCAGGAAAGGCTGCGAATAATGCAAACGGCAATGCTAATGCAGTTGCGAATCCAGTCATCCCCATAATAGGACCTAAGTAACTAGAGCCTTTCGCTGCTTCTACTAGAAGTGTCCCTATTATTGGTCCTGTACATGAGAAGGATACTAAGCTCAATGTGAAGGCCATGAAAAATATTCCTACTAAACCTCCTTTGTCAGATGCTTCATCTGCTTTGTTGATCCATGAACTAGGTAATGTTATTTCAAATGCACCTAAGAAGGATAATGCGAATATGAAAAAGATAATAAAGAATAATAAATTAAAGAATACTGAACTCGCCATTTCATTCAATGCGTCAGAGCCTAATGTTACGGTTACTAAAAATCCAATCACTACATAAATAATGATGATGGAGAATGCATAAATAATAGCATTGCTAATTCCTTTTGCGCGCGTAGGACTTCTTTTAGTAAAGAAACTTACGGTTAATGGAATCATAGGGAACACGCATGGTGTTAATAATGCGAATAAACCGCCAACCATTCCTGCAACGAAAATACCCCAAATACTTGTGTCACTTTTTTCTCCAGCAACTCCATTACTGCAACCCGGATCTAATGCTGCAACATCATTTGATGGGTCAGGAATTTTTCCAGCCGTCGCTGGAATTACTGTTGTGGCGGTGTGACTAACGGTAGGGGTGTCCGAAATTATCGGAGCGGCTGCTATGATTGTATCAGCCTCTAATTCCAATCCTTTAATCGGTATGCTGAATTCTACTTCGTTGGGAGGTGTGCAGTTTCTATCATTGCAAGCCATCGCTTCAACCGACCCCGTAATTTTGAATGATTTGTTGCTAGTTAACTTTATTTTCTGACGAAATTCAACAGTGCCTTCAAAGAACTTTACTTTCATTTCGAAATTCTGGTCAAATATTTCTTCTGCCTTTGGCTCAATTACCTTTCCTGAAAGCGTATAATTTTTATTCGAATTAAACTTGAATGCTGTTGGTATAGGTCCTCCCGGTGGTATGTCTTGTGAATATACATGCCATGTTTTGTCTACCGTTGCTTTAATTATTAAAGTGGCTTCTTTGTCCTTTTGCTCAGCCTTAAACGACCATTTTACGGGTTGTTCTATTTGAGAAAACAAAGGTGTAGTTAACAGAAAAAGGAGAATTATGCTCAGTAAACTCGTTCGATTTAGATGATTCATAAAGGGTGCAGCTATTTTTATTGTAATTGTATCAACAGGTTTTCGTAATGCGAATATAGGACTATTCATAGTTTCGTGAAAAAATAGGTGATTTGTGCGGCTTGGTCGTCGTAGGTCACAATTGTTTTGCGTCTGTTAACGTAATAGTAACTCATTAAGGCAAAGTCTCCGGCACATCCCGATGTATGCATGAATAATGCGCCCATCATAATCCAAGTATACGGACTTAAGGTATCTATAATTCCTGTGATTAACAATGAATTAATCAAGACAAAGGGTGCCATGGCCAGTAGAATAAAAGGCCTTGCTTTAATAACAAACTTGTCGGCCATGGCATAAAATATTAATTTTCTAAGATGCGCTTTATAACTCACTTTTGGTGCTCCAGCTAATTTGTACCCAATTCCATGTATTATTTCGTGAACAGGTATAAGTAGCGCAAATAATGCTCCTCCAACACCAAATTTTATAAGCGCATCTTCCTTTCCTTCGGGAAGAGATATCCAAATGATGGCAGCACTTAGTAAAATTGCAATGTTGAATCCCCAATAAAAAAGCATCACCGGATTGGTTGCTTTTAAATAGGGCTGAATAAATGCTACAATTGAAGTATGTTCAAACTGATCGGTAAGTTGGTACCCGTTTTCGGCCAGTTCTTCAGGAAGAATCTTCATATTGTCAAAAATAAATGAATCCATTCCAATACGCTGTAACTAATGTCATTTTAATTATTATTTTCGATTAATATTCATTTAACATTATGTCAGATATCGATTATTCTAAGTATCCACTTGGGCCTTTTAAACGTCCTGTGGATGTTTCCGATGCAGATTTAAATTTGTGGATGGAAACAATTGAACAACTTCCTTTAAAAATGAGAGATGCTATCAACGGCCTAAATTCCGACCAGCTTGATACTCCTTATCGTGAAGATGGTTGGACCCTTCGTCAGGTGGTACATCATGTGGCCGATAGTCATATGAATGCCTATATCCGTTTTAAATTAGCCCTTACCGAGGAGAATCCCACTATCCGCCCTTATTTTGAAGAACGATGGGCTGAACTTCCAGAAGCTAAATATGGAAATATAGAAGTTTCACTTCGATTGCTAGATGCATTGCATAATCGTTGGGCTATCATGCTTCGAAATATGCGTAGCTTCGATTGGAACCGTACTTTCTATCACCCAGAAAAGCATCTTACTTTTCGTCTCGATGAGTGCCTCGCACTTTATGCTTGGCATAGCATTCATCACGTTGCTCATATTACTGCAACACGACTGAGTAAAAAATGGTAATAAAAAAGTGGCCTTTGTGAGGCCACTTTTTTTTATGCAATTTTATTTTTCATAGGCTCGTGCTTCAGTCGATGTAGAAAGTAAATCGAGGCAGCAAATAAGAAGAAAGCCATCGCTTGATGTATTACTCCTAATGAAATAGGTACTTTATAGAGTAGAGTAACTATTCCTAATAGCACTTGTATGAATATAAAACTTAATAATACCAACGCCGAATCTTTGTGATATTTGCTAAGTTTTGAATCACGGAAGACACTAATACCAACAAATAATACTAAAGCAGTTATTAGATAGGCTAATGTTCTGTGAATGAATTGCACACTTGCTAAATTATTTATCAAACTAATGCTTCCTTCTTTTCCTAACATATAAGTCATTGATTCCGGTACCCATTCACCTTCCATTTTTGGCCATGTGTTATATGTCCAACCTGATTTTGTTCCCGCTACAAATGCTCCATAAATAATTTGAATAATAAGCAAAATAAGTATTGTTATGCCGAATTTTTTATATTTCGTTACGGCGTAACTGTTCACGTTTTTTACTGGATAAAGTTCCGATAGTGCTACTTTGAAAATATACCCGAAAGTGATAAAGGCAAATGTGAGATGTATAGCTAATCGGATATGACTCACTCTAACGTTCTCTGTCAATCCACTCGATACCATATACCATCCTAGGAATCCTTGAATGCCGCCAAGCACAAACATAAATAGCAACTTTGGCATTAGTTCTTTAGTAATTACTTTCTTATTATAAAAATGTATAAATCCGATCAGGAAGACGACCCCAATCATTCTGCCAATTAAACGATGAATAAATTCCCAAAAATAAATAAACTTGAAATCGTTTAACGTAAAATTCGAATTCAAAAGTTTATATTGAGGAATAAGTTTGTAGTGGTCAAAAGCATCTGTCCATTGATCTTCGTTTAATGGAGGAATGGAGCCTGTTACAACTTTCCACTCGGTAATAGATAAGCCAGAACCCGTAAGTCTTGTAATGCCTCCCACTACAACCATTCCGAGTATTAAAAAGCATCCCATGAATAACCATAGAATCATACTGCTTTTTTCTGATGATTGATCTTTTTGTGTCATTGTTGTTTTTTTTCTTCTGCTTTCATTACTAATTGTGCCGTATTTCTACTTCGCTGCTCAAGAAGAATTTCTCTTCCTGTACTAAGCGTTTCAATTGTTGAAGGGTAGTAGTGTCGGATAGTATAAAGTTGCAAGTCTGAATTATAGCGCACTCGATAGTCTTCTTTTAATCGTTCAATAAGTTGCGGAATTTTAAACGGATCATTATCTATGCAAACGGAAAAACTAATTGCAGAGTTTTGCATCAAATTTAATTTTATTCCGATTTCTGCAAATGTTCCGAAAATGGCACTTAAATTTTCTTCTGCAATAAATGAAAAATCTTTTGCCGATATACTAATTAATACTTGATCAGTTTTGAAAATAAAAGAGGGTACTAATGGTTTTGTTTGTAAGTCCTTTCCAATCGTTGTTCCTTTTGCCGAAGATTGTAAGAAGGATCGTACATGCAATGGTATGTTTTTATTCTCTAACGGCTTTATTGTTTTAGGATGAATCACCGATGCTCCGTAATAGGCCAACTCAATAGCATCTAAATAACTTAGTTGATCTAGCTTTTGAGCATCATTAAAATACTTCGGATCTGCATTTAATACGCCTGGAACATCTTTCCAAATAGTTACCGATTCAACATTCATCAAGTGTCCAATGATTGCCGCCGAATAATCGGATCCTTCACGTCCTAATGTGGTGTTAAAATTTTCACTTGTATTGCCTATAAATCCTTGTGTTATTACGATCGAATGAGTTTTTAATAAGGCTGGAATTTTTTCGTTGAATAAAGCTTCACTTTGTTGCCAATTAACTTTTGCTTCTCGATAATTATTGTCGGTTAATAAACAGTCGCGTATGTCTAGCCAATTGTTACAGATGCTGTTTTCATTTAGCCAAGCACTTACGATTGTAGTCGAAATTAATTCTCCAAAACAAACAATTTGGTCGTAAATAAAATCATATCCGCGTGGCACGTCTTCAATTACCCATTCAATTTCTACAAAAAGATTATTTACTTTTTGATACACTTCATGTTTATTATCCGAAAAAAGTGTTTCCATTATTTTTTCATGGAAGCTCTTTATTTCTTCTAGTATCAATAATGCTTCTCCCGTTTTATGGTAGCAGGCATTTACTACTTTTTCTAATCCGTTAGTCGTTTTTCCCATCGCGGAAATCACAACAATTAACTCTTCTCCTTTAAATTGGTTTAATATTTCTCCGGCGTTTTTTACTGCTTCAGCATCTTTAACCGATGCCCCTCCGAATTTAAATACTTTCATACTCCGTATAAATAAATTTTACTGTTCACTATTATCTTCAGCAATTTTTTTCATCTGGAATCTGCTTAACTTACAGTTGATCCATTCTGAATCCATCATGGCCTTGTATTTATTGTAAAAATGAATCGCAGGTTGGTTCCAATCAAGAACTTGCCAGTGTAATTGGTTGGCTCCCATTTCAAGGGCTTGAGCAATTACTTCGTCGAACATTAATTTGCCAACTCGCTTACCACGCATCGATTCAGTTACAACAATGTCATCAAGATAAATACCCTTTCCTTTCCAGGTAGAGTATTTCATGAAATATATCGCCATCCCAATTATTTTATTATCGTGTTCGGCTACCAAACAGTTGAATATAGGCCGCTCACCAAATCCGTCACGTATCATATCTTCCACCGTATTGGTGACTTCTTGTGGTGCTTTTTCGTATTCCGCTAACTCGCAAATCAACCCGTGAACTGCAACCATGTCGTCGGGTATCGCTTTTCTGATACTGATATTCATAGCGCAAATTTAGGTCTTTCAGTTATGTTACTGATGTATTTTGTTAATAATAAAGCAATAGTTCGTTGGGTTTTTATAATCTTTGTGTTTCTTATGAAGTTGAATTATAGAATTATTGGTGAGGGACGTCCCGTTCTGATTTTTCACGGGCTCTTCGGGATGTGTGATAATTGGCTATTGGTTGCTAAAAAGTTGACTCAAGCTGGTTATAAGGTTGTGCTTGGCGATTTGCGCAATCACGGCCATTCTCCTCACAACGACAAGCATAATTATTCGGCAATAGCTTCCGATATTGCTGAGCTTATTGCTGATCTAGAACTCATAAATCCTGATATTGTTGGACATAGTATGGGAGGGAAGTCTGCCTTACAACTTTTGAATGATTTTCCTGGTTTAATTCGTAAAGCTATTGTCGTTGATATTGCTCCTTACCAATATCCTATTCGTCATCGTGTTATAACTGAGGCCTTACTTGCCGTTGATTTAAATGTTGTAAAAAGCAGATCTGAAGTCGAGAATATATTGTCAGATCAAATTGCTGATTTACGTACTCGTCAGTTTCTTCTTAAAAATTTGTACTGGTCCAGCACTGATCAATTGGCTTGGAGATTTAATCTTCCCGCATTACATTGTCAAATCGATGAGGTGGGTAAGCCTACGTGGCCTTCTGTTCAAAATGATACTCCTATTTTGTTTGTTAGAGGTGGGATGTCAGAGTATGTAGATGCTAATAGATTTGGTGAAATTGTTCAATGGTATCCTAATGCTGAGTTCACTTCCATAGAGGGCGCTGGACATTGGGTGCACGCCGATAACCCCGACGAGCTTTTGCAAGCCATTGAGGGTTTTCTGATGTGATCTATTTCCTATCAGTAATTTAATCCGATTTTTTAACAGAAAAAATAATTAAGCAAAACTAAAAAACGATTGCTGTTCGTGTTTTCAATATTTTTTATCGTTGAATAAATATTATACTCTTTTAATACTTTGCGATAGATGAGGTGTAAATTTACAATAGCTACGGTAAGTATCTAGATCATAAAAGGGTTGAAGAAAAATAGTAATTATATTTTGAAGTACTGAATAGGCCGAGCGCTTTATTTCCACTTTACAGTTTTAAGTAAGTGAAGCAAATCTTCTTTTATGTATTTAACAACTGGGGCAATACTGTCTGAATTAGGAGGTGCATTAAAATATAATGATCCTCTCAAAAAATGTTTGTCACTATCCGTTACAAAAAATTGAGTAGGTGATGCTGCATCTCCTCCTATATCATAAAATATTCCGCTTACCCCATTTCCGAAATTAAGTACTTTTTCGTTAATTGAACTCGCCTTAGCAGTATGTTTATAAACTAATGCTCTTGTGTCTTCTGTAAAATTCCGTAAATCCCCTTTAAGCGATTTGTAGGTGATATAAATTTCTCCATTAAATCGCGGAAAAATTAAATAATACCAGCACGGTTCTGATGTTCCATTTGTGTCAGCTGCAGCAATTGCATAGTCTGGAATTTCAAAGCTAAAAGGGCAGGTGGCAGGCTCAAATTTTTTATAAGTATGTTTCGGAAAATCAATCCTATAATAACCTCTAGGCTTAGGAGTGCCCTCAGAATCTTCGTTGTTACACGAAGAAAAGAGCATTGCTGTGCCGATAATCAGAAGTGAAATTAAATAACGCATGATGCAAAGATGCAATTTTATATGAAGCATAAAAAAAGGCACCCATGAAGCGCCTTTGTGTTTTATTGATAAGTATTTTTAAAATGGAAGATCGCCACCCATATCGCCAATATGCGGACTGTCATTCCCCTGTTCTTGATCGCCATTGCCGCCATTTCCCGGCTCACGTTTGCTTAGCATGGTCATATTTTCTGCTATTATTTCAGTGGCATAACGTTTAATCCCATCCTTTTCCCAGTTTCTCGTTCTAAGTTTTCCTTCAATAAAAACCATATGACCCTTGCGAAGTTGTAACTTTTCCGCCGCTTCCGCTAAGCCTCTCCATAAAACAATATTATGCCACTCAGTTTGGTCTTGTCGCAGCCCTTCCTTGTTTTTAAAGTATTCGGTCGTGGCTAAAGGGAATTTAGCAACCATTACGCCTCCCTCCATATGTCGGAACTCAGGGTCCTTGCCCAGGTTGCCGATTAAAAATACTTTATTTACTCCCGACATCGTCTTGATTTTTTGTTGGTTCTAATTAGCTTCTTCTGAACTGATTTTGGATTCCTTATAAGGCAAAGTTAACATTTCCTGTTACCCAACAAAGTTTCTTGTGAAATTCTCGCTTTTGACCATATTTCTAAGCTTTAGAAAATTGTAGACTAGTCAATTATTTCATTATCTAGTAAGTATTTTACAATTAACTGAGGCATTCCTATTGTGTCGAGCAAGTCGATGTTTATCATTTGATACGCCGCCGAGATCGATTTCTTGCGTAGCGTATTGGTATTGGTCCACCAGAAATAACAATATAAAGTTTGATGCGATAGCAAATGCTTTATCAGGCTGCTTTTTTTAATGAGGGTTATTTCTTTTGCACCTGAAACTTCACGAACAAACGAAATCACTTCCTCCGTATTTATATTTCTTTTCATCTTCGTTTCAATTAAAGGAAATTGAAAAAGTCCCTGCCATATATCCTTAGCATTACGCTTTCCCACTATAGTTTTGCGGCCGTCATCAATTATTACAAAGTTAAAATGGCGATCGCGGACCTTTGTTTTCTTGGACTTTATCGGTAAAATGTTGACTTTTTGATTTTTTAAGGCTAAGCAGTTGTGATTAAATGGGCAGTTTTCGCAATCAGGATTTATTGGTTTGCAATGCAGGGCGCCAAATTCCATAATTGCCTGATTATGCAAGCCGGGTTCTTTCTCATCTAATAGTTTTTGGGCTAATTCGGCAAAGCTTTTTTTCCCTTCTGTGCTGTCGATGGGAGTCTCAATTCCAAAAAGTCGAGAAAGAAATCGGTAAACATTGCCATCTACTACTGCATGTGGTAAATTAAATGCAAAAGAAGCAATGGCAGCAGCTGTATAATCCCCAACTCCTTTCAATAGCTTGATATCATGATAGTTAGAAGGAAATCGATGGTTGAAATCGCTCGCAATCTGCTTCGCTGCAGTATGCAAATTACGGGCTCGTGAATAATATCCAAGTCCCTGCCACATCCGCATAATCTGTTCTTCAGGTGCATTTGCTAAATCGGTAATGGTTGGAAAAGTAGTTGCAAATCGAAGCCAATAAGGCAGCCCTTGATCTACCCTAGTTTGTTGTAAAATGATCTCTGACAGCCAGATAAGATAGGGGTCGGAGGTCTCTCGCCAGGGTAATTCCCGTCGGTTTTTTAGGTACCAAATCCGCAAAACCCCTTTGAATGCCTTCATAAATATCGTAACGGGCTCAAAAGTAATGAATTAATATTTTGTATTTCAGTTAGAAAGCATATCTTTGCAGCCCATTATAGGAAAACCCTATCTTAATATAGTTGTCATCATGACGAAAGCAGAATTAGTAAACGAGATTTCTACAAAGACAGGCATCGAGAAGGTGGCTGTACAGCAGACCATCGAATCAATGATGAAAGTTGTTCGCAACTCACTCATTAACGACGAGAATGTATACCTGCGTGGTTTTGGCAGCTTCATAGTAAAGAAGCGTGCTAAGAAAACCGGTCGTATCATCACAAAAAATGCTACGATTATTATTCCTGAACATTATATCCCGGCGTTCAAACCGGCGAAAACGTTCACTGAGCGTGTGAAAAATGCTCATGTAAAAAAAGTGACTCAACCGTAAGCTGAATGAAGCCCTACCGGTTGCACGTAATAATAGTAGCAGCTGCATTGCTGTTGTCTATTGTTATTTATATGATGCCTTCACAGGTAAATATGAAAACAAAACCGAAGGACTCAGCTCAGGTTTTAAGTGGTGGACTCGACGAAACGGCCTTGTTGCAAAGTGCTTCTTCTTCTATTGATTCTACTCAATTGCCGATACTCCGAATGTTGGAGGATGCATTGAAAAAGAATGGAGAAAAGGATACAGCATTGCTTGATCAGATAGGAAGATTCTGGGATAATCAGAAAATTCCTGCAGCAGCAGCAATATGGTTCGAGAAAAAATCGTCGGTTCAAAAAACTGAATTGAGTTATCTCGATGCAGCTTATCGTTATTTCGATGCCTTTAAAATGGCCGGTGATTCTTCATTGCGAGGAATGATGGTGAAAAGGGCGATTGCGAATTATAATAAGGTTATCGAGATAAATCCTGAAAACCTCAATGCTAAAACCGACCTAGGTGCTTGCTATGCCGAAGGAACCGGTGAGCCAATGAAGGGCATTCTGCTGCTGCGTGAAGTAGTGAGCAAAAACCCTGAACATGAAATGGCGCAGTATGACTTGGGAATGTTGTCTGTGAAGTCAGGACAATTAGATAAAGCAATCGAACGCTTTAAAAAAGTTCTTGAAATAAATCCGAAACGTTCCGAAATGTATTTCTACCTTGGTCAGATCTACGTTTCTAAAAGTGAACCTGATAAAGCAGTTGGTTATTATGAGTCGTTTGTGAAAAATACAAATGATCCCCAAGCAGCTCAAGAGGTAAAAAAGATCATTTCCGATCTAAAGAAAGGGAAGAATGAGTCAAATTGAATTAACTTAATTTCTAACGAATAAAATTTATTACTATGCCTTCCGGTAAAAAGCGTAAACGTCATAAAATGGCTACTCACAAGCGTAAAAAACGTTTGAGAAAAAATCGTCATAAAAAGAAAAACAGATAGTCCGGTGTAATCTTCCGGCCAACATTGCCCGTTTTATTAATTTAAATTAATGAAACGGGTAATGTATTGCTATGCATTGACTTTCGTTTTAGTTTGATGGATGTCAAATTAAACACGCAGTGCTTAATACGGAATTTTGTATTCAGCCTAAATAATCTTTCGGCTTGAACAGTGAATTAATAATTGACGCATCGTCATCAGAGGTAACTATTGCCTTAGTAGAAGATAAGCGACTTGTGGAATTGAATAAAGAGAAGAAAGAAAACAGCTTCTCTGTAGGAGATATCTATTTAGGTCGCGTAAAGAAACTCATGCCTTCTCTTAATGCCGCTTTCGTAGATATCGGCTATGAAAAGGATGCCTTCTTGCATTATCTCGATTTAGGCCCCCAAGTGCATTCGTTGTTGAAGTTTATGAAAACAACAGTGTCGGGTAGCCAGTCAGAGGCTTTGCTCAATGATTTTGAAATAGAGCCTGATATTAATAAGGCAGGTAAAGTTGGACAGGTGCTTACGCAAAACATGAACATAATTGTTCAGATTGCAAAAGAGCCTATTTCTACAAAAGGTCCTCGTATTTCTTCCGAACTTTCTTTTGCCGGCCGATTCGTTGTGCTGGTTCCTTTCTCTGATATTGTTTCGGTTTCCCAAAAAATCAAGAGTTCTGTTGAACGTCAACGCCTCAAGCGCTTAGCCCAGTCAATTAAACCTCGTAATTTTGGTATCATCGTTCGAACAGTTGCCGAAGGGAAAAAGGTAGCCGATCTTGATGCCGATATTCAAGATCTTTGCTCTCGCTGGGTATCGCTGCATGAAATGTTGAAGACGTCGGAGCCTCCTACCAAAATTTTGGGGGAGATGAATCGTACTTCTACCATCCTGCGCGACTTGCTGAATCCTAATTTTAACAGTATTCAAGTAAATGATGCTTCCCTAGCAGAAGAAATAAAAAGCTATATACGAAGTATCGCTCCCGATCAGGTTGAAATTGTAAAACTGTATAAAGGGAAGATGCCTGTTTTTGAAAATTTTGGCGTCGACAAACAAATTAAATCGCTCTTTGGTAAAACGGTTACTCTTAGCGGCGGCTCTTACTTGGTTATTGAACATACCGAAGCACTTCATGTTATTGATGTTAATTCTGGCGGAAGAAATAAAGGTGCTCAAGATAATCAGGAGAGTAATGCACTTAGTGTAAATATTGCAGCTGCAAAAGAAATTGCTCGTCAACTTCGATTGCGTGATATGGGTGGAATCGTAGTGATCGATTTTATCGACATGAAAAACACATTGCACCGTAAAGAGCTTTTTGATACGTTACGTGATGAAATGAAACTCGATCGCGCCCGTCATACTATATTGCCTCCAAGTAAATTCGGTTTGGTTCAGCTTACGCGTGAACGCGTTCGTCCTGTAACCAATATTATTACCGTAGAAAAATGTCCTTCTTGCGATGGTACCGGCGAAATTAAAGCTAGTATGTTGCTTATAGATGATATAGAAAATAATATTCGTTATCTGTGCGAAGAACAAAATGAACCTGCTTTAACTTTGCAGGTGCACCCTTTCCTAGCTTCCTTTCTGAAAAACGGATTGCTTACCATGAAATCATTTCAATGGAAATGGTTTAAGAAGTACAAACGCTGGTTGAAAATTGAACCTGTTTCTTCTTATCATTTAATGGAGTATCATTTTCAAAATAAACAAGGGGAAGAAATAAAACTGTAGTCGGTTTTCGTAGATCTTTTTTAGAAAGTACTATTTGCTCATTCCTATAAGTAGCTATTTAATATTCGTTATTTTTTGTGCAATTACAATAGGCTTTTTGTAGTGTAAGACATTGCCTTTTTCATCGATAATTTCTGCACTTATAATGTATATTCCCGCTGGTACTATCAATCCTGTTTTGTTGCTGCCATCCCACAAATAGATGTTGTTTATTCCTAAGTATTCTCCTTCTGCTATCTTCCTAATTTCCTTCCCGCTTTCATTAAGTATATTGATGGTGCCTGTTCCTGTAATGTCAATCACTTTTATCATTGCAATGTCATTTTCCCCATCATTATCAGGCGAAATTATAGCAGGTTCAATCGTTAATCCATATACTATTTCTGTGTTTGATATCAATTGTGAATTAAGGCTGCCTGGTGTTCCAAACCCACATTGATATGATGCGCTGTGCCAATTACCCCCATCATTACTAGGTCCGCTGGGATTTATTCGTTCTAGTGAAACTCCTTCTACATTAGCCAAAAGTGGATATTGCATCTTCTCTGTATAATGGAAATTGTCGACTTCGTCCATACTTGGCGATAGTAGGCTAATGACTCCTTCGTCGTCGTTCATAGATGGAATATTGGTTTGTATGGCGCACCTATGACTAAAATTTTTGTAGTTGTGCATGAAGGAGGTGCTTTCGCTAATGACTAAATATTCTCCAGGACAAACCACTCGCTTTTCAACTGTGATGGTGCTCGTTGATTTTATTTCAGATGTTATTAAATCGTTTTGCGCTAGTTTTAAGTTGGATAATGAAATTATTTTATTGCTATTGTTAAATAGTTCAATGTAGTCGTATTGCCCGTATGCAGGATTAAATAATAGCTCGTTTATTAATAATTCTCCTTTCCTTATTTCCTCTCCAATTCCGAAATTTATTTCGTTTGTGTTTTGCATTTTGTTGCCTGTACAGTCACTTATATTGGAGGTCTTTAATTTGTAAATTATTTGCCTTTGCATTGGATGTGTTAACTTGAGAACGTAGGTTGATTCATCTTCGGTTTTCGCTCTCGCCTCAATTACAGCATTACCTTCATTTATTGTATAGTTTAGAATGCTGCTTGCTTCTGATGCCTCTGGCACTTCATCATAGTGAATTTCAATATTAAGGCTATCCGTTACCGTTATATAAAGAATGTCGGGAGGCTTGTTGTCGATGAATTCAACTATTTCACTATTTTCTTTTCCAGGAGTGCCCCCATCGTGGTCTTTGCTGGCTTGCCAATTTTCTTCATTGATGCATGTAAATTCTGGATCTTTGCGCTCTATCGACCATCCTCCCGTTTCTTTTATTTTATCATGATACGAGTTAAGTGAATAGCTGATTTTATCGATTGTATTCCCTTGCTGATCTTTTAATGTGATATGGTCTCCATCGTTGTTAAGACCTGGAAATGTTGCCAACCCTTTTGTATTGCTTATTTGAAATTGTGCAAATTCTACTGCATGACTATTGTTGAAGTATACTCTGTATCCTTCAGGCTCAATTGTATCGCTTGGTAATATCGCATCGGTGTTTCCATCAGTAATAATGTAACCTATGCTGTTGATGTATTTTGGCGAACGATTGTAAATTTCAATGTATTCTTCAAAAGGTAAGTTGTTAGCCCCTGATGGGTCACTCATTATTTCATTGATGATTAAATCATGTTTCGAAATGATATCTGTTTTTAAATATTTAAAATTGATGCTGTCAATCAACGTTAAATTCCCTTCTAAATCATGTATTTGGTAGGCTGTTAGCTGGTAGTCATTTGGAGTAACAAATATTTGTGATGACGTTAATAGTATACTGGTCATTGATGAATCTTGAATACTCGAACTAACCATATTTCCGTTGATATAATAGTGCGCAGGATTATTAGCATCTGTATTTCTAATTTTTTCGGTGAAGTATACTCGTACCTTTGTGCTGTCGACAATGTTAATGCTTGCTATTCGTGGTTTTAATGTGTCAGCTAGGAATGCTCCAACATAAATATGATCATAGTAAAATTTCGTTGCATTACTACTGGTGTATACATCCTTTATTCCGAAATAGGTGAAGTTGATTAGGCTATTATCGATGCCTGTAGCTTCTTCATTAAAATTTCTCCCTCCCGTATAGTCTGTATATAGTTTCCATTCGCCGTTGGATGTTTTGATCACTTTAATGCGAACTGTAAATGCACTGCTAATTGTAGCGTCAAATCCTCTGCAAATGGGTGTCGACATGTATCCTGTTTGCTTGAATATTGTTAGCGCATCGTTACTGCCCGATTCTCCTAATTGAATATAATATCCGTTAAGCGGTAACTCGAGATTTGCATTGTCGCTGCTCAAATAAATTCTGCCGTAATTCTGCGATGAAGGAGAAAAGCTTTGTTGTATCCAAATTTCCCATTGAAGGCTGTCTGCGGCATTCTGCTGAGAACTAAAACTCATATACGATGAATCGCTGCCTGCGCTGATTAACTGTAATTGGTAATTAGCATTAATGGCGAACTGCGAAGCATCTCCTGACCAAGTAGGATTTTGTGTAAAGTTTCCGTCATTAAATTCTTCATTTATTTGTGCTTGCAGTGATGTAGTTAGGAGGATGAAACAAAAGGCGATAAATATTTTCATGTCTATTTTTTTGGCGAAACTAAATATGTTTTTTTCTATTTATATCTTATTAAATATTTGTAGTCGTTTGTGGTCGGTTTGTATGCTTTTTTATTTCTACCTCATTGATCGTTTAGCATAGTTATGCTCTTTCTTCTGGTTTTCTTCGTTCGTTCAGTTTGCCTTTAATTACAACTGCCTCTTCTCGTTTAGTTCCTTTAGTAGGTGTATGAATGCATATATAATAATCTTGGTGCAACTTTGTGCTTTAATGCTTGTGTTTACAATCTGTCGAAGTGCTTTTAACTACCAATCATATTTGCATTTCTTAACTTCGATAATAAAATCATTTTATATCTTCGCCGTTAGCTATAGTGCCCGGATGTCTAATGAATACCTCTCTTCAAACAAGCTGATTTACTTCTCTTGAAGTGGCTAAAAAGGATTAGTTGGAATGCCTAAAACGCATTTTGTAGTTCATTGTTTGAATAACAGTTTAACAATATGGGTTGCCGAATTATTAATTTGTTCTATTAGCACAAAATGAATCTATGATAATTGTACTAAGTTATCTTGCTGCAATAGCAATTGGTATTCCCTTAGGTTTAATCGGTGGAGGAGGTTCGATCCTTACTATTCCTGTATTGGTTTACCTTTTTAATGTTGATCCGGTTTCAGCCACCGCATATTCTCTTTTTGTTGTGGGTGTTAGTAGTTTTTTTGGCGTTATTCCTAAGTATCGCCAGGGATTGGTGGATTTAAAACGTGGTCTAATTTTCGGTATCCCTTCTATTATTTCGGTCTTCTTTACTCGAAAAATTATTGTTCCGGCTATTCCAACAATGATCTACTCCTCGTCCGATTTCGAAATCACGAAGGCCTTTTTAATGATGACGTTATTTGCCGTTTTAATGGTCTTTGCTTCTGTTTCCATGATTCGCGATCGTCGCAGTGAAGAGGAGGTGCAGACGCAAACGGTAAGCGCTAAAAATAATTTAGGAATTATATTAGAAGGTTTTTTGATTGGAATGCTCACCGGATTTGTTGGCGCTGGCGGTGGATTCCTTATTATCCCCGCTCTCGTTTATCTTGGTAAGTTGCCTATGAAAAAGGCTGTTGGAACTTCGCTTTTAATCATTTCAGCAAATTCTCTTTTCGGATTTACAGGCGACATGTTAACACATAAAATGGATTGGTCGTTGTTATTTACAATTACTTCTTTGGCTGTTGTAGGTATCTTTTTAGGACATTCAATAAGTCATAAAGTAGATGGCCCTCGATTAAAGCGTGGTTTCGGTTGGTTTGTTTTAACAATGGGAATGTACATTATTTTTCAGCAATTATTTTATCCTCTTCAGCACACACATTAATCCATAAAAAACATCCGTTTCTTGACTTGTGTAACTTTGGTCACTGAAAAGCTATTTTAATTGTTTCACCTTTGCCTACTCAAAAAATTAAAATAATGATCGATTTCGTTAAGAAAATGTTCGGTAATTCTACCGATTACGAGGCACTAATTAAAGCCGGTGCAATAGTTTTGGATGTAAGATCTCCTGCTGAGTTTAGCTCAGGGCATAACAAAGGCGCGAAGAATATTCCCCTTGATTCAATCCAAAATAATATCACTGCAATTAAAAATTGGAATAAACCAGTGATTACGGTCTGCCGTAGCGGGGCAAGAAGTTCAATGGCGAAGTCGATTTTGGAGAAAGCAGGTGTAGAGGCATATAATGGTGGCTCTTGGAATTCTATGTCCCGAATTACTGGTTAATCATTGAAATTTTAATTAATTTAGGTTTCCTTAGGGTTGTCATTTCCTGTAATCTTAAGATAAAACTGGTTGACGGATGTTCGTGCTATTTTTTTAGCCCGAAGCATCCTTTTTTTATTTTCTGATTCTTATTTATTACTATTTATATTTTTTTGGCTTATTTGGTTAAATTTGTGCAAAGCAGTTTAATGAAAAAGCACAATTCAAGGAGGGATTTCCTTAAAACTTCCGCATTATTGTCGGTCGTTGGTTTAATGCCTGGAAAGTCAGCAGTAGCATCAGTAGAAAAAAATGGAGCGAAGGCCACTTCCTCGGATAATTCTTCTCAGCCTACCGATTCGTTTACTATTTTATATACTAGCGATATTCATGCGCAGTTAAATACACATGATGAGTTTTTCTGGGAAAATAATACTCCCGTTTATCGTAAACGTGGTGGACTTCCTGTGCTGAAAACAATGATAAATTCATTGCGAAAAGAAAATTCAAATCCTATTTTAATAGATGGCGGTGATTTTTTTCACGGACATGGGTTGGCTTCTTTAACAGAAGGCGAAGCGTTAATTCCTATCTTAAATAATTTCGATTATGATCTCATTCTGCCCGGCAATTGGGAGGTGGTTTATAAAAAGAAAAAGATGTTGTATGACATGGGACATGCAACTGCTGCAAAGATTTGTGCTAACATGTGGCATCAATGCGATGGCCCCGAAAATGGTGAATTGATTTATCAGCCTTATTGGATAAAAAAAGTTGGTTCTACCAAAATTGGTTTTATTGGTTATACCGATCACCTAATTCCTAAACGTCAATCCCCAGCATACAGCGTGGGCATTAAATTCGAACATGCTAGTTTTAATCTCGCTCGTTATATTAAGTTGTTGAAAGAAGTGGAGGGATGCGGAATTATTTTCGTTGTTACTCATATGGGGCTTGCTCAACAGGTAGGTTTGTCGAATAATCCTGCTTGCGAGGGCGCCGATTTTATTCTCGGTGCCGATACCCACGAACGTGTACGTGTTCCTGTTGAAGGTAAGTATGCGAAAGTAGTAGAGTGTGGTGCTTTCGGTTCCTTTATTGGAAGATTGAAAGTGCAAATTGAAAACGATAAAATTAAATCCTATCAATATGATTTGTTAGATGTTGACCCAGATAAATTTCCTGCTGATGTGGAACTTCAAAATGTAATTGACAAAGCATTGATTCCTTACCATGATGAATTTAGCAAGGTAATTGGCGTTACCACGTTACCGTTAGTGCGGTACTTTGTATTAGAATCTCCAATGGATAATTTACTTACGAATGCGATAATGTGGAAATTTAAACCTGATATCGCACTTAGTAACGGATTCCGTTTTTGTCAGCCATTAGCTGTAGGCCCTTCAGGTAAACAAAATATTACAAAAGAGTTTTTATGGAATATGCTACCTGTTAATAGTGAGGCAAAGATGGCATATGTTAACGGAACCCAAATACTTAATTGGCTTGAAAAAGAATTGCAAAATGCGTTTGCTAAAGATCCTTCTAAACGGCTCGGCGGTTGGTTTGTGCGCTTCGCAGGAATGGAAGTAAATGTTACTATCGGCAATGAAATGGGTAAGCGTGTAAATTGGGTGAAAATTAAAGGGAAACCGTTGCAAGAAGATAAAGAGTATAGTATTATCGCTTGTGAACGTGAAGGTGATCCCGATGATACATTATGCCGTATGGAGAAAGTACTTCGCCCTACAAAACTTAATATTTTGATGCATGCAATTATGGAAGAATACCTTGCTAAAAATTCTCCCGTTTCTCCAAAGATTGAACATCGAACTACAGCAACAGATCAGCCATCAACATTGCTGACTCAGTTGCAAGGTACTACTTATGAATTTCGTTAAATGACTACTATGAAAAAAGATTTATTGTTGATTGCGTTTATTGCATTATTGTTTAATGCATGTTCTTCCGATAAAAAAGCAGAGGCGATTACTGATGCAAAACCTGATTCTATTTGGGTGAAACCTAGTCTGTATCTCGATACAGAGCTTGAAGGTGAACAGAGAAAATTAGTAATTTATGGCGAAGATCTTATCGCGCATACAGCTAAGTATTTAGGTCCAAAAGGATCAGTTGCTCACTTAACAAATGGAATGAATTGTCAGAATTGTCACCTAGAAGCGGGCACACGTCCTTTGGGAAATAATTATAGTGCAGTGTATTCTACATATCCTAAGTTTAGAGAGCGTAGCGGACGATTAGAAAGTATTTATAAGCGTGTAAGCGATTGCATGGAGCGTAGTCTTAATGGTACGCCTATCGATAGCAACAGCTATGAATTCAAAGCTATCTATGCTTATATGCAATGGCTTGGTAAGGATGTGAAAAAAGAGGTGAAGCCTTATCAAAGCGGAATTAAAAGATTGAAGTTTCTTGAGCGTGCCGCAGATCCTGCTAAAGGAAAATTGGTTTATGAAGTACAGTGCCGTAGCTGCCATGGAGAGAATGGAGCAGGGGTTAAGGATCCTAACGGATTAGTATGGATTTATCCTCCTGTTTGGGGTAATGAAAGTTACAATGATGGTGCAGGATTATTTCGCTTATCTAATTTCGCAGGCTATGTGAAGTACAATATGCCTTTCGGAAAATCAAATGTTAAATCGCAAGTGTTAACGGATGATGAAGCATGGGATGTTGCAGCGTTTGTAAATAGTCAACCTCGTCCTTCAAAAGAGCAGAGCGCAGATTGGCCTAATAAGGCAAAGAAACCTGTCGATTTTCCTTATCCCCCTTACGGTGATAAGTTTTCTGCTTTGCAACATAAATTTGGACCGTATAAGCCTATTGCCGATTTCTATAAAAAGAAATAATCTGGGATTAAAACATAAATCATGTTTATTGAATAATCTAAAGGCCGTTTTAACGGCCTTTTTTATTTTACCGTGACATCAGTCATTTTTATATAGATTGTTAAAGTTCAATTTTGCACATTATAATAGAATGTACTTTTATACGTCCTTTAATTAAAAATTGAAAAATTGAAAATCGAACAAATCTATACGGCATGCTTAGCCGAAGCAGCATATTATATCGAATCGAATGGAGAAGTGGCAATCATCGATCCTTTGCGTGATGTGTCGCCTTATATCGATCGCACTAATCATAATAATGGTTCAATAAAATATATTTTCGAAACGCACTTTCATGCTGATTTCGTCAGCGGACATATCGATCTTGCTAAAAAAACAGGAGCTAAAATTGTCTTCGGACCAACAGCAGCACCTGGCTATGATGCTTATGTTGCAAAGGATGAAGAAGTGTTTCCTTTAGGAAATGTTTTCATAAAAGTATTGCACACTCCCGGACATACCATGGAGTCGTCGTGTTTCTTATTGCTCGATGAAAATAAAAAAGAAGTAGCTGTTTTTACAGGCGATACTTTATTCATCGGAGATGTTGGTCGCCCCGATTTAGTTCAAAAAGTAAAAGCAGATGTAACACCGCAAATCCTCGCATCACATTTATATAATTCTCTTCGAACAAAATTGATGGTGTTGCCGGATGATGTAATTGTTTATCCCGGACATGGTGCTGGTAGTGCTTGCGGAAAGAGTATGAGTAAAGAAACAACCGATACAATCGGACATCAAAAACAAGTGAATTACGCATTAGAAGCATCGCTTACAGTAGAGAAGTTTACTGATAAATTACTTGACGGATTAGTAGAGCCGCCTCAATATTTCCCTGCTAATGTTATCTTGAATTTGAAAGGCTCTGTAAAGAGTGTCGATGATGTAGTGAAAGCAGGAACGCAAGCTTTATCTCCTTCGGAATTTAGTACAGTATGGGAATCGTTGAATGCTTTAGTGCTCGATACAAGAAAGAAAGAAGCGTTTTCGTCAGAGCATATTCCGGGAGCAGTATTCATTGGATTGGATGATAATTTTGCACCTTGGGTAGGGACATTAATTCCCGATTTAAATCAAGCAATACTTTTAATCACCGAAGAAGGAAGAGAAGAAGAAGCAGTTATTCGTTTATCAAGAGTAGGGTATGATAACCCTATAGGATTTTTAAAAGGCGGAATGGAGGCATGGATTGCAGCCGGAAATAAATTAGAGATGTTATCGCAAATTTCTCCCAATGATTTTGAGAAAATGTTAGTTGACGGAAGTATCGAAGCAAGAGATGTTCGTCGCAAAAGCGAATATGATACTGAGCATATAGAGGGAGTAGAAAATTTTCCGCTCGATTTCATCAATAAAAATCTTTCATCATTAAACAAAGAAAAAACATACTATATGCATTGTCAAGGCGGATATCGCTCAGTAATTGCATGCTCAATTTTAATGTCGAAAGGATTTAGTAAAGTCGTAAACGTGCTTGGCGGATACAAAGAACTCGCACAAACAAATTTAAAACGCACTCAGTTCCACAAGCAAAATACAGAGCTGTAGGAATCAGATAATAGATAATAGGCGATCGATTGGACTACCATTGGTTTCTTTGATCAATTATTAATTCCTTTTCCTGTTTTATTGGCTTTCTCTGTGCCCCTCTGTGTAAACGCTGTGTTCTTTGTGGTTAAAAAAAATGCATGATTCAGTATACAAGATGCAGTGATTGATCTTGGTATTCCCTGAGTACTCTATGAAAAATGAAAAGTAAAGCTTCAATGCCCCTAAGGTTCTCTGCTAGCAAATACTCCCTCCTCTTTCAGCCTCCTATAATCTCCAAATTTTCTCTCCTTTAACCCTCCCATTTATCTTTTTTATAGCTTTGCTATATGAAATTAGCTGTAGTTGGCGCTACCGGATTGGTAGGCACTAAAATGATCGAAGTATTACAAGAACGTAATTTTCCGGTCGATGAATTCATCCCTGTTGCTTCTGAAAAGT
>CAIRUC010000056.1 GCA_903881665.1 uncultured Bacteroidota bacterium | reverse complement strand
GCCTTTTTATTTTTTCTTTTTGTACAGCACAATATATTTTTAGGCGCCTGCTGCGTTTCTATAAATCGATTTACAGACACTGCGTTCGAAAAAGCAAAGTGCTAATTTCCCCATTGCTACCGCTGTGTTTAAACTACAGTATATTCGCCGCTTCCCACGTTTTAAATAAATTCAGGTAGCCATTTTGCAGCGAAAAGCCCTTCTCATCCATTAAAAAATTATGATTTCTCCGGTTCCATCCGTAAAAAAAGTATTAATTATACGGTTTAAATCGAAAAAATGATAAAAAGGCTGCTTCAGGAGGTGCTTGTAGAAAGGTTATCTGACCATAAGGCTATAATTCTTTTGGGCCCTCGGCGGGTCGGGAAAAGCACCCTGTATCAAATTCTTGAAAAACAGTTTACCACTTTTGAATGCAAATGGAACAAGAAAGCCAAAGGGAAAATGACCCGCGTATTTGGTGTAAACTATCCCGAGGCGTCATTAAACATGGTTTATTCTGATAATGTACAGGAGTATCTTTTGTAAGTTTTACAAATTCAGTTAGTTAAGCATAGATGGAGGAATCGATGTTGAAATGTTTGCCATTTTGAATCATTTCCTCCATCTTTTGTTAATAAGCCAAGTTCATGAATTTTCATTGGTTTTCGATAAAAAATCATGATTTTCAGAACTATTTGTTACTTAGAATTGTTCTAAACAACAGAATTTCGCCGTATCTTCGCACAAATTATTAACAAATGATTACTGTAACAGAAAAAGCCCTCGAAAAAGCTCGGATGCTCATAAAAGAGGAAAATCGTCCGGGCGATTCATTTATCCGTGTTGGTGTAGCCGGTGGCGGATGTTCAGGGCTTACTTACATGCTCGAGTTTGATCATGTGGTAAATCCGAATGATAAAGTGTTTGAAGATAAAGGAATCAAAATCGTTTGTGATAAGAAAAGTTTTCTTTACCTGGTAGGAACTGAACTCGACTTTACTGATGGCTTAAATGGTAAAGGCTTTGCTTTCAATAACCCGAATGCTTCGCGTACTTGCGGATGTGGCGAATCTTTCGCAGTTTAATGATCTAAATTATGTCAGACGACTTAAAAATACTCGACGAAGTAACTAACTCCGAATATAAATGGGGGTTTGTGAGTAATATTGAAAGTGATAATGCCCCTAAAGGGTTAAGCGAAGACATCGTTCGTTTTATTTCTGCGAAGAAAAACGAACCAGAATGGTTGCTCGCATATCGTTTAAAAGCATATCGCCATTGGCTTACGTTAACGGAACCTACTTGGCCAAATGTAACGTATCCCTCAATCGATTTTCAAGACATTATTTATTACTCTGCACCTAAAACAAAGCCAACGCTAAATAGCTTAGATGAGCTAGATCCGGAAATCAAATCAACATTCGATAAACTCGGAATTTCACTTGAAGAACAAAAACGTTTAGCGAATGTTGCTGTAGATGCTGTTATCGATAGTGTTTCAGTAAAAACTACTTTCCGCGAATCATTAGGGGAACTGGGAATTATTTTTTCTTCATTCTCCGAAGCTGTTCACGAACATCCTGATTTGATAAAAAAATATTTAGGGTCAGTTGTTCCATATACCGATAATTTCTACGCAGCATTAAATGCAGCTGTATTTAGTGATGGTTCGTTTTGTTATATTCCTAAGGGCGTTCGTTGTCCGATGGAATTAAGTACGTACTTCCGTATCAATTCTGCAGGAACAGGTCAATTCGAAAGAACGTTGATCGTTGCTGAACAAGGAGCATACGTTAGTTATTTAGAAGGATGTACAGCTCCGATGCGCGATGAAAATCAGTTGCACGCTGCAGTGGTTGAAATCGTTTCTCATGAGGAAGCTACAGTGAAATATTCTACTGTACAAAACTGGTATCCCGGCGATAAACAGGGAAAAGGTGGAATTTTTAACTTCGTTACGAAAAGAGGAATTTGTTTGGGTAATCGTAGTAAAATTTCATGGACACAAGTAGAAACAGGTTCTGCTATTACATGGAAATATCCTTCGGTAATTTTGAAAGGAGATAATTCTGTTGGCGAATTCTATTCGGTCGCTGTTACCAATAACATGCAACAAGCCGATACTGGAACGAAGATGATTCATATCGGGAAAAACACAAGTAGTACTATTATCTCGAAAGGGATTAGCGGTGGAAGAAGTCAGAATAGTTATCGCGGTTTAGTAAAGATTGCAAAAGGAGCGGTAAAGGCAAGAAATTTCTCGCAATGTGATTCGCTTTTACTCGGCGATCAATGCGGTGCGCATACATTCCCATATCTTGAGGTGAATAATAAATCTTCGAAGGTGGAGCATGAAGCTACTACATCGAAAGTGGGCGAAGATCAAATCTTCTATTGTAATCAACGTGGCATCTCAACCGAAGATGCTGTAGGGCTAATTGTTAACGGTTACTGCAAAGAAGTATTTAATAAATTACCAATGGAGTTTGCAGTAGAAGCTCAAAAATTGCTAGCTATTTCATTGGAAGGTTCTGTAGGATAATTACCAATTTAAAATCAATTCTTGGATAAGAGTTGAACGTGAAAAAAGAAAAACAACAATTCGAAATAAATACGATGTTATCAATAAAAGATCTTGTTGCTTCTGTTGAAGAAAAACAAATACTTAAAGGATTAAATTTTGAAGTGAAGCCAGGTGAGGTGCATGCGATAATGGGGCCGAATGGTTCAGGGAAAAGCACGCTTGCCTCTGTACTAGCTGGCCGCAAGGAGTATGAAGTGAATAGTGGTACTGTAACATTTAACGGTGAACATCTTTTAGAGATGAGTCCGGAGGATCGTGCTCGTGCAGGAATTTTTTTAGCTTTCCAATATCCAGTAGAAATTCCGGGAGTGAGCAATGCTAATTTTTTAAAGACAGCAGTCAACGAAGTGCGTAAGTCGAAGGGCCTTGAGACACTCGATTCAAAGCAGTTCTTGAAAGTGATGCAAGAGAAAATGAAATTGGTGGAGATGGATAAAGCGATGACACAACGTTCGGTGAACGAAGGCTTTAGTGGAGGGGAAAAGAAGAGAAATGAAATTTTCCAAATGGCCATGCTTGAGCCAACTTTGGCAATACTTGATGAAACAGATTCAGGATTAGATATTGATGCGTTGCGTATTGTTGCGAATGGCGTAAATGCGTTGCGTGACGGAAAGCGTTCTTTCATTGTCATTACACACTATCAACGATTGCTCGATTATATTGTTCCTGATCATGTTCACGTTTTATACAAAGGTAGAATTGTAAAATCTGGTACAAAAGAGTTAGCCCTAGAGTTAGAAGAAAAAGGTTACGATTGGATAAAAGAAGAAGTGGATTCATCTGTTAATGCATAAGAATTAATGAGTACATCAATATTAAATAATTCTTCGGCTGAGTGCTTTATGCAAGCAGTAGATCATTTCCGTGAATTATACGGGAATCATCTCCCTGCCCAAAAAAGTTTACAAACTAATGCAGCTGCTGTTTTTACACAACTAGGCATTCCTACTACAAAGCACGAAGAGTGGAAATATACAAGTTTAGCAGTTCTTGCAAAGAATAATTATCGTACCGTTAATCCTTCTCATAATTGCAGTCTTTCGAAGTCAGATGTAGCCTCATTAGCACTTACTAAGGATACACTTTTATATGTTATTGAAAACGGAAAGTTTAATGCATCGGCTTCTAACGGGCACGCATTACCGACAGGAATCACTATTGGTTCTTTAGCCGATATGGCAGGGGATCCTCGTGTTCAAAATCATTTAATGAAACATGCCGATTTCTCGGAGGAGTCGTTAGTAGCTTTGAATACTGCTTTATCATTTGATGGAGTTGTAATCATTGCAGATGCGAAAACAGAATGTGCAACACCAATTCAAATTGCAGTAATTAATAATACTGCTGGAGAAGCATTAAATATTCCTGTTCGAATTTTAGTGGTTGCCGAGAAAAATGCAGTTTTCAATGTTGTTGAAACGCATCATTCATTCGGAGTTAAATCTCCTGTTTTAGTGAATGTAGTAAGTGAAGTAGTCATTGCAGAGCAAGCGCGAGTTAATTATATCAAGTTACAAGACGAAGATCAAAATACGTGTCATGTAAATTACCATAAGGTAAATATGGCTCGCGATAGCTATCAACATATCAGTACCCTTACATGGGGTGGAGGATTAGTTCGTAATAATTTAAATATTCGTTTAGATGATGTGAATTGTACCTCATACTTAAACGGATTAACGATTGCGAAGGATTTTCAAGTCATCGATCATCATACTGTTGTTGATCATGCTATGCCGAATTGTTATAGTAATGAGTTGTATAAAGGAATCATCGACGGACATGCGCAAGGCGTTTTTAATGGAAAGATTTTCGTTAGAAAAGATGCGCAAAAGACGAATGCATTTCAATCCAATAAGAATGTGTTGTTAAGTGATGATGCTAGCATGAATACAAAGCCACAGTTGGAAATTTTCGCCGACGATGTGAAATGTAGTCATGGCGCTACCACCGGACAAATTGATGAAGAAGCTTTGTTTTACCTGAGAGCACGCGGAATCGGAGAGGCTTCTGCACGTGCTTTATTGAATCATGCTTTTGCTGCTGATGTGATCGAACAAATACCAGACGAGAATTTAAAGGCTGTATTGTTGGATCGATTAACAGCGCGACTATATGCTTAACTTTTAAAATTGATTAATGTCAACAACTGCAAATACCACTCAAGCTTTCGACGTAGTTAGTATCAGAAGAGATTTCCCTGTATTAAACGAACAGCCTTATGGTAAACGTTTAGTCTATTTTGATAATGCTGCTACGTCACAAAAGCCTACAGCGGTTATTCAAGCGTTAGTTGATTATTACTCACGATATAATGCAAATGTTCATCGTGGTGTTCATTATTTGAGTCAAAGAGCCTCTGATGCATTTGATGCTGTGCGTGGCAAAGTAAAAGAGTTTATTCACGCTGCCAATGAACGTGAAATTATTTTTGTAAGAGGAACTACTGAAGGAATTAATTTGGTGGCATCAACCTATGGAAGAAAAAACGTAATGGCTGGAGATGAAGTGTTAGTTTCAGCGATGGAACATCATAGTAATATTGTTCCTTGGCAAATGCTCTGCGAAGAGAAGGGCGCAACATTGAAAGTGATTCCGATGAATGATAAAGGAGAATTAATCCTCGATAACATAGAGCAATTTTTGAATGAGAAAACTAAAATCGTATCAATTACTCATACAAGTAATTCATTGGGCACAATTAATCCTGTGAAAGAAATTATTAAACATGCGCATGCAAAGGGAATTCCCGTGATGGTTGACGGAGCACAAGCAGTAGCGCATGGAAGTGTAGATGTTCAAGATATTGATTGTGATTTTTTTGCTTTTAGCGCACACAAAATGTTAGGCCCAACTGGTATTGGAGGATTGTATGGTAAGCTTCACTTACTCGAAGATATGCCCCCTTACCAAGGAGGAGGTGAAATGATATCGTCGGTTTCTTTCGATCGTACAACGTACAATGAAGTGCCTTATAAGTTTGAAGCAGGTACTCCGAATATTGCAGACGTAATTGCTTTAGGTGCCGCTATTGATTATTGGAACAACCTCGATCGCGAAGCAGCAGCGAAATACGAACAAGAATTATTAAACTATTGTACCGAAAAATTATCGGTAATTAATGGACTAAGAATTATTGGTACTGCTTCTAATAAGGCGAGTGTAATTTCGTTTGTGTTGGAGAATATAAATGCTATGGATGCTGGAATGTATCTCGATACGAAAGCAATTGCGGTGCGTACAGGTCAACATTGCACTGAACCAGTGATGACTCGCTTCTGCATACCGGGAACAATACGTGCTTCGTTTATGTTTTATAATACAAAAGAAGAAATTGATTTTTTTGTTGAACAAGTAGAAAAGGCGATCAGCTTATTAAATCCTTAAGTGATGTTGGGAATGCTGCAAACAGAAAATGAAATAGTAGAAGACTTTGAATTATTTGAAGAGTGGGACGAGAAGTATCAATACATTATTGAACTCGGACAAAAGCTTCCCGCTTTATCGGATGAATTTAAAACCGACGATCGAAAAATAAAAGGATGCCAGAGTAGTGTTTGGCTACATGCTTCAGTGAGCGACGGGAAAATTATATTTAAGGCAGATAGTGATTCCACTTTTGTAAAAGGCGAAATCGCTTTGTTGATACAAGTAATGTCGGGACGAACACCCGAAGAAATTATTAAAGCGGAGTTAGGATTTATTGACCGAATTGGGTTACGTCAACATATGGCACAAACCAGAGCTAATGGATTAGCATCAATGATCAAACAAATGAAACTTTACGCAGTAGGGTTTCAACATAAAACAGCGTGACATGGAAGAGTTAAATATGAATACAGCATCATCGCAAGAAAATGGATCGTCGATTCCCGAAGTAAAATCAATGCGCGATCGAATCATCGACGTTTTAAAGACGTGTTATGACCCTGAAATTCCAGTTGATATTTATGAACTAGGATTGATTTATGAAATCAGAATCAATGAAGGGAATGATGTGCATATTATGATGACATTAACATCACCGGCTTGTCCGGTTGCCGAAACCTTACCTCTTGATGTAGAACAAAAAGTACGTGATATGCCGGATGTAAATTCCGCAATAGTGGAAATAACTTTTGATCCAACTTGGGAAAAAGAAATGATGAGCGATGAGGCTCGTTTGGAATTAGGGATGTGGTAATAGCTTAACCAAATGAAATCGACAGGTGAATCAATAGTAAATAAAGTAGCACAAAGCGGATTAATAACCATTAATTTGGAAGAATTATATCCGGTAGGCGAGCGCGTTATTATTGATATTCGTGAGCAGCTGATCGAAGATTTTTTATTGCGTGAGAAGTCATTCAGAGAATTTATTGCTTCAGAAGATTGGTCGAAGTATAGCGGAAAATTTGTTGGGATTCATTGTTCTAATGATGCGATTATTCCGATGTGGGCATGGATGTTATTGGCATCAGCATTAGAACCCTTCGCAAAAAAAATTGTTTTCGGTAATGCTTCAGCGTTAGAAGATGAATTATTTTCACAGGTAATTTCAAACATTAATTCGGAAGAATATCGCGATGCAAGAGTAGTTATCAAAGGGTGCTCCGATAAACCTGTTCCAGTATCGGCTTATGTAGCACTCACAGCATTACTTCGCCCCCTAGCGAAGAGTATACTTTTCGGTGAGCCATGCAGTACTGTTCCTGTTTATAAAAAGAAGTGATATAGATCATTCAGCTTGTTTTTTTTTCTTGTGTAAAAACAATGCTCTTCTTCTATCTTTGAGGTATAGAAAAGGCATCGCTATTTTCTTTCCTAATATTTCTAAAATTCTATTACATTTGTGTAAAGCGTTCGCAAATTGAACGGTCAAAATTGTTTATCCTATGAAAAAGTGGTTATTGATATTTTTAGTTGTTGGATTCTCGGGATTAGAAGTAAACGCTCAGCAGTTGCCCGAGCATAGTCCCTCGCGCGACGACACTTTTATCATGGTAGAACAAATGCCGAAATTCCCGGGTGGACAAGAAGCGATGTTCGATTATATTAAAATCAATCTAATATATCCGAATTTTGTAAATGAAGAACGTGCCGAAGGGAAGGTGCTCGTAAGCTTTGTAATTGATAAAAAGGGAAAAGTAGTAGATGTAAAGGCAAAAAACCACATTAACAGTAAGCTTGAAAAAGAAGCAGTTAGAGTAGTTAAAAGCATGCCTAATTGGGAGGCCGGAGTGCAGGATGGAAAGCCTGTAAATGTTCAGATGATGTTGCCTATCAATTTCAAAGCGAATTAATACTTTTACCGCCCGGTATGTCCCTTCATCTCGATAAAATTAAGGCTCCGATTAACGGAGAAATGGATCTCTTTGAGAAGAAGTTCCGTACTGCCATGCAAAGTACTGTTCCTTTAATTGATCGCATCATGCATTATATCGTGAAGCGAAAAGGAAAGCAAATGCGCCCGATGTTTGTTTTTTTAACTGCAGGCATGACGGGAGGAATAACAGAAAGCACTTATCGCGCTGCTTCATTTATTGAATTATTGCATACTGCAACTTTAGTGCACGATGATGTTGTTGACGATAGTAATTTACGTCGCGGATTTTTTTCAATCAATGCACTTTGGAAAAATAAAATCGCTGTACTAGTTGGTGATTATTTGCTTTCAAAAGGATTACTTCTTTCTGTTGAGCACGAAGAATTTGAATTGTTACGTATTGTGTCTACAGCCGTGCGTAAGATGAGTGAAGGTGAATTATTGCAAATAGAAAAAGCACGTAAACTCGATATTACTGAAGAAGTATATTACGAAATTATCACTGCGAAAACAGCATCATTGATTGCTTCTTGTTGTGCAACAGGCGCTGCATCTGCAGGAAATGATAAAGAGATGGTGAAGAGGATGCACGACTTTGGTGAAGCGGTTGGTATCGCCTTTCAAATTAAAGATGATCTTTTCGATTACGAGCAGAGTGAAAAAACCGGGAAACCACGTGGTATCGATATCAAAGAACATAAGATGACATTGCCGGTAATTTATACATTGCAAAATGTTGCATCCGACAAAAAGAATTTTATCATCAATACCATCAAGCATCATTCAGAAGATGCAACAAGAGTTGAAGAAGTAATCCGCACCGTACTTGCTAACGGCGGACTCGATTATGCTCGCAAAGCGATGTATGCCTACCAGCAAAAAGCTTTTGATTTATTAGAAGGAATTCCTGATAGCAATTACAAAGAATCTTTAATCAATCTCGTGAAATTTACTACCGAGCGAAATCACTAATCACTCGGTAACAAGGCGTGTTAATTTTGCTTGTTTTAAATTTTGTTGTTTTAGCTCAACTATAATCTAATCCTAAATACAATCAAATCCCCATTAATCCATTACACCATTGGCGGCTTGCCCCAATGGTGTATCCTTTTAGCCTAGGGACTCGTCCCGCAGGCGAATCTTTGTTCTGCTCACCGGATGGCGAATTGGAAATTTAATATTGCAAATTCACGTGTAAATGATTAAATTTGTAATATGAACTACATCGAATTCATAGAAGTTAATCCTAATATACGTTTCGGTAAGCCATGCATAAAAGGCACTAGGATTACCGTATATGATGTTTTAGGATGGTTAGCATCAGGTATGTCTCATGAACAAATTGCAGAGGATTTTCCTGAAGTTTCAAATACGCAAATATTGGCATGTTTGGCCTTTGCTGCAGACCGAGAGCATAAATTTCGTTTTGCTTCATGAAATTGCTTTTTGATCAAAATGTCTCGTACAAAATTGTTCGAAGACTTCAAGAAGATTTTTCCGATTGTTCGCATATTTCTAGCCTAGGTTTACTAGACTCTTCCGACAACACAATTTGGGAATATGCCAAGAACAATAATTATTGTATTGTCACTTTTGACTATGATTTCATCGATTTTTCAATGCTTCGCAGAGCTCCTCCTAAAGTCATTATTATAAGAAAGGGGAATACAAAAACAGAATCTTTAGTTTCATTATTTATAAGTCAGGAAACTACTATCAAAGATTTTCTAATTACTGACTTAGAATCGACCATATTAGAGCTCGTTTAACCACTGCTTTAGTCTCTGGTATATACACTGCCCTGACGTCTTCTCCTTCATTAAGATGTCAGAATTTTGACAATCTTTACTGACACTTTTATCTTTTGGATTATACCTTAGAGAAGTCCTCTGCGGTATTTATATCCACCAGTTCTAAGTGATTATTTCCCTTGTTTCGATAGCATTTGGTTAGGAGATTTGTAAAACGAATCTAACCCAAATTAATTTGTAAGAACAAAAAGTGAAATGTTTTTTCAAGGGGTGAGTAACATTGAATGATATTCATATATTTGAAGCATATATTTGAACCTATGAAAAATACAATTTATGCTATTGTTTGCTTTATTTTCATTTTATCATCTTGCAAGAAAGATGATAAAACTAGTGAGAGTAATTCAGCAACTAACGGAATCGTAATAACAACAACATCTGTAAATAATATTTCCAACTCAACTGTTTCTGGTGGCGGTAATATTTCCAATGATGGTGGAAGTGCAATTATTGAAAGAGGTGTTTGTTATAGTGTTAATCCAAATCCTACAATTAAAAACACAAGAACTAGTGATGGTGCAAGTATTGGCGTTTTTATTAGTTCATTAAGTGGAATGTATTCAGGGACAAATTATTATGCAAGAGCTTATGCGATTAATTCGAAGGGTGTAGTATATGGCAATCAAGTTACATTTACTACTAGTGGTGCAAGTGCTATGCTTGGTTGTATTGGCGGCCCAACTACAATAACAGATATTGATGGGAATATTTACAATGTAATCTCTATTGGTGGAAAATGTTGGACAAAAGAAAATTTAAAGGCAACAAAATATCGTAATGGTAATAATATTTCAACTAATTTGTCAGATGCTGATTGGAGTAATGCAACCTCCGGAGCTTATTCGATAAATAGTAATGATATGTCTAACGAATCTAAATATGGAAAGCAGTATAATTACTATGCAGTTGCAGATAGTCGAGGGTTATGTCCAACCGGTTGGCATGTGCCATCCAATTCAGAATATAATTTATTATTAATAAATATTGATCCACAAGCTGATACTTCTTGCGTTAATATGTGCGAACGAAGCCAAACTGCCGCCAATGCATTGAAGGAAATTGGAATAACTCATTGGGTAAATGCAGGAAACAGTACAAATAGTAGTGGTTTTACTGGATTGCCTGGAGGATATCGATTTAAAGATGGGACATATGACAATAGTTTGATTTATGGTTATTGGTGGAGTTCAACTCGTTATTCAACTACTGATTGCCTAACATTGACTGTTGCTGCTTATGCAGGTTATATACCAGGTGGATATGATGACCAACACAATGGTTATTCAGTACGATGCGTAGCTGACTAAGTAACGATGATTTATTACCAGCTTTTGGACAGATTATTGGTTTCTTCTTAATATCCTCTGTCTTTCCTGAAAAAAACCTTAAAAATCTGTATTTTAGCAGAGTGATTAACCAGGAAACCAAAGAAAAAATTCTCGAGGCCGCCCGCATTGAAGAGGTGATCGGCGAATTTGTGGTTTTAAGGAAGCGAGGATCCAATTTGCTGGGTGTTTGCCCTTTCCATAACGAACGTACCCCATCGTTTACCGTATCGCCTGCAAAGGGCTTTTTTAAGTGTTTTGGCTGCGGTAAAGCCGGTGATTCGGTAACGTTTATCATGGAACACGAACATCTCTCTTTTCCCGAGGCTTTACGTTACCTGGCTAATAAGTACAATATCGAAATTGCAGAGGAAGCGCCTTCTGCCGAAATGATAGAGGCTCAGTCGAACCGCGAATCGTTGTTCGCAATGACCGAGTTTGCCAAGAATTTCTTCCGCGATTATTTATGGAGTAATGAAGAAGGCATTGCTATCGGACTTTCTTATTTCCGCGAACGTGGCTTTACCGATGAAATTATTCGTCGCTTTGATCTAGGTTTCGCTCCTGATAAATGGGATGGCTTAACTAAATCGGCTCTCGACAACGGATTTAAACTGGAGTTTTTAGATAAAACCGGATTAACAATCATCAATGAGCAAAAACAGTACGATCGCTTTCGTGGTCGTGTGGTGTTTCCTATTTCAAGTTTAACAGGAAGGGTAATCGCTTTTGGTGCAAGGATCTTAAAAACTGATCCTAAGAGTCCGAAATATTTGAATTCGCCGGAAACAGAAATTTATCATAAGAGTAGAAGTCTTTATGGTATCTCTCTTGCCAAGAAAGATATCATTGCGAAAGATGTTTGCTATTTAGTAGAAGGATATACCGATGTGGTTTCTTTACATCAAGCAGGCATCGAAAATGTTGTTGCTTCGTCGGGTACTTCACTAACGGTTGAGCAGATACGCTTAATTGGTCGCTATACAAAAAACATTACTGTTTTATACGATGGTGATGCTGCGGGAATCAAAGCTTCGATACGTGGTATTGATTTGATTTTAGAGGAAGGAATGAATGTGCGTGTGGTTTTATTCCCTCAAGGCGAAGACCCTGATTCATTTTCACGAAAAGTTTCTACAGTTGAATTACTCGAATTTCTCGAGAAGAGTGCGGTTGATTTTATCACCTTCAAAACGAAATTATTATTATCTGAAACAGCCGGCGATCCAATAAAGAAAGCAGGACTCATCAGAGATATAGTTGATACCATTGCAAAAGTTCCGGATGCGATTGGAAGAGCTGCGTACTTACGCCAGACTTCTACGTTGATGGAAATGAGTGAGACCGTTTTACTTACCGAGTTAAACAAAATTCTTCGTGCTAAAATAGCGAAGCAACAAGGAGCACAAGGAACACAACCTACTCAAAGTTATCAACGCCCAAAAAATCTTGACGCAGGTCCTCCGGAATTAGTTCCCGATGGAGAAGAAATTATTTTAAATGATATTGAGAAACAAGCTCAAGAAGATGAAATTATTCATGATGAATTAAACACTTCTAATCAAGAGGAAGAGTTGATTCGTATTCTTTTGAATTATGCCGATCTCGATTTTGTAATTCCCGGTACCGAACCCGAACATCCGAGTGCACCAATACCAACAGTGAAGGTGAAGAATTTTATAATTGGAGAAATTTCTGAAGACGGAATTCACTTTAGTAATGAATTTTATGCAGGAATACTCGCTGAGTTTAGTACGTTAGTTGAACAACAACAGCAATACGAAGCACAATCGTTTGTTCAAGGACTTGAAGAAACATTGAAGGCAACTGCGATCTCATTATTAACTACAAGATATGAACTAGCTAGCTGGGAAGAGAAAGGAATCATTGTTAAAGCCGAAAAAGATCATCTCGATAAAGCAGTTATTGATGCCATCGTTTACATTAAGAAAAAGCAACTCGATAAATTTTTATATGAACTGCAACGCGAAATAAAAGAGCGCGTAGTTGAGAATATAGAAGTAGATGATTTACTCGAAAAATATAATCGCTTTTTGCTGATTAAAATTGAGTTGAATAAAATGACGAATACGGTTATTCAGAAATAGGCTTCGCCGATTAGGGTTTAGGGTTTAAGGTTTACGGTACGCGAAGCGAAAGGCGAGATTGTAGATGGGAAACAATTCAAGGTTTTGGGGCTTGCGCTAAAGTGTGCTTTTTCAGCACTACTTTAGGGTTTAGGGCTTCGCCGTTTAGGGTTTACGGTACGCGAAGCGAAAAGCGAGATTGTAGTTGAAATGAGTCGAGATGAGTTTGTTTATTAAAGCAAAGTCAATGTCAACGAAGTTATTTAAAACTAAAACTAAAATTTTTGGTAGGTTGCATATCTGGGAATGACTAGTCCCCTCCCTAAATAAAATTACGAAAATTAATTGACCTAATCGGGAATTAAGTGCTTGTAAACGATTAATACCAAATTCTGAATGTTGTTGGTTGTTATTCAACGTATTATATTAGAAGTTTTTGGGAAAGCTTATTGGTCTTTTTTCTTTGAATGTACCGGCACCGGGAAAAACACCCCCTTTTGATACCGGGAAAAATACCCCTCTTTATGTATGAATTTATATTTACATTTGATAAAACATAAATAATAGCTTTTTTAAGGCATCAACAACACCTAACATAGGATAGAAATTCATAATGAGGCGCACTACCATATTTTTCATCTTATTGTTAATCATATTTGCTTTTACTGCTAATGCTCAATTTACCGATCGGTTTTGGACATTTGGAGATAGTGCTGCAATCGATTTTAAAAACTTGGCAAATCCAATCCCTTCCCAAAGTATTCTGCGTGCAAGAGGAACTTGCGCTAGTATTTGTGTTATGCACAAGCGTAAAAAAAATAATTATATTTGATACATAAAAAAACAAATAATTAAAATCAAAATGGCAAAAACGACAACAATCGCTGGAAACACATTTTTGTTTACCGGCAAATTAACAGAATTTACACGCGAAGATGCAGAAGCACATGTAGAAGCCGAAGGCGGTAAAGTATTAAGCGGCGTAAGTGCTAAACTTAACTACTTAGTTGTAGGAGCTGATGCAGGAAGTAAACTGGATAAAGCCAAGGCGCTGGGTTCGGTAACGATTTTAAATGAAAAAGAATTTTTAAAGTTGATGCCTAAAGCAAGTAATAACAATAAAACAACTACTAATGACACTTCACAGTCCAATATTACTTACTTTAGAAATGAATTAGTTTTTAAAGATACATTAGATTATAGAAATGTGCATGTTATTGCATCTTCTCAGTATATTGATACTGTAGATCTGGGCTTGGTTGCGAAAATAGATATTTCAGAGATTAAAAGTTCTCAGCAAGCATCATTTT
>CAIRUC010000055.1 GCA_903881665.1 uncultured Bacteroidota bacterium | reverse complement strand
GTATTAAGTGGAAAATTATTAAAATTATAATAAATATGAAAATAAACACATTTTTGATTACCATTCTACTTATTATAACTTCGTTATTTTCGTTGTATGCGCAACATAATGAATCTCCTAAATTATATAAACACAAAGTAGTAGTTGACTCAATATTACAGACCAAAGCATATACTTATATTAAAGTAAAAGAAGAATATGCGGGAAAAGATTCATTGATTTGGTTGGCTCTTCCATTATTTGAACCTGCCAATGGTGCTATATACTACTATGACGGTGGCTTAGAAATGGGGATTTTTCACAGCAAAGAACTAAATAGAGATTTCAATCCAATTGTTTTTAGCAGCTTCGTAAGCACCTCACCAGAAATAGCAGAAAAGAATATTTTACCCAAGCCAGTAATGGATAGCATTTCAATAGATGCTCCTCCTCCAATGAAGCATGACGTAGTAATAAAAGAAGTACTTGAAGCTGGAGGGTATACCTATTTGCGTGTTATTGAAAATGGACATGAAGAATGGTTAGCGATAGTAAAATCAAACATTATTTCAGGGAAAATTTATTCCTATGAAGATGCTGCCCCGATGAAAAACTTTAAAAGCAGAGAACTTGAAAAAACTTTTGATGAAGTTTTGTTTGTCGCAAAACTAACATTAAAGGAAGACCCAACGGCCATTGTTGAAAAGAAAAAAAGTACCCTTTATAAAAAAGTGAAATCTATATCAGAAAAGGAAATTGTTACACTTTCCGATTTATATAAGTACAAAGAATCGTTTGAAGGCAAAACAATTCGAATAAAAGGGGAAGTAACAAAATTCAGCTCAAATATTTTAGGCAAAAACTGGATTCATTTAGAAGACAGATCTATAAAACAAGGAAAAAATGATATTGTTGCCACTATAGACGAAGAAATAAAAGTTGGAGATAAAATAAGTATTGAAGGACAAATTACAACGAATCGAGATTTTGGCTCAGGTTATAAATTTGAGGTAATGATGGAAAACGCAAAAATCATCAAGTAAATATATTTTAATTTTTTATTTATTATGCTTTCCAACAAAAGAGTAACTGTTGTATTGCCTGCTTACAATGCAGCGCAGACTTTAGAAAAAACATATCGTGAAATTCCATTAGACATCGTTGATGATATCATATTAGTTGACGACCATAGTACTGATGAAACAGCAATAATTGCAGAACGACTAGGAATAAAGCATACCATAATTCATGGAGTAAATAGAGGATACGGTGGAAATCAGAAAACCTGTTATGATGAAGCATTAAAAACAGGGGCAGATATAATAATTATGGTTCACCCAGATTATCAATATACGCCGTTACTAATTCCATCAATGGCCTACCTAATTGCTAATGATGTATACCAAGTAGTATTCGGCAGTAGAATATTAGGAAATGGAGCATTAAAAGGCGGAATGCCTATTTATAAATACATAGCAAACCGAATATTAACATTAACACAAAACATATTAGCTGGGCAAAAACTATCAGAGTATCACACTGGATATAGGGCCTATTCTAGGAAAGTACTAGAATCAATAAACTACCATAAAAATTCTGACGATTTTATTTTTGACAACCAAACGATTTCGCAAATTTTTACTGCTGGATTTGAAATAGCAGAAATTACATGCCCGACAAAATATTTTCCAGAAGCTTCGTCAATAAATCTGAAGAGAAGCTCAATATACGGATTAGGGGTACTTAAAGTATCTTTTTTACATTTTTTAAACAGATCTGGAATTTACAAAGCCACAATGTATAAATAGTCACTATTTTTGTGAATGGAATTGATCCCTTTTGAAACTATGATTAGGAGATAAAGCATATGCAACCTGCCATGCTTCTATTCCATTTTTTACATTATTAATGCTAAAATAGCTACCTCCCAAATTATACCATGCGTCTCCATTTTGAGGGTTTAAATCAACAGCAGTTTCAAAATAAACAATAGCAGAGTCTATTTCTATTCGTCTAAATTTATTATTCCCCATATTATACAAAACATCGCTAAGCATACACATTTTATCTTTTAATTTTAAATTCGACTCATCTAATTTAAAAGCCTGTGTCCAGCATTCAGCTGCCTTGAAATAATTACCCAATCCAAAATAAGCATACCCTAAATCTTCATAAATAAATCTATAATGTGAATGAATATGAAGAATTCGTTCATCATAAAATATAGCCTTATTGTAATAATAAATTCTAACCGCACTATTTTTTTCAGTATTTGCTAAAGTAAGGCATTGTTGACCTGCGAATAAATTTGTTCTAACGCTATTTGGGCAAGCCTCTACATCTGTAGTAAACAAAGTATAATTTGATTCCCATTCGCTATTTCTTGCAACAGTTTTAGTTCCAAAAACAATTACAATTAAAAAAAATAACCAAATGAAACCATTAGCATTTTTTATAGGCAACTTTAACATATAATAACTAACCATAAACGAAAACCCAATACTAGCTTGAAACAACAAACGCTCTGCCAATGGAGCTCCAATGTCTATAATGAAATTTGAAAAAAGAAACATTGTAACAAAAAAGAACAAAATTGAAAACGAAAGTACCGATCGACTTTTAATTCCGCGTATACCAATAATTAACAATACCATTAATACAATCAAAGAACCCATAAACTTAAATGAATTTATATCTAGATATGGTATTTCATTATACCCATAATCAAATGATAAGGGAAAGGGAAAAAAAAGCAATGACACATACTTAAACAATAAAAATATTTTTGTAGCAAAAGCCTGCATTGGAGTAGCGTATGCAAAAGGAAAATTAAGAATGCTTTTATCTACACCATGCGATATTCCAACTATAGACAAACGAATTACCATATACAAAGCAAATACAATAGCAAGAGGAATCATATAACTCAATGAAGTTAAAATTTTTCTATCATAAAAATAATAGCTAACCATTGGAACGATTAAAATAAAAGGAATTGCACTTTCACGTGTCATTAATGCTATAAAAAAATAAATCAATCCAAATACTAAACTGGTTTTTTTATGCGTATAACTATAATTAATCAGCGCAAAAGATGAAGCCATTAGCAAAATCATTACCAATAATTCATCACGACTTTTAATATTAGCAATAACCTCCGTATGAATTGGATGAACTACAAAAAGTAAGCATGTCCAAAATGCTAAATTCATCGGATATTTTCTAAACAAATGATCATTCAATAATTTAAAAAGCAATGCAACGAGCAAAGCAAACAACAAAACATTTATTAAGTGACCAACAAATGGATTTAATCCGAAGAATTCAAATTCAAGCGCAAAGATGACTAATGCAACTGGTCTATAACGCCCTCCTGACAAATCACTTTCACGCTTAGCAATTCCGTAAAAATATTCCTTTGAAAGTAAATCAGGAATGCCTTCTATACCCTTTTGAACAATAGAGTTCTCCGACATTACAACCACATCATCTAAAACATATCCATTTTTAAGTGTATTTATATTTAATATAAAAACCAAACCTAGAAGAAAATAAATTTGTTTTTTTCTTACAGTAATTAATTTATCAATTTTTTCGAAAAATCCCATAACAATAAATTTAACCCTTTCTTTTTTTAAATTATAAGTTTATTATTGAAACACAAGAATGCGTTATTTACTTTAACAAAGCGTTTCTATTAAATTTAGCATTATCATTTGAATGATTTAACTGCAAAGCGTAGTTAAAACACGCTAATGCCTCTTTTCTCATATTATTTTTCAAGTAAACTAATCCTTCCTCATTAAACCAATTGCTTAAATCCTTCGTCCATTTTTCACCATCAGCATTTTGTTTGTCAAGCTCCATCGCTTTTATCCAATAATCGGCTGCTTTATAATAATTACCTTTGTAATACCACGCAAGACCCATTCTTAGATAAGAATACGAATAGTCGGGTTGTATTTTTAAAGATTTTGCTCCATACAGTAATGCTGAATCCAAAAAGGAATTCCGCTCAATAACAATAGAATCTAAGGAGGCTTTTAATATATACTGTTGGCATACAAATAAATTCAATCTGCTGCTTTCAGGAGACTTTTTTACATCTGTAATAAATAATGTTTCATTGTTTTTCCATTCCGCATTACGTGCTACAGTTTTAAATGAAAAGAAAGAAAACAATGTAATAATAAAAATAGAAAATATAGTTCGATTATACTTTTTACACTTATTTGCAAAAAAAGCCAGTAACAAGCAAAAAGAAAGCGACGGAATAAACAACATTCGTTCCGCTAAAGGAGCTCCAAAATCGAAAAACAAATTAGTCGCAACTGATATGGTAATAAAAAAATAAAAAATACTAAACCCCAATATTGAACGTGAATTAAAATTCAAAATAGCTACAACAATTAAACCCACTAATAAAAAAGAAGAAAAGATAAACTTAAATGAAGACAACTCCACATAAGGTATCTGATTAAATCCATATTCAGAAGTAAGCGTAAAAGGGAATATCAAAAGTCCTATATACTTCACAATGATAAATATTTTAGTAGCAAATGCTTGAGCTGCTGTTGCCATTATATATGGCGAATTAGAAACATCAGCAACAACGAAATGACTAAAACCAACTACCCAATATCTCAAAGCTAAATACAAAAATAGTGGAACCAAATACGGAAAAGTTTTTATTAATGATTTTCTTATTGAAAGTCCTAAAAAGAAATAAAACAACATTGGAATAACGGCCAAAAATGTTATTGAAGTTTCCTTAGTTAGCAACGACAAGAAAAAAAAAGTAGTAGAAATAAATAAATTCCACCTATTTGTGGAATTCAGAAACTTAAATTCGAAAATAAGAGCAGATAGTAATAATATAAAAGCCAATAGCTCGTCTCTACCTTTCACATTAGCAATTACCTCAGTATGTACGGGATGAATTGAAAATATTAAAACAGTAATAAAAATAAGATATTGTTGAGAGATCGGCATTGCCATTCGTAAAAATTTAAAAAGCAATACTATTAGCATCAAATAAAGCAATAGATTAATTAAATGGCTTACAAAAGGTTGCTCGCCAAAAAATTGATATTCCAAAGCAAAAGCAACTAATGTTAAAGGGCGATACCTACTCCCTGAAAGCAGATTAACATCAGTTGTATAACCCTTCAAGTAATTTGAAGTAAGCATCTCTGGAATACCTGAAACACCTTTCTTAACTATTGAATTTTGCGTTAACACTACAGCATCATCTAAGGCATAGTCATTCGACAATGTATTAATATTAATTAAAAAAGCTAAAACAATCAATGCCACAAGTTGATAATTCAATATTAACCTATCTTTAAGGAAAGACACTGCATGTATGAATTTTATATTACTTGCCATCTAATAAAAAAGTATTAGTTAATTTTGTAATTACGTACAATATTTTCCAATCCTTCTGCATTTAATATTTGAATATCTCTTTTTGTCCTTAATATTAATTTCTCCTCTTCAAAATCATTTAATTGACGTGTTACCTGCTCAGGTGTTGTGCCTGCAATATCCGCAATTTCCTTTCTACTTAATTCTACATTCAACGTTTTTTTATCAGGATCTATACCAAATATTTCGTTTAAATAAACAAACGCTTCTGCAACTTTTTCGCGAATATTCATTTGAGAATGATATTTCACTCTCAATTCTGTTCGTCTTAACTCTAACGCGTAAAATAAAAGCAGACGATAAGCAAATTCAGGACTAGAGAGGCAAGTCTCTTTGAATACAGAAGTTTCAACAAAACAAACATGCGTATCGCTTAAGGCAATCGCATTGAAATAGTATTTATCATTCCCTAACACTCGATGACCTAGAATATCCCCATCAGAAGCAAGCCGCACAACTTGTTCGCGTCCTATAGGTGAAGACGTAGCCACTTTAACCGCTCCATGCATAATAAAATAAATACCGCGCATAGTATTCCCTTCACGAAATATTACGTCTCCCTTTTTATTGAAATTATCATTTTTCTTCGATGAAATATTCGCTAAACTTTCACCGAAACAATTTTGTTTAACAAAACACTTATTGCTTGCGCAATCCTTACATTCTATACGAGATCTCATAAAAGAAAATTATAGTATAAGGTTTAATAAGTTGAATTAACGTGATCATGCCCATGACAAGATAAATTACAACTTCCATGTCCTTGCGAGGAGAAATTCCAATTGAGCAAATTATTACTATTATTTGAAACTGTTCCTAGATTGAAATTAATCAAATAACGATTGTTAGTTGAATTACCTTGTGTGCTACTAATTCCATGAGGATCGTGACAATTATTGCAAGAAGTAAGAGTGCCGTGTGTACCTGTATTACTTAGTACATTATGATTTGTAATTGTAGATGACTGGTCATGGCATTGATAACACAATTCATAAGCAGCATACGAATTAACATATGCAGAAGACCTATCATAATTATACTTCAAGATTTGTGGATATATTGAACCATGAGGGCCTGCCGGAGCATTTGAACCATCACTCGAATGGCAACTTGAGCAATAAATTTGACTTGAGGCAGTAAGAGGTGCAATTAATCCAGAAATTGTTGAATTAACACCAACAGCTGCAACAGGATGATAAGAAGGATTCGTTGGATCAAATTGTAGTCGCATATTACTCTGCACTATTTTTCGTGATGATGCAACACCTGTAGCTGGATTTGAGGAATGGCAGCGATAACATAATTCATATTCGTAGCTGATGTGATTCACATTCAATCCTGATTGACTTACTCCTTTCACTCCAATATTTGCACCTTTAACATTTGGAGCAATTGCAGTTTGAGCATTTGACATATGTGAATTATGACAATCGATACATTCAACATGTTTAGTATTTACAACCGCATCTTCAACTGGATCATGAATACCAGTATAATTATATACATCATGACGATATGTTTTTGCTAATTCTGTTTCAATATTAGAACTTGCAACATTACCATTATGACAACTCAAGCAAACATTTTCTTCTAGCTGAGAGCTAAGTAAACGAGTAGTGCTTCCAGCACTATGCGAACTATGGCAACTAGCGCAAGCATTTTCACTTACGGTAGTCCATTGAGAATTAGGCCAAGGATTTGGGCTAACATTATTCCATGTTTTTGAACTAGTACTATGCGTGCTACTCGCCCACCCTGTTGCTTGGTGACAAGCATTACATAAATTAGAATACTGCGTTGTTGCTACCAAGAAATCAGTATACAAATTCTTATGAGGATCGTGGCATGAAGTACATTGTAATTGATCATTATCAAGTTTAATTTGAGGAATGAGCGTAGATGGATTTTTTATCTGCGTATTTTGAGTAGCCAAATTTGCATCGTACGTAAATGAAATCGGATGATCATTTTTTAAATCAGTAGTTAAGTTAGAAAGACCGGCCGGCATATTCACCGTATTAGCAAAACTAATTACAGAACCACGACTCAAAACACTTCCCAATGCAATAGTGCCATCATGACAGGACAAACATAGCACGCTAGAGCCAGAAGGCTGACCGGGCAATGCTTTTAACGTAGAGCTTGCATATAACATATAACTTGAACCCGGATCATTTCTATTCCAAAGAGGTGAAGAGGGTCGGCTGCTATGAGCAGTATGACAAAACAAACAAACTTCTGATTCAGAAGTCGCCTTTACTGTTCCTGGCCCATTTACCGATAAATTATGCTTCGTATTAATAATAGACTGCGCTATTATTATTGTAGGAAGGATAAGCAGAATAAAAATATATGTTCCCTTTTTCATTATTTTTCTCCCATCATTAATTGAAATTCTTGAATCCTTGAATTATAACTATCTGCCACATAAATACGGTTTTCATTATCGATAAATATACCTGAAGGCATCCAAAATTGTCCGTTATCTCGGCCTTGTTGTCCAAACGTATAAAGAAAATTTCCCTGCTTATCGAAAACCTGAACAGCATTAAATAATGCATCTACAATAAAAATATGACCGTAAGAATCTAAAGCAATTCCCTTCGGTGAAGCGAACGAACCAGTAACATCTCCATTAGAACCAAAAGAGTTTTTCCAATCTCCTTCCTTAGAAAACACCTGAACTCTAAAGTTCATCGCATCTACAACATAAATATTTCCTAACAGATCTGCTGCAATTGAAGTGGGGAAATTAAATTGGCCATTTCCTTTACCTCTGCCTCCGACCACTTTTTCAACTTTACCAAATTGATTTAACATTAGCAATCTATGTTTACCTGTTTCAACCACCCAAATTTTATTTGTAATTGTCGAGTATGCAATACCTGTAGGTCTATCTAATGCTAAAGAATCATTTAGTTTAGAAAACTTTTTGTTAGCTCGATCAATTACAAATATTTCATTTAAATATGAATCAACAACCAACATTTTTTTTGACTTAAAATTAGTGATAGAAACTAATGAAGCTAAATCCAATTTCTCTTTTTCTATAAACTTTGGAGTTTTATAATCATCGTCATTTGATTCAACTATTTTTTTACTTTCTTGATCTAATACCCAATAACTATTATTTTCATGCAAAAGTGAAACAGGCTTTATCAGCTTAAAACTATTTTTACCCAGCACTACATCTTTAACCTTTTTAGAAATACTTACATTTGATTTTTGATGATTATTTGAAGGCCAAACAGAAATAAATTTCACCGAACCTGTTTCTTCACTAACACTTTGCGAAAAGCAAAAATGAACAGATGAAAATTCGAATACTATAAAAAGCAACAAAAAAATATTGCACCTGTGTAGTTCTTTGTTCATAACACCAATTCATGTAAATGATATTAGTCAAACGATGCCTTTTTACAAACAGACAAATACAGCACTTGTCAACTGTCATTACACGAGACAACAAATATATCAAACTAATTAGTCAGAGTCAATGAAACACCTTGCTAAACAGCACCTAAATCGCTGATACTAATTTGATGTTTAATTGACGTTTATCATATCATTTAAAAATATAATTTTTTTTTAAATGTGCTTTAAAGCAAAATAATTTTAATTAATAGAGCCTTTAATTAGATAAATTATACACCTACAACAAATGACTAATATCATATTTAATGAATGTGCAATCTGCAAAAATAGAATCAAACGTCATATCGCAACAACAGTACATAAAGTAAGAAATAACATTAAATTTTAAAATAATAAAAGGAATATTAAATTCCCCTCAAATTACCACACACCATCAGCCCTGAACGTCGGCCCTGGATGAAGTAATGCCCTACATTTCTAATACTCCTTTTTTTATTGGGGAAAATGCGTTTATTTCGCATACAAATAGCCCCATTCCTTCATGAAGAAAACAATATCTGTAAATGCAATAATATTGTTGTGTTTTTTAACTGTTAGCAACACATTTGGAGGCACTGAAACAAAAGACAGTTGTGTCACCACCTCGGTGGTTATAAAAAGTGATTCTATGATTTCTAGTTGGAAAACGGAATATCAAATAAGTTATAGCGAAAAATTAGTTTATAGCAAACCGAGACTACTAGATTTTGGATTAAAAGTTCCACATGACATGTGGGAATTTTGCAAATATTCGGTTAAAGGTAAAAGTTGGCCCTACCTTGCCATTATTGCGTTTACCTCTGGGGTACTTATCGACAACGATCAAAATATTACCAATGGGACGCAACGATTTTGCGACGACATTCACTTAGCAAGAAGTAGTAGTTATAATGACGTTTTTGCCCCAAAGATTAAAGGACATAAAGTTAGTATTATCAGTGTACCTCAAAACATCAACACCGTTTTTTACACGCTAGGGCAAGGATACCCTGCACTATTATTGGGAGGTGGTTTACTCTATTACGGAGCTCGTCATCATGATATGAGATCAGTAAGCACTGCCAGTCAATTAACAGAAGCATTTATCTCAATGGGCATTGCAACTCAAGTTGTAAAGAGAATTACAGGAAGAGAAACGCCTATTAGATCAACTCAAGAAGGAGGAAAATGGGAGCCATTTCCATCCTTCAATGATTATCAAAAAAACACACCGATTTATGATGCATTTCCATCAGGACATTTAGCTACCGTAATTTGTGCAGTCACCATTTTAGCAGAGAATTATCCAGAAAAAAAATGGATTAGGCCTGTAGGCTACGCATTAGCAGGTCTGGTGGCCTTTTCGATGGTAAACAATGGAGTTCATTGGGCGGGGGATTATCCATTAGCCATTGGAATTGGGTATGGATTTGGCAAAGTAATTTCTGAACGTTGTAAAAAAGTAATTCATACACACTGACAACAAAAGCAAACAACTGCTATTTAATTGCCTTTATCATTATCATTTTAAGGAATGGCGAGTAAAGAATAATCGAGCGATAATCCAACCTATTGCGCAGCCAATACAATTTGCGAGACAATCGACCCAATCGCCTACTCTATCCGCTAGGAAATACCCTTGATACAATTCAATTAATCCACCATATGTTGCGGCAATTAATACGGAGAATAAAAAATGATTTCTCGACAATATACCTGGCGTTTTCACAAACCCTAGCGCCAACAAAAAAACAAGAATTGCATAAACAATAAAATGCGCCACTTTATCTGGAGTAAACAAATCGAACAAATCCGGAAAATAAATGGCAGGAGGCTTAATACTGCTTAGCACAAATATAATAATGGCCCAACTAATGCCAGGCCAATTATTCTTTATAAACATCTAATAGAGATTAAGCTCCAATCAATGAACTGTAAGCAGAAGCTTCTAATAAATCGGCCACTTGAGATGCGTCAGCGATTTTCACTTTAACCATCCATCCGTCACCATAAGGATCTGTATTTACTAATTCAGGTTCACCTTCAAGACGCGAATTCAATTCCATTACTTCGCCAGTTAACGGCATAAACAAATCTGAAACAGTTTTCACCGCCTCAACTGTTCCGAAAACAGCTTCTTTTTCTACAGTATCTCCAATTGTTTCGATTTCAACATAAACGATATCACCTAGCTCACCTTGAGCGAAGTCAGTAATACCGATTGTTGCTACATCACCTTCTACACGAACCCATTCGTGGTCTTTGGTGTACTTTAATTCTGCGGGTATATTCATTTTGTTCCGGGGTTACGGTTTTTTCAATTTCGTTACAAATTTATAGATTATTGCGATAAAGAGAACCTAATTTCTACTCCTGTATTAATATTTGAAGTAGGATATGAAGTTGAGATTACCGGAGTATTAATTGTTTGCTCGTAGAATAAACGCACGTTGAGTCGCTCACTAACTGCGTAATCTGCTGCTCCTTTAATCGAATAAACATTCAATCCAGCAGTTGGTTGATTTACGCCTTCGAGTAATCTTCTGATAATTGTTACATTTTTCCTCGCGCTAAAGTCAGCAGTTAAATTCAAACTATTACCCGATGTTCTTGCTTTAGTTCCTCCTAATCCAAATGGGAGCGTAAACTTAGGCAATCGATATCCAAAACCGAAAGTAATTTCATTTCCTTTTACCTCAGTAACCTGAACTCCAGCAAAAGTTAACGATACATTTCGATCGCGTTTAAATTCAACTCTAGTTTGAATATTATTTTTCCAAGTAACATCTACTCCAATTAAAGGAGCAAACTGCTCGGAGATTGAAATCTGTCCGAATTCACGTGCAGGAATAAAGTTTCCGCTCTGATCTCTTGCAATCTGATATTTTGATTCGACATAATTCAGATTACGATTGAACGTATTCACGCTATATGTAGAACGATAACTATGTGTTAAGCTAACAGTATTAAACAACTGCTTAAACAAAGGCAACTTACTTAATCCGTCATAGGTAATTCTCCAGTTAGGCAGAGGCATTTTTGTAAACGGATTCAGTTTAACTGTATTCGCCGACTTGCCTGTATAAGCAGAGAGGAATGCCATTGTTAACACCTCTTGTTGTGTTCCCGTATATCCATCGTTATAAACAACTCCGAAAGTATCGGCAGCGGCAAATCCAACTGAATTAGGATTATCGAGCGCTAAACGTTCTGAGATAATTTTTCTATTATTAGAGAACGTTTCAAAAACTGCATTTGTATATGTAGACTTATCATCTTTAACAAATGCAGTATTCAATGAAATCGTTGAAATACTAAAATTCCCTGTTTCAGTTACACTTTGCGACTCGAACCGTGAGCCATTCCAACGAAAATATTCTGAATTATTTTTAGTAAACTGACGAGAAATATTCAATTCAATTTTCATTCCATCGAAAGGCTCAATAGTACTTCTACCCGAAAAATTTTGATTGTAGGTTCGTGCATACGATGAATTCAAACTAGTATCTGTTGTTAACCAATTATCACGCACAGCTTTTTCTCTAACATCTTTTTGGCTACCAAAAGCGAATCCTAATCCAGGCGAATTATTGTCTAAATCCTGACCGAATGCTTGAGAATAATTCATGTATCCTGGCAATACTGTACCATTTGTTTCACTGTAGGTAAATCCGATATTTTTCACTCCCATTATCATCTTTCCTACAAATCGTACTCCATCAGAAATTGTATTCGGTTGTTTTATTTTAGGCACAACAGGTTTCTTTCCTCCAGTAGTATCATTCGCCGCTTTAGTTGGCTCAGGTTTAGGAGTAATTTTTGCTTTTGGCTGACGAGCTGGTTTAGGAGAATTAATTCGTTTTAAAAATGGAATTTTATTGTACAAAGTTGTTAAAACAAAATTACCATTTAGCTGCTTCGTGTTTGAATTTTGTATTGTATTTCCGGTACGAGGATCTGTACCAAATGCACTTGTTGTTGTGTTTTGCAAGAACTGACCGGCCTGCCAATTATAATTAAATCCATACTTTACATTCAATGAAATCCAATCAGTAAGAGGGAGTTTATTTAAAGGCACCTGATAACTAACATTACCTGCGTGTGTATATTGTTTATTTCTTCCTAATAAATAATTCTTACCCCAAATATTACTTTTAATAGAATCACGCTCTCCTTGATTATCGATTTTCCCTTCAGGCTCATCAATTATACCATAATTATTTGCATTAAAATCGATCTTAATTGATTTTGTAATATCATATTTCAAATCATACACGCGACGCATATCAAAGTTCTTATTAAAGAAGGTGTCACGCACAATATCTGAATACCCTGTATTATTACGATACAATTTTTCGCCATACATTCTTTGAACATCCATTCTGAAATTCAAACTAGTTGGAACTAAATTAATATTTACATCCTTAATTAACCTTAAGTACTTCGACTTCATTGCAGTACTTTTAGCTAACGGCGTAAAATATTTTGGCGTTGTATTAAAATTATACCCAATTGCTCCTTTGTGCGTTTTAGTTACATCGTATTCAATATTAATATCGCGATGAAATATTTCATCATAGCCATATGTGAAATTAAAATTCTCGATATCATAAATATGTGCTTTCGCATTACCTACACGATTCTTTTTCACATTCGTAAAATTTATACTCTTATTACGCGTGTAATCCTGAGACCTTTTTTTCAACTCGTTTTTATCCGCCTTCGTTTGAGCGTTGGCTAATGCATCGCCAAACGGCACATCTTGATCTAATGGATCATACTGTGGATTATTCACAATAGTTCCGTAATTTACATATAGCGGAATATCTAATGCTGCTTTTTCTGGAAGGAATTTTCCAAGATATAATGAGGATGTTACATTGAACGATGTTTCATCGCTTCTTCGTCTCTCGCTAACTTTTTGTTCAATGCTTCCGAAACCAACTGACTTATGCGTTCCTGTAACAGCCACATTTCCGATATCAGCGAGTTTAGTAGTTACACGACCCGTTGCGGCCCATCCTCCTTTTTTATCGAAGTCGGTTAAGCGTAATTCGTTTACCCAAATTTCGCCGCATTTAGACACGCCATCATCACCGTTAGGATTCAACGGATCACGTTTCGGATTTCGAATTCCAATCATAATGGTACGCACACTGCTCAACGAAGGATTTCCTTTTATTGAGATATGGTTCTTTCCATCGTCATCGGTGGTAGTATAAAGGTTGGTAATATTAACTGAGCCACTAGAGTTTTCGATTGCCGTATTTCTTGCCAGTTTTAAATTAACAAATTTGTCGAGATCTAACTCTAGATTATTCGACTCAGGCCAAATCGAGTAAGCGTCTGTTGCTCCCCACTTCGTGATTTTTAATGGCACTTCATATTCATAATAGTTTTCGGTAAAGTCGTTACCAACACGAACAAAAACCGATAAATCATTATCTTTTAAATCATCAGCAACGCCAGAAGATTCAGCATGGATAAACATCTTCACTTTCTTGTATGAACGTAGATCAAGTTCTAGATTTTTAAATGCCGCACGTGCATCTCCATCTTCAAGATCACAAACTTTCAATGATAATGATTGCTCATTTAATCGCTGTAAGGTGGTTGAGCCGATATTCGTTTCTTGCTCAATTCCCGGAGGAATAACATAAGGGACTGGAGTTCTATTTCCATTTTCTTCAATACTTACAGCCGCAATATCAAATGTTCCTGAATTAGGATCACCAGGAATGATTTCTCCAGCAGAATGCAAGTCGTAAGCATACTTCCTCCACTCACCACGAAGGAATTCAAGTTTAGCGAAACGCAATGTCATTGGCTCACTAAAACCTGTCATAAAAGTTCTAATGAAACTAATTGTATTGAAGCCTTCAATATCACCATACTTTGTAATATTTGGATTCGTTTGAATATCACGTATAGGAACTTTGAACTGATACCAAGTCACCGTTGTTGTACTACCATTGGGCAATGCCACATTACGCGTAATTTTATCTACAATAAAGTTTCTTCCTACTTCTAATTCACCTTGATGAATTGGAACATGGTATTCATAGAATTGCTCTGATGCTTCTTGATTAAAATCTTTATTTACATCTTCTACATCGGGAATAGTTGTTGCTGAAGTTGAATACGATTCTGTACTCTGATTTTCTGTTGGGGAGTTTCCATCGGGATTGCTATATTCCTTATAGCGATCAAGGATGCTCTTTTGAGAATTATCATAATCTGTTCCACGGTAATAATGATAGTTATCGGATGAAGGATCATTTAATGCCGATTGATATGCGACTTGAGAAACCTGAGTCGATAATTGCGAAAGGTAATCTTGGAAGACCGCTTGCTCTAGGCCATTTCGTACTCCATCTAAACCAACGTCTTGGTATTGGCGAGCATCCGGATTATTATCGAACGCATAAATAATTGGAGGCTGCGTTTTAGGAGTGAAACCCCATACCGTTTTATTTGCCAATGATGTATCACCAGTAGCAGGCAATCCGTTTTCATATTCCAACTTACCATCCTTCAAGATGTCTTCGCTAATATTTCCTAAATCGAAATAAAGCTCTCCCCCATTCACATTTTGACTATTGCTATTAAATGGATCCATCATCCAAAACTGAATGAACTCAATGTTTGCTGCATCGAAATCGGTTGATTCAATTCGACGCATAACACCTCCCCATCGAGATGATGGATTCTTTAATTTACCATCAGCAGCCACACCTGAGGAATAAAGTGTTGGTGATATATCATAGTTATAAGGCCCTCTTTCTTCCGGATAGAACGACATATTCATTACAGGAAGAATTACCGTTTGACCTTGCGGCGCTTCTTTGTTCGGGAAAATTTCTTTCTCCGGAATTTGACGTACTAAGTTATTCGATATATCGTTAGAAGAAATATGCGACGGTGTTACTCCCGACTGGTTACGATAGAACAAAGGATCAATAATATACCAAGAGAATTTTGCACGATTAAAGCCATATGCTCTAGAAATTGAATCAATTTTTCCTTCAGCAAATCGACTTTGCGGAGTTGATGCTAACGTCCATGCACCTACGTTCGATTTCAAATCAATCGTAGTTTGACTGCCTTCAAAATCGTCGATATAAGCGGTACCATTTTTGCCAATTGCTTTACTATTTCCAGGAATCAAATTTGCAAACTCACCACTCACTATAATGTTAGAAGGTGCTTTGGTTGAAATTCCAGGTAACTTATCAATCATTTTAGTTAACCAACGTGATTCTTTCTTCCAAGTACCATCAACACCCCACATCGTATTTGCAATAGGCTCATCACCGAAGTTTACTTTCTGTGTAATTGGACGTTCATTAAGGCGCATAATAGTACCACCCAACACGAAATCTTTATTTACCACATAGTCGAAGCGTGACCCAAATAATGTTTTCGATTGAATACTGAAAAGCGAATTACTCTCAAGTGAAATATTGATTGCTGTTCCTGAATTCAGAATACTTTGATTAATGATTTTTACACGACCTAAATTATAATCAACAGTATAATCTACATTCTCTGTTAAAGGAATTCCACCAGCTGTAACTTTCACCGAACCTTCTGGAATATTCATTTGATTCAATGGAATATCAGAACCAAATTTACTTGAATAACTTCCCTTTAAACTAAATTTATTTTTTTCGGGCTGTTGTAATGCCACTGTTTTTGTTGAATCATATAAAACGTCATATGCATACACGTCAGCATTTGTTTGACTTGCAAATTGACTCCTTAGGAAATCACTAAATGGTTCACGAACAGGAAATATAATTCGACCGCTATTGCTATTGATGGTAACGCCTTCAATGAAATCATATTCCCCATCAGGACGAGGATCGTTATTGCTATTTAATTTATCTAAGCTAAAGAAACGATTCAAAGGACGTGCATAAACATTCGGCTCGTTAGTTCCAACAGGTAAGTAGTTAATACGATTCCCAATTGTATCAACGTAGTAAAGCACATCTAATTTGAAATCTTTTTTATCAATTTGAAATCCACCTAATGCATAGATGTTTTTCATCATCAAATCCCATGTAGGCAGTTTGGTGTTTGTTACACGACCCTTCAATAATTTCATCACCAACACCTTTGGAGGCTCAACCCCTGATGTTGTTAATTCACCTACACGATACACTTTATTTCCTACCGTATATTCGTAAGCCACACCTAATACCTCATTGCTATTTAACGACTGATTTAAGGAAACATATCCTAATCGCGGATTGAAAGTATACTCATTTGTATTCAGCTTACGTGCATTCTGCACAACTTCATAGTCGCGCGATGAACTTAAATTTGGCACTGACGAAAGTGTATTCTGAACAGAGCCCACATCTCTTAGCGAAGGATAATTTGTTAAGAGATTTGCGTATAAACTGTTTGCTGAATCTGAAGGATACGGATCATTAAATGGTGCGGCATTATTAATTAAACCTGGATCCGAAACATTGTAAAAATTCGACTCTCCCAAATCCACCAACCCTAAAATGGTACGGGTATTATCGGTAGAGTTATTTTTATTTGTTACCCAAACTTCAATACGAGTAATATTAACGGTAGCGTTAATGAAGGGAAGATCTTTTAAAGCATTGTCATAATGATCCATGAAATAATTTCCAATGAAGTAATGTTTATTCGCTTCATACTGATCTGCAGAAATATCGAAATTTGTAGTAGTTGCTCCACCTTTCACTTCAATATTTGATGCCTTACCTTTTTGTTGAGATAGGATAGACGTCACCGTTAGTCGGCCGAACTTCAATTGCGTTTTTAATCCAAACAAACTTTGACTACCCTGAATTAACTGACTATTTAATGGCAATGCAACATTACCCGCTTCAATTTTCTGAATAATTTCATCTTCATATCCTGTATATTCCAGTTTAATTTGATTCTCGAAATCGAAACTAGCTTCTGTATTATAATTAGTTGTAATCTTTAACTTATCGCCAATATTACCAATTACATTCATTTGGATTTTCTCTTTGAAATCGAATGTGGTGTTTTTTCGTTGGCGCTCAGGCAATGTAGGATTATCGTACTTACTTACATTTAATCCGAAACTCAAAGAAGCAGAACCTTGTGGACGAATATCAATTGTGTTTCCTCCGAAAATTCTATTGAACCCTTCTCCACCCACATACAAACGAGGCGAAAATCCAGATTTACGTTGAGTAATACTTTCTTCATTTGCTTTTTTCTTCCAGTAATCTTTCGTGCTATTGTTAAACTGTGATTCTTTAAACTCTTCAAAGGTCATGTAACTAGGACTTCTGAAAAACTGATTACCCATTTTCTCATTAATATCATACTGACGCTCATCAGGATCATATTCAATGGTCGTTTTAATGTTAGAAGGAGTATTCAAATACATAGGGCTCTCGTGATTTTGAGAGCTATAAGGATCTGCATAACGATCTTTGAATGGATAGGGAAGAATTACATTCCCAGGGGCATTGGTTATCGGAGAATCTAAAGGCGCGACAAGAGTACAGAACTCTGCACGCAGGTGCACCGGACTACTTGCCCATACGAGCGAAAACAACGAGAATACACCTAGCGTAAGGAGAGAATATGAGCGGAAATTTTTCAACTTGTTCTAAGAAGTTCGGTTAATCTGGTAATCAGGGGTCTAAAATAGCACAAATGAGTCAATTGAGAGCCATCCGAACGGTCTTTAATCCCTCTATTTTTCACTTTTTTTCAATATCTACTACAAGTAGCTTAAAGCCGCTTTAATCAAATCTTCTACTCTGGCTTCAGCATCTACACTTTTCTGAGCCAACATTAATGCTTTTTCAGCGCTAACACGGGCAAAACCCAATGTTAACAATGCACTTAACGCTTCTTCGCGAGCGGTATTGTGTACTCCAGGAATTGAAGTAGTTGTTGCAACTTGTCCTTTATTGATTTTATCTTGTAAATCAAGAACAATTCTTTGTGCTGTTTTAGTACCAATTCCTTTGACTTTTTGAAGCGTTACGGCATCGCCTTTCGAGATCACCGAACGTAATTGATCAGGGGTTAAAGAGGACTGAATTATTCGAGCTGTTGTAGCCCCTACTCCATTAACATTCAACAACTCACGAAACATATAACGCTCATCCTCATCGTAAAATCCAAACAACAAATGAGCATCCTCCCGCACTACTTGATGTGCAAAAAGCTTCACATTAGCGCTCGCTTTTATGGCAGAAAAGGTATACAATGATATTTGTAAATGATACCCTACTCCGCCACAATCTACTGTAACATGGGTAGGAGTTAGTGCTGCAATTTTTCCGTTAAAATAATCATACATAGCCACAAAAATAGAGATGTTTACCGAATGACGAAGTTTTTGACAATTAAATGATTATCCGATAAAAATCAGTGAATTAAACTTCTGTAAAAATGCGTTATTTGCATTGATGAAATTTATTCGAATTTTACTTTTCTTGTGCATAGGTACTCAGGCTGTTGGGCAGAATTTACTTGGCAATCCCGGTTTCGAATTATATAGCCAATGCCCTGTATATCAGAGCCAAATACGCTTTTGCGCCCAATGGGATTCAGCTATTGGGACCGCCGATTTCTATACTTGTGGCTATTATGCACCAAGTACAATCGGTCCTTATGGAATCCCTGCCTCGGGAAATGGTTGCATCGGATTAGTAGCCTCTCCACCCTATACTTTAAACCCAACGTACTGGTATGGGGAGGCTATCAGCACCGATCTTCCTTCAACCTTGGTTCCGGGTGAAAAATTCGAGTTGAAAATAGATGCAATGATTAATCCGATGGGAGGACCCTGCCCTTCGATTGATTGTTATAGCTTGGGATTCCTTTTCGTGAAGAAAAGCAACCAAATAAGTTTCCCAGTTTTCGGATGCAGCAATGCTAACCCTCAAATAAAAATCGGCATTAACGAACTTCAATCGGGCAACTACCAAACTTTCACAAGATCTTTCATAGCAGATAGTTGCTACGACAGGTTGATTATAGGCATGTTTTGTAACGGAAATACATCGAGTACAGCATGTATGCAAATTGGTCAAATGGCTTATATTGACATTGACAATGTTTCAATGATAAAAACTCAAAATGCACCCACGGTTAATGAAGGATTTGCCGGATCGAATTTGAAAATTTGCGTTGGTGATTGCATTTCATTTTCCGATACCGGAAGCAGTGCCAACTATAAATGGCAGTGGAAATTTGAAGGTGCCGATAATATTAACGGGAGTCAAAAAACCGAATCTTCTATCTGCTATTCAACTTCAGGAACATTTGATGTTGAACTAATTACGACTCGTGAATGTCGAACAGACACTCTAGCTAAGCATAATTACATTGACGTTTCAGAACTACCCTTTATAGAAATTACAACAGACACAACGCCACTTTGTACAGGGGAATTAAAAACACTTTTTACTCAAAGCAACACGCCGGTAATGTGGGGAAACGGAGAAATTGGGAGCATACGAATTGTCAACAAAGAAGGGTTATATATTGCGCAATCGAACAATCAATGTGGCACTATTTCCGACAGTATTTTAGTGGAATACGATAAATGTGATTGTAATGTCTATTTACCCAATAGCTTTAGTCCGAACGACGACCAAACCAATGATTTTTATTCTATATATTACGATTGTGTAATTGAAAGTCCTTCGTTAATTATTGCCAACCGATGGGGCGAAATCATCTACAAAAGCGACAATATCGATTGTAAATGGGATGGACAATATAAAGGCGCAGCGTGCGACGAAGGGATATATGTAGCAGCTTTAAAATACAAGGGTTACAGCAATGGATTATTGAAGCAATTTTCAACAAAACAAACTGTAACCCTTATACGATAATTAATTTTTATGCATTGACCGCATTTGGAATGGCATCAGTATTTGGAATTCGAGATTGAGCATCAACAACGGCAATTGTAACCATGTTTACAATCTCACGAACTGACGAACCCAACTGAAGAATATGAACAGGCTTTTTCATTCCTAAAAGCACTGGACCAATCGCTTCAGCGGCACCAACTGTTTGCAGCAATTTATATGCAATATTTCCTGAATCAAGATTTGGGAATATCAACGTATTTACACCTCCATCAGCTATATCACTAAAAGGGAAATTATCTTTCAACAAATGTTGATTAAATGCGAAGTTCGCTTGAATTTCTCCATCCACAATTAAATCGGGATATTTAGCATGAAGAATCTCAACTGCCTTTCTCATTTTTATAGCACTCTCTGTATTAGAAGATCCAAAATTTGAATACGAAAGCAATCCGATACGAGGCACAATATTAAACTGACGAACAGCTTCAGCGGTTAATAGCGTAATTTCTACTAATTCTTCAACTGTAGGATTAATATTAATAGTAGTATCGGCGAAAAAAACAGGACCATCCTTCGTAATCATGATATACATCCCTGCCACTTTCGACATAGCGCTTTTGGTTCCAATTACACGCAAAGCGGGCTTAATCGTTTCAGTATAATTTCGCGTTAAACCACTAATCATAGCATCTGCCTGACCAGTTTCAACCATCATGGCCCCATAATAATTACGCTCTTGCATAATCTTACGCGACTCATATAAGGTAAATCCTCTACGCTTACGTTTTTCGAAGAAGATGTCGGCAAATTCATGAAGCGTATCGGCTTCCTCTCGAGGATCAATTATGGTTACGCCTTGTAAGCGAAGATTATGTTCGTTAATTAACGCTTCGATTTTAGACTTTTTACCCAATAATATAGGCTTTGCAATACCTTCTTCATTAACAATTTGAGCAGCCTTTAAAATTTTGTAGGTATCTGCTTCTGCAAACACAATACGTTTTGGATTTTGCTTCGCCTTGCTAGTAATTACACGAATCAACTTATTATCAAGACCTAATCGTTTTTTCAATTCGCTTTCATAGGCTGTCCAATTAGTAATTGGCTTCAACGCTACACCAGAATCAATAGCAGCCTTTGCTACAGCAGGAGAAATAGTATGAATTAATCGAGGATCGAGCGGCTTAGGAATGATATACTCTTTACCGAAAGTAATATTTCGTTTATTGTAAGCAAGATTCACAATTTCAGGAACTGGTTCTTTAGCGAGTTGCGCAATAGCATAAACTGCAGCCAACTTCATAGCCTCATTAATTTGAGTCGCTCGAACATCAAGCGCCCCTCTAAAAATAAAAGGGAAGCCGATCACATTATTAACCTGATTTGGATAATCTGAACGACCTGTTGCCATAATCACATCTTCACGTGCCGCTACAGCATCTTCATAATTTATTTCGGGATCAGGGTTTGCCATTGCAAAAACGATAGGATCTGGAGCCATCGCCTTTAAATTTTCACCCTTCAGAATATTTCCTTTTGACAGCCCTACGAAAACATCGGCATCTAGCATTGCCTCCTCTAGGGTATTGATATTACGGTTAGTAGCAAAGCGAATTTTATGAATATCGAGATTATCGCGATCCGTTCTAATTACTCCGTGACTATCGAGCATTACAATATTCTCGAGTTGAGCTCCTAGTGTAACAAATAAAGTAGTGCAAGAAATAGCTGAAGCACCAGCGCCATTCACCACTATTTTAACATTTTCAATTTTTTTATTTGCAATTTCCAATGCATTAATAAGAGCGGCTCCTGAAATAATTGCAGTTCCATGTTGATCATCGTGCATTACAGGAATTTTCAATTCTGCTTTGAGTCGTTTTTCAATCTCGAAGCACTCAGGAGCTTTAATATCCTCTAGATTTATTCCGCCAAATGTGGGAGAAATTGCCTTAACGGTTTTCACGAAATCATCCACATTTGTTTGGTCGATTTCAATATCAAACACATCAATATCAGCGAATATTTTAAACAACAATCCTTTACCTTCCATTACAGGCTTAGAAGCTGCAGGCCCGATATTTCCAAGACCTAAAACAGCAGTACCATTCGAGATCACAGCAACTAAATTACCTTTTGCAGTGTACTTATAAACGGTATCGGGATTCTTTTCAATTTCCAAACAAGGAGCAGCAACACCAGGGGAATAAGCCAACGCTAAATCGCGTTGCGTGCTGTAAGGTTTACTTGGGATAACTTCTATTTTTCCCGGACGGCCGGCTTCGTGGTAATCGAGGGCCTCTTGATTAAAATCTGGCATAGCTTCTACACATTTACTATTAAGGGATACGAAGATACAAAATCACAAAGAAGAACTTTTAGCAATTTTCAGATGTAGCTATGATCTTCATTAGACATTCAACAAAAAAGGCCGACGGGATGGTCGGCCTTTCCTAAATTACAAAAAATATTATCGATGAGCAACAACCAGTTTATAGCTGTTTTTCACTTTGTTATTACTTAAATAAGATGCGAAATAAACACCAGGTTTAAGATCTGAAGTACTTAACACCAAACTTCCGCTTTTTCCGGTAACATCCATCGTTTTAACTAACGAACCAAGCATATTGTAAACTAAAAGTTTGTCACCACTATTATCGTTTTGCAAATTGTATGCAAACACTGTGAATTGATCAGCAGGATTGCGAAGTGGGCGAGACATTCCGAATGACTCTGCATTTTCATTTAAACCAACTGTACAGAAAGCAAAATTCAATGTAATTGCAACACTATCAGAAGGGGTATCAATATCATAAAAATTGTACTTTATAGTAGCCGTTCCACAGTTACCGTTAGGAAGAACGTCGGCTTTAAATGTACTATTTTGAGCTCCTGGGTTAATAAGGGTATTGTAAGAAGTGGAAGCTGTTCCCGGAGGGTTACAATAAATTCCAAAACAAAATAATTCGTCCATACCGGCGGGCAAATTAATGACCGTTCTTTCCACCTGCACATTCATTGCATTAGTACTGTTATTCTGAATTCTAGCAAATGATTCAAGAGCCGTTTGATTACCCGGATCGGAGACTGTTAATATGTAGTTTGAAGCCGTCAAAACTTGAGCTTGAGCAGCGCCAAAAAACGCAAGAAATATAGAAACTAAGAGTAATTGTTTTTTCATTTCAACCAATATAAAGTTGTTTAGATTTGTAAAAATAGCAAATAACCGATTCCTACGCAAAGATATAATCGAATTTTGTATGTAAAAATCAAAATATTGAGCGCCGCATTCACCCCCTCTATGCATTAACAACAGAATATGAGATAGTTACAGCAAAACAAGGAGCATTCGTTACAAGTATGTGTATTATTGCATTTAACAAAGGGTTCAAATTTGACCTTCTAATCCACTCAACTAAACGAATAATCAGAAGCCGCCCTAAATTCATCTTGTAAGATAAAGGAATTTAAGTATTTTTAGCGACCAAAATTTATTAAGCAAAGCAGCTAAAAATTAGAACTGAAAATGACCTAATGAAGTTCATTGGTTCACCATACCATCGAAACAATCGAAACGAATTAAGGCACGACAATTGACAACCCAACTTTTTTCAATGCAAATGAAAATCATTAGCATTATAAAAGCCAGCTCTTACCTCTCAACAAAAATCACTCAATTACCAATGAAAACTTTAACTTTAGTAGTTGCATTATTAATCAGCAGCAGCACTCTATTTGCTCAAACAAGCACCAATTCAGAAGTCCCATCGGCAAACATTAAATCACTCGAAGGAAAATCGTTCAACACTTCAACAATCAGCAACGACGGAAAACCATTCATCATTGATTTTTGGGCAACTTGGTGCAAGCCATGTGTATCGGAGTTAAATGCTATCAGCGAAGACTATTCAGACTGGACTAAAGAAACAGGAATAAAAGTTTATGCAATATCAATTGATGATAGCAGAACAATGAATTCGGTGGCACCTTTTGTTGCGGGTAAAGGTTGGGACTTCACCATTCTATTAGATCCGAATGGTGATTTCAAAAGAGCGATGAATGTAAATATGGTACCTCATCTATTTTTATTCGACGGGAACGGCAAAATCGTAAGTCAGCACAACAACTATTCACCCGGCGACGAAGAACATTTATTAGAAGAAATTAAGAAAATTTCGGGCAAATAAATTCTTCGCAATAAAATCAAAAACACATTTAATGTCAAGGTGTTTTTTGTGCTAATTTCACCTATAAATATCAACTATTATGAAATTGAATAATTACCTGATTCTGGTAGTCTTCTTGCTAATTATGGGAACATCCACTTCTCAAGCGCAACAAATACCTTCACTTTCCAATGTTTCAGGAAACTTTGAAATCAATTCACAATACTATCGCAAAGACGACTTAATTGGAGCGGAAGATGTTCCGGAAAAATTATTAAGCAACGGATTTCTAAATATTAATTATGAATCAGGCCAATTCAAAGCTGGGATTCGATATGAAAGTTATTTAAATGCGCTTCAAGGATTTGATGCAAACTACAAAGGCAGTGGAATTCCATATCGTTATGCTAGTTTCACGACTGATCAAATAACTATAACTGTTGGAAACTTTTACGATCAATTCGGCAGCGGATTAATATTTAGAAGCTATGAAGAAAGATCGTTAGGAATTGACAATGCAATGGACGGTCTGCATGTGCGATATAGTCCTTTTAAAGGAATTACCCTTAAAGGATTTGTAGCCGAGCAAAGAAACTATTTCAGCAAAGGACCTGGAATAGTACGTGGATTCGACGGCGACTTACAGTTAAATGATTTTATTCCTGGATGGGAATCTAAAAAACTTCGTATAGGCTTGGGCGGTAGTTTCGTAAGCAAATATCAAAAAGATGATATTCCTTCGCGAATATTACCAGAAAATGTTGCCTCCTTTGCAGGAAGAACTTCAATAGGATATGGAGGTTTTACAGTTGACATGGAATACGCCTACAAATACAACGATCCTTCCATTGTAAATAAATTTATTTATAAAAACGGCGAGGCTCTTTTAGTAAATTTAGGTTATACTCATAAAAATTTGGGAGCGCATATAGCAGCGAAACGAATTGACAACATGAATTATCGTTCGAATCGTAGTGCACAAGGAAACAGTTTGTTCATTAATTATCTTCCTGCTATAAATAAGCAACTCACCTACCGACTATCAACATTATACCCATTTGCAACGCAACCAAATGGAGAAATGGGCATTTCAGGTGAAGTTTACTATAACTTCAAAGCAGGTACTGCTTTAGGTGGTAAGCACGGAACTCAATTAAGCATTAGCGGTTCATCAGTAAACGACATAAAGCGAACCGCTGCAAGTAATGACACAATAGGGTACTCATCAGATTTTTTTGCCATTGGCGACAATAAATTTTATAGTGATGCAACTATTGAAATCACGAAAAAAATATCTAAAAAAGACAAGGTCATTCTCTCTTACATTTACCAACTATATGACCAATTCGTTTTACAAGGAGAAGGAATAGCAACACAAGCTGATTTCGAAGCACATATTGGAGTTATTGACTACTTGCACAAATTCAATAACAAGAACAGCATTCGTATTGAAGCACAACATTTATTAACCCAGCAAGATCGAAAAAATTGGGCATTAGGATTAGTTGAATACAGTGTGTCTCCGCATTGGTCGTTTACAACATTCGACGAATACAATTATGGAAATGAAGATTCAAATAAACGTATTCATTATTTTAATTTCAGTACGGCCTATACAAAAGGGCCAACAAGAATAAGTTTAGCATATGCCCGCCAAAGAGAAGGGCTGCTATGTGTAGGTGGCGTTTGTCGTCAAGTTCCAGCGAGCAACGGGTTTAACATTACAATTACAAGTAGGTTCTAATTAATTTCAATTAATCAACATGAAAAAAATAATAACACTTCACTTTTGTTTGTTTACATTTTTTGCAATCATTAGTTTTTCTGCCTGCGATAAGGTAGAAGGCCCTTATGGTGAAGCGGGAACCATTGCGGTAAATAATCGCAAAGTATTAATAGAAGACTTTACAGGCCACACTTGCCAGAATTGCCCGGATGCGCATATTGAAGCAGAAAGGCTTCACAACATCTATGGGAATCGCTTAGTAATACTAGATGTTCATTGGGGTTATTACGCCAAGCCACAAGCATCACCCTATTCTGACGACTTCAGAAATCCAGTAGACAGTATTTTAGCAACAACATTTGGCGTTTCACTTTATCCGAGTGGAGTCGTAAATCGTCTTTACAATCCTGTTTCTCATCGACAAACGATATTGGGGTGGTCGGAATGGGAAACCAGTGTGGACTCCATACTTAGTAGGCCGGCGGATGCAACTTTACGTATCTCAAATTATTTTTCTGCCACCGACAGTATGATGAACACTACAGTACGAACTTCGATGGCAAACAACTATTCTAACCCTATTGGATTAGCTGTTTATTTTACCGAAGACAGCATTATTAGCGCTCAAAAAGTGGGACCAATAGATAGTTTAAATTATATTCATCGCCATATGTTGAGAGGTTCATTTAACGGAGCATTTGGGGAAACGATTAGCAGCGATGTTGTTGCTGGGGATGTATATACAAACTCCTATAATATGAAAGTATCGCCGCAAACAGCCAATGTTTCACAAATTTATATTGTAGCATTGTTATTTGACATAATCACCAAGCAAATAATACAAGTTGAAGAAAAGAAACTGATACCGTAAAATATTTCACAATTTCAGGAAAACCCGTTCATATTATGAGCGGGTTTTTTTATTTCTATATATTAACAAAAAGCTGTTAACAGCTACCCGTTTGCAAACGGATAACGCAAATAAACGCCAATACATTTGTTGCATTAGAAATTGATTTACCATTCTAATTTTATACATCACAATATGCAACAAAAACTCCGGCGTAAAACGCCTTAAGAAAACAACGAAACCTGATTTAGTCGGTAGGCTAATAAAGAAAAGCAGTTGCGGCTAAACAGCAAAAAAAATAAAACTTCATAAAACCACTTTTCTAAAACTCAATTTAAAATGAAAAAAATAATTGCATTAATACTATTCCTTGCTTGTGCAACAACAAGTTTAACAAAAGCGGAAGCTCCAATTAAAACCTCCGCATCCCATTTTCGTCCGATTAAAGTATCGTTCATTATTGCCTCACGAAAATTGAATTGTGAAGCAGGATTTGGAATTTGCAAACTAACCATCGAATCTGATATTGGAGTACGTAATACTGGATTAATGGTAAGCGCTACACCAATATATACTCGAACGCAATTAACTTTAGAAATTGCGAAAGGAGATATGGGGAGCGCTGCAGCATCCTTAATAAAAGCAACCACAACATTCCCAATTGATGAAAACTTTGTTATTCCTTATGATGTAGCGCGTTCGTTCGGAGCCGCTGGAGATGTGAGTGTTTTGATGGATAAATACATTATTCGAGAAACCTCCACATCATATATACTTGTACTTAACTGTAGATAAGCAAGCATATGAAAACAAAATTATTTTTACTACTCCTTCTGATAGTCGGAACTGTTGAAATGGGAAATGCAAAAGGAGAATCTGCGGCCAAATTAAAACCTCCGATAAAAGTGCTAATAAAGCTCTTTAAAAGCAGGACTGGATGCGTTGAACCAAGAGGCATTTGCGCCGAGGTATTACTAACTGAACTCAAAAGTTCAGAACCTACTCTTACATCATGTAATGCAACATATGAATTCAACACATTAACCATTGAAGTGTCAAAAACAAATATGACAGATGCTGCTAGAAAATCGTTAGTTGGGTTTACCTCGCTCCCTATTGATGCTGACTTTACATTTTCTAATGAATCATCACGTGCGTTAGGCTCGTTAAGTCCTATTACCATAAAAGTTGGCGATTATCCACTCCGAGAAACGATTGACGGGTATACACTAATCTTCCCTTGTAAATAAACTTAATTCAAAACAGGGGTCTATGGCCCCTGTTTTCTCAAACTACTATGAAAAACAAACCACTACTTATATTATTAATTGGAGTACTTACACTTTCCTCCTGTGCTCAAATACTATTTAGATCGGAAGGCAGACGATTGCCTTATTTGGAAACCGATCGAAAAATCAATGCAACAATTAAAAAATATAACCTCCCGAAGGATAGAATATTGTTTACTCATACCAATGAAGAAATTATCAAAGTAGAAAGGTTTTTCAAGAATACGGCAGAAATTTATATTGCTGATACGAATGGCTATCAGAAAATATATCACGAAAAAAATCCAACATGTCCTGCCCCCGTTGAAATTTATTTACACAACATTTGCACCACAGCACCTGAATGGATCGACAGCTCACAATCTGACAATATGTTAACTAATATTTTATATAAATCAGACAGTACTTTTTTTCAGGTAAAAAAATCCAACATAACACCTATATACATTGCATGGACTGTAAGCGATCATAATACCTTAAAAAATAAATTAAAATGGGAGGCCATTATATCTAACCTCTACGAATGTAAATACGAGGTTTATTGGATAAACAACAATAACATGGCGAAAAACATGGGTTTTAAAAGAAGAAAAAAAATAGACATAGGACCTGTTTGGAAAATGGTAAAAACAACAAAAAAGAAAAAAAGGTAATTTCCCAATAAAGTATTGTTACCTAAAAAAAGATCTTTCTCACTCATGAACCATTTTAGCCTTTGATTGTTTCCATAATTCACGAAAGGGATGTACCTTTGCGCGGCAAAAGAGTATCCCGTAAAGGGAGCAAACAAAATATTATGGCAAAAGATCGTTTCCAGGGGCATGATTATTACTTAATGGATGAACTACTTACAGAAGAGCACCGTTTAATCCGTGATTCTGTAAGAGAGTGGATTAAGAGAGATGTATCCCCTATTATTGAAGATTTCGCACAACGTGCTGAATTCCCTACTCAAATCATTAAAGGACTTGCTGAAGTAGGCGCCTTTGGTCCTTATATCCCTACAGAATATGGTGGCGGTGGATTAGACCAAATTTCGTATGGTTTAATTATGCAAGAAGTTGAGCGCGGTGATTCAGGTGTTCGATCAACGGCTTCTGTTCAGAGTTCATTGGTAATGTACCCTATATACACCTATGGAACTGAGGAGCAACGCAAAAAATATCTTCCTAAGTTGGCTAGTGGTGAAATGATGGGTTGTTTTGGATTAACGGAACCAGATCATGGATCGAATCCTTCGGGCATGACAACGCATTATACAGATGCGGGTGATCATGTGATCTTGAACGGTGCTAAAATGTGGATTTCAAATTCTCCGTTTGCAGACATCGCTGTAGTTTGGGCGAAAGACGAAAATGGTGATATCCGCGGGTTAGTAGTTGAAAGAGGCATGGAAGGATTTAGCACACCTGAAACGCATAACAAATGGTCGTTGAGAGCCAGCGCCACTGGAGAATTGGTATTCGATAACGTTAAGGTTCCGAAAGAAAATATCTTCCCTACAATAAAAGGGCTTAAAGGGCCATTAGGTTGTTTAAATTCAGCTCGTTATGGCATTGCGTGGGGCGCAATTGGAGCAGCGATGGATTGTTATGATACTGCTTTAAGGTACTCTCAAGAAAGGATGCAATTTGGCAGACCAATCGGAGGATTCCAATTACAACAAAAAAAATTGGCTGAAATGATTACAGAAATTACGAAAGCTCAATTACTAACATGGAGACTTGGAGTACTTAAAAACGAAAATCGCGCTACGCCGGCACAAATATCGATGGCCAAACGCAATAATGTAAATATGGCTTTGCAGATTGCGCGTGAAGCTCGCCAGATGTTAGGCGGAATGGGAATTACTGGAGAATATCCAATTATGCGTCACATGATGAATTTAGAAAGTGTTGTGACCTACGAAGGAACGCATGATATCCACTTACTTATTACTGGAATGGATGTAACTGGCTTTAATGCTTTCACATAAAATCTTTAAATTCAATAAAAGACCCTCGTTATAGCGAGGGTTTTTTATTTATAGCAAATGAGGGCTTAGGATAGTTTTAGAATGAATAATTAGCTTCCCAAGCATTAAACAATTCATTTAAAAATAAATTTTCTTTCGGAGTTATTTTTTTATCTGCAATTGCCAACTTCACTGCAAAATCGAGAAAATGATTTCGTTCTTCAACACTTGAATGAAGGTAAAAATCATTCATTGCATTATTAAAATGGATGGCATACTCATCCTTAGGAAAAGCCGATAAAATATCCTTCTCACTATCAAGATTATCCTTAAGAGAAAAATTCTCAGTCAGATATTGTTGGATAATTTTATCCTCTTTAGCATTAAAAACGCCATCAATAGCCGATAAAATCATCAACATTTGATATCCTGCCACCGCTTTTGTCTCTCTCTCGGTACTCATATTATTATTATTTAGTGTAGCTAAAGTAATTAAAAGTATCTGATTATAAGTATTTTTCATTAGAAAAATCTTACAATGCAGAAAAAGTGAAACAATTTCATGCTGGAAAGAGTTTAAAAAACGGTTAGAAACAAATAAACAACCGGTAATTCATAAATTTTTTTTATGTTTGTCCCACTCAAAAAGGTCGTGTGGCCGAGCGGTTAGGCAGAGGTCTGCAAAACCTTGTACAGCGGTTCAAATCCGCTCGCGACCTCCACAACAACATCCTGTTCCGTGTAAACGAGGCAGGATGTTTTGATTTTAGACACTTCGACATCAAATTGAAAAAGGAAATACAGCGACTTCAATTCGGAAGGCTCTTGATGTCTATCATTTTAGCTACAATAACGATACATACATCCATCCAGTAATTTCATTTTTTCAGCGAAACGCACTCTACCAAAAAAATTATTTGGCAAAGCTTCCGTTCAATTCGGTTATAAACACCCGAATAAATCATAAAATTCGGCTGATTGATGAAAAATACGACAATTCCATTTACGGAGACGTCAAAAATGATCTAACATATTGCTTTATAGAAAATTGCCTTAATTTTAACCACCATTAATGCAAGAAACTGGAAGCCGTAATGCATCCTAAAGTTAAAATTAAAGATGTAATTTACCTGATTAGACAAAATAAAAGCTGATTCATCGACATCAGCTTTTTAAATCGATCTTTTTTACCTTAATTTGATACCCCTTTTCATTCTACCAAAACAAAAAACCCAGTTCAACCTAATCAACGATTATGAAAAAATTGTTACTTGCAGCACTTTGCTTCTTAGGAATGCTTGTCTTGAATCCATCCAAGACAATCGCATCTCACTTAATGGGAGGAAATTTATCGTATGTATATCAAGGATTAAACCCTAATACCGGTTTGTACCAATATGCTGTTACCTTAAAAATCTATCGTTTGTGTAATTCAGGAAGTTCAAACCTTCCTACCTCTATGGCTTTAGGTGCTTATGAAGAGGATGCGGCAAATCCTAGTGGAAATAAAATTCGCATTGCAACATCAACATTGCAATTATATTCACAGCAGTTCATTACACCTCCAAATGCAAATGATAGTTGCACTTTCGCTCCCAATGTTTGTGTGGAAGAAGGAATATTTACGGGGACGATTTCTGTTCCGGCAAACACTACAGGTTATTATTTCATCGCAGATCGCTGTTGCCGAAACAGCACCATTGCAAACATAACTAGTCCAGGAACATCGGGACAAGCTTATTATGCATACGCTCCAGATCCTACAATTGTAAATAGCTCACCTACATTTGCTGTAGCACCGGTGCCATTTATTTGCGCGGGAGATACTGTGAGTGTTTTAAATCAGGCCATCGATCCTGATGGAGATTTATTAACCTATGAACTTGTTACTCCTTACCAAGGAATTTCAAACAATGGAAATCCGAATCCGAATCCACCTACGTCATATACCTGGCCAATACCATTAATCAATTATGCAGGCACCTTTAGCAATGCATTACCCTTTGGAACAGGGAGTTATTCATCAATTGATTCAACAACAGGATTAGCTTCTTATTTATCACCATCGCAAGGATACTATGTAGTTGCAGTTGAAATAAAAGAATACAGAAATGGCGTTTTAATAGGTGTTTCTCGTCTCGACTTACAAATTATTGTTATAACATGCCCTGTTAACCCTGCTCCTACATTAGCTGCTGGAAGCACTTCAACAACCTATACCATTCAGGAAGGACAAACACTTTGTTTCAATGTTGGATTTACCGATCCTAATGGCGACAGTTTATACATTGCACACACAGGCGATATTTTCAATAGTGCAACTACTAATCCTACTGCTACATTATCAAATGTGAGCGGGAGTGGGACAGCTACAAGTCAATTCTGCTGGTCTACTTCTTGCAATCAAGGAAAAACAACACCTTATCAATTTTCGGCAATCGCCTCTGACAATGGTTGCCCTGCAAAAACAACAAATGTTGTTTATACCATCAATGTATTAAACACAGCGAAACCAACAAGCATTACCGGTCCGGATACTTTATGTTTTAATGCAGCCACAGGAATTGGATACACTGTAAATGCGACATCAGGTTATACTTACAACTGGACAGTAACACACGGAATACAAGTTAGCGGAACAAATACTACTACTGCGGGAATAAACTTTAATACTCCGGGACTAGCAACAGTTTCGGTTGTAGCATTAAATGCATTTGGATGTCCTTCAGACACCTTAACAAAAATTGTTTACATCAAACCACAACCAACAGCAACTGCGGGAAGTGATATCTCCTTTTGTTCAGGGGGATCAGCTACAATTGGAGGAGCAACAACATCAGGGTATAATTACTCTTGGTCGCCCTCTTCAGGACTAAGCAGTTCAACAGTGTCTAATCCTACTGTAACATTAACCAATAGTGGATCGACTTCAAGTACAACAAACTACATTGTTACATCCACATTAAATGGTTGCATAAATTCAGACACAGTAGTAGTGACATCAAACCCTTACCCTATTGCTAATGCTGGAAACAATGTTTCTATTTGTTCTGGCAGCAGCGTACCATTAGGGGCTTTAACAACTGCAGGGTATACCTATTCATGGTCGCCATCATCAGGGTTAAGTAACGGCAGCGTATCAAATCCTGTTATTACATTAACCAATACAGGAAACACTCCTGACACCTTACATTATATTGTTCAAGTAAGCAATGGTTTTACTTGTGTTTCATACGATACAGTACAGATTATTGTACGTCCGATACCAACAGCAGATGCTGGTCTAGACATTACATTCTGTAGCGGACAAAACGGCAACATTGGTGCATCATCAATTAGCGGATATACTTATAGTTGGACTCCCTCATCAGGCATAGCAAACACTACTTCAAGCAATACATCCATTTCATTAACAAACAGCACAACTACTAACGACACTGTTAATGTAATATTAACAACAGGTTGGTTTGGATGTACCGACAAAGACACAGTAGCAGTAATTGTTCGACCAGTTCCTGCTTCAAATGCAGGCAATAATTTATATTTATGTTCGGGCTCTTCAGGGCAAATTGGAACACTAAACACAAGTGGATATACTTATTCGTGGACACCATCCACTGGATTAAGTAACAATTCGATTTCTAATCCTGTTGTATCATTATCAAATACAGGAAATACTACCGACACGATTCAATACATTGTAACT
>CAIRUC010000054.1 GCA_903881665.1 uncultured Bacteroidota bacterium | reverse complement strand
TGTACTGCGTCTACTTCTGCAACAGTTTCTCAACCTACTGCATTGTCAATTACTGCAACACCTGGAACAATCGCTTGTAACGGCGGAACAACAACTGTTTCATTAACTGCAACAGGAGGAACCGGTGCTTATACTTTCGGTGGGTCACCTACAACTATATCTGCAGGAGCTCACAATTATAATGTTACTGATGCTAACGGATGTATAAGAGTTGCTTATATTTCAGTTTCAGAACCTGCGGCAATTACAATCACAGGATTTTCTCCTGCTTCAGGTTCACCAGGAACAATAGTTGTTATCATTGGTACAGAGTTAAGTGATGTATCCGTTGTGTCATTCGGTACGTATTCAGCTGCATTTGGTGGAGTTAGTACTCCTCAAATTTCTGCTACTGTACCTGTAGGAGCAACTACATCTGCTATTACAGTAACAACGCCAGCAGGATGTAGTGCTACATCAGCAACTAACTTCGTTATTAATAACACCCTTTCTTTAAATGTTAAAATGTTTATTCAAGGATTCTATTCTGGAAGTGGCATGATGACTCCAGTATTGTTTAATAATGGATTAAGTACTGATCCTACAGATGTAGACAGTGTTACTATCGAACTTCACAATGCTTCTTTTCCTTTTACAACCGCTGCAACAGTTAATGGTTTGTTAAAAACAGATGGACATGTTCAAGTTCAGTTCCCAGGAGCATTAATCGGTTCGTTCTATTACATCGTTGTTAAACATCGTAATTCAATTGAAACATGGAGTGATAACGCTGTAGTAATGGACTTATCTACAATCTTTGATTTTACGACTCCGTAATTTCATGTTTATAATTTATTAAAGGGGGCTGATCTTCATTGATCTGCCCCTTTTTCTTTCTGCTCAATCTGCCTTTTTAATAAAAAAGGTTTGGCTACATTTGTCGCTTAGAATAATATTATGAAATCAGATTCTCGTTTCGGAACGAAAGCCATTCATGCAGGTCAGGAACCTGACCCTACAACAGGGGCAATAATGACGCCTATTTATCAAACTTCTACCTATGTACAAGAGTCACCAGGTAAACATAAAGGGTATGCTTATGCCCGTGGGAAAAACCCTACACGTAGTGCTTTAGAAAATTGTATTGCTGCACTTGAAAATGCCGAATTTGGCTTATGTTTCAGCAGTGGACAAGGCGCTTCTGATGCAATTATTAAATTATTACTTCCGGGCGATGAGGTGATCGCTACCAATGATCTATATGGAGGAAGCTATCGTATGTTCACGAAGATTTTTGAGCCGATGGGTATTAAATTTCATTTCGTAAATATGTATGATGCGAATAACATAAAGAATTACATTAACGCGAATACAAAGATGCTTTGGGTAGAGACCCCTACCAATCCTACCATGCAAATTATCGATATTAAAGCGTGTTCTACTATTGCTAAGGAGAATAATTTGATGTTGGTGGTAGATAATACTTTCGCATCGCCATATCTGCAAAATCCACTTGATTTAGGAGCTACTATCGTGATGCATTCAGTGACCAAGTATTTAGGGGGTCATAGTGATGTAGTAATGGGTGCTATTTGTTTGAATGATAAAGCAATTTATGATCGGCTAGCTTTTATTCATAACTCCTGTGGCGCTACTCCAGGCCCAATGGATAGCTTCCTTGTTTTACGTGGGATTAAAACCTTGCATGTGAGAATGGATCGCCATTGTGAAAATGGGATTTCTGTTGCAAATTATTTAAGAAATCATCCTAAAGTAGATAAGGTATATTGGCCAGGGTTCCCTGATCATCCTAATCACGATATCGCGAAAAAGCAGATGAAAAAATTCGGTGGGATGATTTCTTTTACATTAAAAGATGCAACGGTTGATGAAACTTTTGCCATGGCTTCTAAAGTAAGAGTATTCTCTCTTGCAGAATCATTAGGTGGCGTAGAATCGCTTTTAAATCACCCCGCAACTATGACGCATGCTTCTATTCCTAAAGAGGAAAGAGAAAAGGCAGGAGTTACCGACGGATTAATTCGTTTGAGCGTAGGAATTGAAGATATTGAGGACCTGCTCGCTGACCTCGAACAAGCGATTGGTTAAAATATAAATTTTGTAATACGACCTTTGTCTGCGGATAAAGGTCGTTTTTTATTGTTTTTCTTGGAGGGTTTGATGCTTTTATTAACTTCGATTATTCTATTCCTCTCTTTATGCCCGCCACGTCAAACGATTTTAATCAGTTAAAACAAAAACTGGATGCTCTTCTTGCGAAGCAAGATATACTTTCTGACGAATTAAATGAGATAAAAAATCAGTTGTTAATGCGAATGTTGGAGGAGAATAATATTCCTTCTTCTGATCCTAAGCCAATTGATGATGTGGTTGCTCCTTCAATGATGCCAATTAGCCAAATTGTGGCAAGCGATGATGCGGAGGTAATTAATATGTTTGAAGAAGTTAAGAAGTCGGATACAAAGAATAAAAATAATTTCCCCTCTTTTAATGAGCCTTCTGTTTTTTCAGAGAAGAAAAAAAAGGCATCACATTGGACAGACGAACTCCATTCAAATTTTGAAAAGTTTGTGGGTGAAAATTTATTGAATAAAGTTGGAATTCTAATTACAATAATTGGAGTAGCAATTGGAACTAAATATGCAATCGATCATCAATTGATTAGTCCGGTTACTCGTATCATTCTTGCGTACTTAGTTGGATTAGGTTTAATGGGTGTTGCGATTAAATTGAAAAGCAACTACGAAAAGTTTAGCGCTGTTTTATTAAGTGGATCAATGGCTATTAATTACGTTGTTACTTTTGCAGCATATTCATTATATGCATTAGTGCCGCAACCTGTTGCGTTTATACTGATGATTTTATTTACAGTTTTTACAGTAATTGCAGCATTGAAGTATAATAATGTAATTATAGCGCAAATTGGTTTAGTAGGGGCTTATGCTCTTCCTTTTCTACTTAGTACGGGATCGGGTAGAGTGGAGTTGCTGTTAGCGTATGTTGCCTTAATTAATAGTGGAATATTATTCATTGCATTCAAAAAATTTTGGAGAAGCTTATTCTTCGTGGCGTATTTATTTACATGGGCCATCATTTGGTTTTGGGTGTTAGATACATTCACGAACGATTATTTCACTTTGGCAATGTTGTTTAACTTGGTATTCTTTGTGCAATTTTACACCATATTTATAGCGTTTAAAGTTGTGAAGAATCACGCTTTTCAAAAAACAGATGTGATTGTTTTATTGTCGAACACATTTGTTTCTTACGGATTAGGTTATTATCTGATGTCGTATCTGAATTATGAAACGTATCTTGGATTATTTACCGTAGGATATGCTTTAATTCATTTTGCTGTTTGTGTATTCTTGTTTAAAAAAGCGGAAGTCGATAAAAATGTTTTTTATTTAGTAGCCGGACTTGTATTAGCGTTTCTTTCCATTGCAATTCCTGTTCAGTTTAAAGGTCATTATGTAACGCTTTTGTGGATGTTTGAATCGGTGATTGTTTTTGTAATTGCACGAAAAAATAAAATGGCATTTTATGAGCAAATTGCAGTTCCATTATTCTTACTCTCATTTTTTAGTTTTTTTGAGGATGCTGATTATTCAGTTACATATAATTTAACAGCAGACATTGACCTGTTTCATCCATTTTTAAATTTAAATTTTATTTCAGAACTGATCATAACTTGCGCGTTTTGTTTCCTGACATGGTTCTCTCGACGTGCGGACTTTCCGTCGTTGCTAAATAAAAAAAGCGTGTATTCTGTTTTGGTAAAATATGGACTGCCTATTATAAGTATTATTTTTACCTATGGGTTAATTAAGGGAGAAGTGGATGCATGGTATCACAATGAATATATGTCGACAGGAGTATTATCTCCCGCAGAAATCGGAAGTATTCCCGTGAAGTATTATAATATTAATTGGAATTATTACCGACTTTTATTCGACATCATGTATTCTTTGGCGTATGCGCTACTGCTTTATTTTGTAAACAAAGCGAAAATAAAAAGTCCTGAACTCAATATTGTTTTTTTGTTGATTGCCGCTGTAAGTCTTGTTTTCTTCTTTACGGGAGGGTTGTTTCAATTGAGCGTTTTGCGCGATAATTATTTACATCCAACATCTATTTATCATCATAGCGACAATATAAATTTATGGCTGCGTTACCCATTAATTTTATTGGTATTGATAACGTTGAAATATTTTCTGCTGGCGCTAGAGCAATCTAATTATAAATTAAAAGTCACAGAAAATACGGAGTTGATCTATGTTATTTCTTTTATCTGGCTATTAAGTAGCGAATGGTTAAATTGGTCCGACATATTCGATATCGCTTGGTCGTATAAATTAGGGCTAAGTATTTTGTGGGGATTATGTTCTTTATCAATGATCATAAGAGGCATTTTCAAGCAAAAGAAGTCCCTTCGTTTAATGGCCATCTTGTTATTCGCTGTGACATTATTAAAACTCTTCTTTTACGATATCGATTCTTTAAGTACTATTTTAAAAACAGTAGTGTTTATTTCTTTGGGTGTTTTATTGTTGATTATTTCCTTTCTCTATAATAAGCATGGTTTAACAATCTTTAATGATGAAGAATCAAACGAAAAGTAGTCTTTTGGCGGTCTTATTACTGTTTTGTGGACAGTTACTAGCAGGAAATCAAGATCGTTATTACAGAAGTATTGAAGTAAAAGATACTGGTTGGCATTCTTTATTGCTGCCACCCGAAATTTATCTAAAATCAAAACCTAATCTTTCCGATTTGAGGGTATATAAAATTTCAGATAAGGATTCTCTCGAAGTTCCTTACATCAGAATGTTCAATGCGCCTTTTGAAAAAAAAAACATATACAAACCTAAAGTTGTTTAATGCGGTAAAGAAGAGGAACAAATCCTATGTCTCTGCCGAACTTATCAAGGGTGTTTCTTTTGAACTAAATCTTCGATTTAATAATTCCAACTTTGATGTGGATGTGCTTTTTGAGGGCAGTCATGATGGTGAAAATTGGTTTCTTATAAAGGATTCAGTTAGAGTTTTATCATTGCATAAAGACGGCGTTTCTTTTAGTTATTCTAAATGTATATTTGAGGACATAAGATTTAAATACTTAAGAGTTACTTATCCCAATAACAATAATTTATTGTTGAAGGCTATTCTTCAAAGTTATAGAGCATTGGATCAAGTAAAGTTGAATAAGATTTCATTGCCAACATCGGGCACGTCTTCTAAAGAAAAATCAACAATTTTTTGTTTCTCCATGTCTATTCCACAAGAAGTTTCTAAGTTAATACCTCATGTTTTTTTTAATACTGAATATACTCGTCATTTTACATTATATGGCTATCGGGATAGCGTTGAAGTAAATAAAAAAGGGATCCTAAATTATTTTGAAATTGCCAATGGTGTTTTGAATTCTTATTCTGATAATACAATTGAATTTAAACCGGAGCTCGTTGCCGGGTTAAAATTGATTGTAAATAATGCTGACAATATTCCATTATCAATTTCGGATGCGGATGTTTTTGTTTTTCCTGTATTGCTAAAGGCATATTTCTATGATCTTTCAGGTCGATATATATTATCGTATGGCAATAGTTCTTTAACGTTCCCCGATTATGATTTAGCTAGTTTTAAAAATAAAATTCCTACTACTTCCGATACGTTAAATGTTCTGTCAGAAAAGAAGTTGACTTTTATTGCTAAAAAACCTTTGTTCAGCTTGCCCGATAATTTATTGTGGCTTGTTTTATTAGCGGTTATTATTTTACTTTCTTTTTTTACCTTTAAAATGATTAATGCTAAGGAATAAAAAAAGGCCAACTTGTTAAGTTGGCCTTTCAGTTATATTTCTAATTATTGAATGATCATTCGGAATATTTTATGCTCACCCAATGATTTTCGTATGCTAACTAAATACATTCCTTTAGGCTGATTTTCTAAATGTAAATTGTATTCTGTAGATGATTTGTTGTCTTTGAAAATTGTTCTTCCTAACATATCGTATACAATTACATCATAGTTTGATTCTTCTTCACCAACAAAGATTGTTGAATTTCCGTCATTTGGGTTTGGAATCAACTCCATCATTGAAATATTTTCAATTCCTGTTCTGCAATTTACTACTACTGATTTTGTTTTAGCTGTTTGTGCACCACAAGTATTTGATGCAGTTACTTTCACACTTCCTGTGCTTGGTCCCCATTTTACGGTGATGCTTGGCGTTCCTTGTCCACTAACAATTGTAACAGTTGAAGGTACTGTCCAAGTGTAGGTCGCTCCAGTTTGACCTGTAACGCTATAAACTAATCCTGTTTGACTTTTACAAACTGTTGCAGGTCCAGTTATTGTAGATGGTAATAATGGAAGGGTTGTTATTGCAGTTAAACATTTAGCGGTACTACTACCGCATGTATTGTCCGCTGTAACGCAAATGCTTCCTGAAGCAAGTACAGTACTAGGCCATTGTACGGCTATAGTTGTAGTTCCTTGTCCACTGATGATTGTTGCTCCCGTTGGTACTGACCAAGTATAGGCTGTTGCTCCTGTTGTTGAAGCAGCGATGCTATAGTTTGTAATAGTATTACATAGATTATTGATTGCTCCTGTAATTGTTCCTGGAGCTAAAGGAAGGCTTCTTAATGCTGCACTTTTTGTTGCACTTGTTGCACATCCATTTGATGCAGTTACAGTAATATTTCCAGTGTTAAATCCAGTTAAAAAGGACACGTTTAAATTTTTTGTTCCTTGTCCACTACTAATAATAGCATTTGCTGGAACTGTCCATGTATATGAAGTTGCATTTGTGACTATAGGACAACTATATGCTAATGTAGATCCTGCACAAACTCCGGTTTTAGTGCCAGTTATTGATGTCGGCGTTGATAATGTTCCTCCTGTTCCTTGGCTGCTTACGGCTATTGATGAAATTAAACTACATCCGTTCGCATCTGTAACGGTTACTGTATACGTTGCAGCAGTTAAATTGGCAATAGACGAAGTTGTTGCGCCGTTATTCCAATTATATAAATAGGGTGTTGTTCCTCCGGTCATACTTATTGTTGCAGTGCCGTTTGAGTTTCCGCAAGATGCTGCCGTTGCTGCTATTGTTTTGTTAAGCGCAGTTGGTTGTAATATGCTTATTGCTCCCGTCGTAATGCATCCGTTGCCGTTAGTAATAGTGTAAACATACGTTCCTGCTGAAACCCCTGTTAATAATTGAGAATTAGATCCGTTATTCCATTGGTAAATTGGAGTGCCAATAGGATTTGAAACAGTTACTCCAACCGATCCGTTTGTTCCACCAAAG
>CAIRUC010000053.1 GCA_903881665.1 uncultured Bacteroidota bacterium | reverse complement strand
ATCCTCATCCGCAATAGCATCGAGTTCGTGGCGGTGGATTCGGTATACATCGCGGATATTTCTTAACCATGGATTCAATATTCCCATATCTTCCGATTTCATCGCTGCTTTTACTCCATTGCAATAATAATGTCCGCAAACCACCACATGCTTAACTTTTAAATAGGATACAGCATAGTTGATCACTGACATGACACTTAGATCAGTATTCGGAACCATGTTGGCAATATTACGATGAACAAATACCTCTCCGGGTTTCGCCCCCATTAGCTCTTCTGATGAAACACGGCTGTCTGAACAACCGATGTACAAAATTTCCGGACTTTGCCCAAGCGACAAATCATTGAAATATTCGGTATTACCTTTCAACTTTTCAGAAATCCAAACTTTGTTATTGGCAAATACTTGACTGATATTCATGTTCTTGCATTTATTGTGTTATTAACCTGTAAATCCGACAGCCCCGGCAATGGCATTAATACAACGCAGCAACTCAAAAAGAATTTTATCTGACTTGATAGAATTGCCATCTTTGCTCAATTGACGCCATTGGGCTAAAAGCATTACCTGATGTTGGTGCAAAGGGTGCATAGCCACAGCTCTCAGTAGTGTCGAATAGTAGTGATTCTTTCTTCTTTCTGAAATCGGTGCAATTAAAATAGAATCTATCATTTGTCGTGTTAGCGCAAATTCTTTGAGGATTTGTGTAAGAATTTCGCTGCTCTGAGGTACTTCTGAAGCCAAATGAGCGTATTGCTTAAATATTTCCTCATCCGAGGAAGCTAAGCTGGAATCAACATTTGTAAGAACATACCGTATAAACGGATCTGTTTTTACAGCTTCCCTGAAATGTTCAAATTTATATGGGTCGTTGTTGCGCATGGCTTCGAGCGATGTTCCAACTCCATACCAACCAGGAATATTGAACCGGCATTGGCTCCAGCTAAAAACCCAGGGAATAGCCCGCAAGTCATTAAGTGTCCGAGTCCCGGTTCTCCTCGAAGGACGACTTCCAATTTTACTTTGTTCAATGGCATCGATTGGTGTGGCCTTCTCGTAAAACTGAATAAAACCAGGCCTTTTGGTGAGTTCCTCGTATACCTGTTTGCTTTTGGATGCCAAAAAATTAAGTTCTGACGCCAAAGCGTATTCTTTAACCGGATGATTGTTTTGCAGCATTGATACTGCCAGTGTTCCTGCTGTCAGCAATTCGATGTTGTAAACAGCATTGTTCTTATTGGCATACTTTCGTTCGATTGTTTCGCCCTGCTCTGTAAATCGAATATCACCATTCACTGAAAGTGGTGGCAAAGCCCTCAGGAACCAATGCGTTGGTCCGGCTCCCCTACTAATGGAACCACCCTTCCCATGGAAAAACCGAATTTTAACGCCATGTTTTAACCCAATTTGTATTAGTTTAGTTTGTGCTTTGTATAAATTCCACTGACTGGCAAAAATTCCACCATCCTTATTGCTATCACTGTAACCAATCATTACCTGTTGAACAGGAACATCGGTTTTGTTTTGCTGTTGCTGCAGCAGCAAGCTATTTTTAGTAACCGGATGAGATAAAAACTCGTCAAGAATTCTGTCAGATTGAATTAAATCGTCGATGGTTTCGAATAGTGGAACAACCGGTAAAATTGAGGCCAAACCTGATGATGTACTTAAAAGGAGTCCGGCTTCACGCTCTAGCAGATAGACCAAAAGCAAATCAGAAACATCGCGGGTCATACTCACAATGAGTGAACCCAAGGCCTCTGTTCCATATTTGCTAATGTGCTCGTTCAGAACCTTGTAGGAATCAACAATAGCGCGGGCCTCATTCCCCATTGATATATTTGGATGAGTAAAAGGACGTGTAGAATCCAATTCCCTATTGATAAAGGCT
>CAIRUC010000052.1 GCA_903881665.1 uncultured Bacteroidota bacterium | reverse complement strand
TGATGCTTATTACAGAACACAGGTAGATAAAAAATAAATTGATAAGTGTTTTGAACACAATACGAACAATGACTAAAGAAGAACTTAAATACAGCTTTACACAAATATTTCCAGCAGTCACTTTTGACGAAAGTGGAGAGTTTCTCGTGGCTATTATTCCTTCAGAGGAATTGTTGCCAGTAATGAAAGAGCTGCGTTCTAAACCCGAACTTTATTTCGATTATCTGTTTTGTGAAACTTGCATTGATTGGAAAGACCATTTGATGATGGTGTATTTTTTGAATTCAAAAACACACAACCATACTTTAGTAGTAAAAGCGAAAATTACCGACACTCTTAATCCACAAATTGAATCTGTTTATGATATTTGGAAAACTGCCGAATTAAATGAAGATGAAATATTTGATTTGTTTGGAGTAAGATTTCTAAATCATCCCAATCTGCGTAGATTGTTTTTGGAAGAAGATTGGGTAGGGTTTCCGTTGAGAAAAAATTATGTTGACGAACATATGATAGAATTATAGATGTTACTAGGAGAAGAAGATTATATCACTGAAGATGGCGAGTTTGTCATCAACATGGGGCCACAGCATCCATCTACTCATGGTGTGTTGCGTTTAAAAGTGTGGCTTGATGGTGAAACAATTAAAAAAGTGGAACCTCATCTTGGATATATTCACCGTTCAATCGAAAAGATGAGCGAAAGCCTTTCTTATCGTCAGTATGGCTATTTAACCAGTCGTATGGATTATTTGTCTGCACACATTAATAACCTTGCCTGTGCATTGGTTGTCGAAAAAGCGTTGCAGGTTGAAGTGCCTGCTCGTGCTCAGGCTATACGCATTATCATTAGCGAATTAACCCGTATTGGTTCCCACTTATTATGGTTTGCTTCTGCGGGTCTCGACTTAGGTGGAGTAACTCCTTTCTTTTATGCATTCCGCGAACGTGAAGCCATTAATAGCATCATGGATGAGAATTGCGGAGCAAGACTTACCCAGAATTTTATGGTTCCTGGAGGAATTATTTATGACGTTCGACCTGACTTTCAATCACGCGTAAAGGAGGTGTTGAAACAATTTAAAGATAATTTTCACGAATATAATGAGATATTAACAGGCAACGTTATTTTCCAAAATCGTTTGAAAGATGTAGGAATTCTTACTAAAGAAGATGCTATTGCATTTGGTTGTACAGGTCCTACAGCAAGAGCTTCAGGTTTAAATTGTGACATACGTAAAATGTATCCTTATGATGGATACGAAAAACTTCAGTTTGATGAGGTGATATCTACTGGTTGCGATAGTTGGGCAAGATATGAAGTACGTATGGCGGAAATGCTTCAATCGGTGCGTATTATTGAACAATTGATTGATAATATCCCAGAAGGAGATATTGTAGCAAAAACAAAAAATGTAATCAAATTACCAAAAGGAGAATTCTACCAGCGTGTAGAGACAGCTCGTGGTGAATTGGGAGTTTACATTGTAAGTGATGGAGGTTCAACTCCATATCGTTGTAAATATCGTTCCCCTAATTTTGCAAACTTATCGGCTATACCTCATATTGCCAGAGGTTACAAAATAGGTGATTTGATTGCAATTATGGCTACCATTGATTTAATTATTCCAGATATTGACAGGTAATTGAAAACTAAGTATTAAAAAATTGAAAACACTTTTATCATATAGCTTTTCGTCACTCGCAAAACACTTGCACAATTTGTTGCAAAATATATTGGGAGGTGGAATTCTTCTTACTGTTACCGAATTAGTTATAGTAGGGGTGTGTTTATTGGTATTCCTGATATTATTAGCATTCTTCCTTGGCTACATGGAACGTAAAGTTGCGGCATTCATAGAAATAAGATTAGGACCAAATCGTGTTGGACCAAAAGGAACATTACAGATAGTTGCCGACACTGTAAAGTTATTATTCAAAGAAGGCTTTACTCCTGATGCAGCTGATAAATTCTTATTCAACCTTGCACCTGGAATCATTATTACTACTGCATTACTAGCTGTTGCCCCAATTGCGTTTGCTAGAGGGTTTCAGATTTGGGATATCAATATTGGAGTTCTCTATATTTCTTCTGTTTC
>CAIRUC010000051.1 GCA_903881665.1 uncultured Bacteroidota bacterium | reverse complement strand
GAATGATAATAATTCGCATTTAGATTGTCAACTAATTTTCCTAGAGGGATCATTTCTGCCTTTTAGGGGCTATTTTTATGACAACCCATTGAATTCATTAGGAATATCAAAAAAAGAAGAGATGAAACAGCTCATAATTACAAATCGATATCTGAAGCCATCATTACATCTTTAAAAAATAAAGGATATTCATTCAACGATTATAAATATAAAAATTCTAGTGGACTTTCGTTTTGCAATAAAATAATTGCAAATCCATTTAATCCAAAGACATATGATAAAATTTCTGCGCGATTTACATCTGCAGTGAGCGACCCATTGTCATTGCTTTCAAAAGATCAACTAGAAAATACCGTTTTTCTAGAATTAACAGAAAGCGTTATTCATCCTTTAATAGTTCAATTAAATGATGCCATTACTGAAACTCTAAACGAATTTCTTACCTCTATCGAAGTACTACAATTATCATTTATGGTTGGTATTATTTCTCCCTTAAATGACGAACTGAAAAACTTCAGAGATGAGAATCAATTATTTTTACTTAGCGACACAACGAGAATGTTACGTGAAGCTGTGAGAGATACCGATGCTCCTTTTATTTATGAAAAATCAGGTAACACTTATTCTCATCTTTTTATTGATGAATTTCAGGATACAGGAAATGAACAATGGCAAATACTAAAACCACTCGTCACTAACTCGATTGGGAACGGCAATGACGTTTTGATAGTTGGAGATGCTAAACAATCTATTTACAGATGGAGAGGAGGAAATATGAATTTGTTGCTTCAAGATGTAAAAAATGAGCTTATTCAATTTAGTGCGATTACTATAGAAAAACCGCTTGACACGAACTTTCGTTCTTTAATAAACATTGTACAATTCAACAATGAAATATTTGAGAAAATCGCAAATGAATTAAAACAAGAACCCACTGTAAATAAATCAATTTTAGAGACAGCCTACAATAAAAATAATCTGTTTCAAAAGAATAGAGAAAGTGCATTTGGAGGTTATGTTGCAATTGACTTTTTCGAAAGCGATAAAAAAGAAAAAGATAGCATACCGCAAGAAAATGGAGAGGAAGAAAGTGAAGGATGGAAAAAAAAATCGTTACAGCAATTTAGCCTTACAATAGATGATGCGCTGCAACGTGGATATCGACTAAAAGATATTGCATGTATTGTTAGAACTGGCGACCATGAATTAGAAGTTGTAAAGTTTCTTCTTGAAAACACAAGTCATGCATTTTTATCTGGAAATTCATTGAAAATTGCATATAACGAAAAGGTATTGTTCTTAATTAGTTGTCTGCAACTCCTTGTTGATCCAGCTAATATAGTTTTACAAGAAGAAATTAATTTTTATATTGACAGAAACAATATTGAATTTGAGGGAATTTCAAGAAACAAAAGCTTCCGAAATCAGCCTGAGAATACTTTTGCAAAAAAAATATTACTTACCAATAAAACATTCCTAATACAACTTCCTGTCCATTTAAGCTACCTTCATATATTAAAACTTTCCAAGCTCGATAAACCCGACGTATTTATTGACAAACTAACTGATATCATAATTGAATTTGCAGGAAATGAAGGAACGGGAATATCTGAATTCATTGCTTGGTGGGTAGAAAAATCAATTACCAAGGATTGGAGTATAGAGATGCCTGACAGCATCGATGCTATACGAATCATTACTATTCATCGTTCAAAAGGATTGCAATATCCAATTGTTGTTATGCCGTTGATTGATTGGCCAATTATTCCTAAACCACAAAATATTATCTGGGCAAAATCAAATGTTTCGCCATATAATGAATTCCCATCATTCCCTCTTTACTCAAAAAAAACACTTGAAACAACCTGCTTTTCAGAAGACTACTTAAGCGAATACGGATCAACCTTAATCGACAATTTAAATTTACTTTATGTAGCATTTACTAGAGCCGAAAACGAACTTTACCTCTACTCTATAAAAAATGCAAAAGAGAATACTGCAGGTAAATTATTTATGAATGCGCTTAGTAAAAATCCAGAATGGCAAACCCAATTAAGCGGCGCTAATCCAATTGTTCGCATTGGGGACAAAACAAAGCCTGCGATCAAAAATGAGCAAATTGAAAATAATTCACTTACGAATCCGGAAAATATTACAGCCACTCTAATCTCTAATTTACATTCAAGCAACTTTATTCCAGAAGTAAATTTCAAATTCGAATCGGAAGAAACAATCTTCGGAAACTACATTCATCGTCTTCTTTATTTAATGGATAAAAAAGGAGATCTCGAATATGCCTTTCACCAATTATCAACTCAAGAATCCATTGATATCAATTCACCGACAGCTCTAAAAATAAAACAGGAAACTATAGAAATATGGGATTTAATGGAAAAGAATTTATGGACGAGTACAAACTATAAAGTCGAAAAAGAAATTGACTTATGCGATAAGGAAGGTGTTCTTCATCGCCCCGACCGGGTATTGATAAATGGAGATGAAATTATCATTATAGACTTCAAAACAGGAAGTCCTAATAAGAAACATCACGCACAGCTAGGACTCTACTGTACGCTATTCAAGGATATGGGCTATAAGAAAGTAAATGGCTATCTACTCTACACAAAAACAAAGTCAACCGAAAAGCTTAATGGTGAACAGCCTAATAACCAGCAACTTTCATTAATTTAAAACGTATTCGTAATTGACATTATTAAGTCATTTTCATATTAACTTTGCATCATCAAAAAGAATTAACAATTATGTCAAATGCAATTTATAAAGTACCCGCAGCGATTAACGAAGCGGTACTAAATTATGCTCCCGGTAGTCCGGAAAGAAAAGCTTTAAAAGCTGCTTTAGCTCATATGAGAAGTGAAGTAATAGATGTACCGATGTATATTGATGGAAAAGCCGTGCATACAGATAAAAAAGGAGAAATGCGCCCTCCACATGATCATAAACATCTTTTAGGTCGCTATTCAATTGGAGATGCTACACATCTTTCAGCAGCAATAGACGCAGCTTTAAAAGCAAAAGCACAGTGGGCTTCCATGGAATGGGAACATCGCGCTTCCATATTCTTAAAAGCAGCAGACTTACTTGCGGGACCTTATAGAGCAACAATTAATGCTGCTACTATGTTAGGTCAAAGCAAAAGTGCTTATCAAGCAGAAATTGATGCATCATGTGAAATGATTGATTTTCTAAGATTCAATGTAGAATATGCGCGTGAAATTTACACACAACAACCAATTTCATCGAAAGGTGTATTTAATCGCGTTGAGCAACGTCCATTAGAAGGATTTGTATTTGCATTAACTCCATTTAACTTTACAGCAATTGCAGGAAATTTACCTACATCCGTGGCGATGATGGGCAATACTGTTGTTTGGAAACCATCATTCACTCAAATCTATGCTGCGCGTGTACTTATGGATGTGTTTATGGAAGCGGGTCTACCCGCAGGAGTAATTAATCTTGTTTATGTATCAGGAAGCACCGCTGGCGATGTCATTTTTAATCATCCTGATTTTGCGGGCATACACTTTACAGGATCCACAGGTGTTTTTCAAGATATCTGGAAATCGATAGGAAATAATATTCACAAATACAAAACGTACCCACGTATAGTTGGCGAAACAGGCGGTAAAGATTTTATTCTTGCGCATAAATCAGCAAATGCTCAAGAAGTAATTACGGCATTAAGCAGAGGTGCATTTGAATATCAAGGACAAAAATGTTCAGCAGCATCACGCGCATACATTCCTTCTAACATCTGGCCAACAGTTAAAGAAGGATTAGTAAAAGATCTAGCTAGTATGAAAATGGGTCCAACTGAAGATTTCGAGAATTTCATCAATGCAGTAATCGACGAAAAATCATTCGATAAAATCGCCAACTACATAGATAATGCAAAAAAATCAAAAGAGGTTGAAATAATTGCAGGAGGAACATATGATAAAAGTAAAGGATGGTTTATTAGCCCAACAGTTATTGTAACAACAGATCCTAACTATGTAACCATGTGCGAAGAAATATTCGGACCGGTACTAACGATCTATGTTTACAACGAAAATAAATTCGAAGAAACTTGCGAACTTGTAGATAAAACAAGCACGTATGCTTTAACAGGATCAATTCTTTCTAAAGATCGTTATGCAATTCAAACAGCAACCCAAAAACTGGTAAATGCTGCAGGAAATTTCTACATCAATGATAAATGTACTGGGGCTGTTGTAGGGCAACAACCATTTGGCGGATCAAGAGCTTCGGGAACTAACGACAAAGCTGGATCACTAATTAATTTATTAAGATGGGTTTCGCCGAGAACGATTAAAGAGACATTCGTTCCCGCAACTGACTATCGCTATTCGTTTTTAGATAAAGAATAATAAAGAGTGGGGTTATAAAAATAAGGGAGCAAAAATTTTTGCTCCCTTATTCGTTTAAGATCATTTCCAAACGATACAAAACCATGCACTCAATTAAATCGAGTGGCAAAGGTTCATTCAATTTAAATTGCACGGCACCTTTTGAATGTGTGTAGGATTGCAATTCATTTTTAAAATACGCAATGGGTTTTGAAGTTGGATAAAATCCGATATGATTTTTATAGCCTGCAAAATACACCACTACCTTGTTGAATTTATAGGCCGGCATATTGTAACTGATGACAGGCTCCGCATACGGAATTACGGACTCAATAAATTGATTTAACTCAATTAACTTTTTTTGGACAGGCTTATCGAAAGAAGCAATATACTGCTCGATGGTCGAGAACCTAGGCATTCCCGTTAGTAGTGGGTTGGATTAAGTCCCACAAATTTCCATACATATCTTGGAACACACAAACGGTGCCCCATACTTCGTGTGTGATAGGACGAATAATTTTAACTTCATGTTGAAGCAATCTATCATAAAACTCTTGAAAATTATCCGTATGTAAAAACAGAAACACCCTCCCACCCGTCTGATTACCGATTCGTGATTGCTGTTCCTCGTTTGATGCCTTAGCCAACAAAATAGACGTCTCCGCATTCTCAGCAGTAGCCACTCTTACCCAGCGTTTAGTTTCATCCAGGCGAGTATCCTCTAATAAATGAAATCCTAGTACAGAAGTATAATAAGCAATAGCTTTATCGTAATCGTCTATGATAAGGGAGAAGTGGGCGAGTTTCATGGGATTAATTAAATAAACAAAAGCATGTAAAGTTAAAAAATAAGCTATGCAACCAGCTATTTAAAAACTAGAAATACTGGCTCTAATTTAAATTGTTTAATTAATGCGGCAAAAGCAGACATTATACTTTTCATAAATTACTTTAACATTAATTCATTCATGAATCAAAACAATTATTGTGTGTTCTTTATTTAATGTATTTAAATAAATTTGGTCAGGTATTGATTTATTAATTATATCCTGACAACTAATATTTGAACTAGTTAAAATATTAGTTTGATTTTTGATTTTCGATTATCTTTTCTGATGGTGTCACCTCTTTAATTCTACCTTTACTTATCGTTTCTTTAATGAAAATTATTTTTTCATCGTCAGTTATTTCATCTCCAATAATTACAGTTGATTTCATATGCTTTTTTTGATTCAAATTTTTTAAAGATGTTTTTTTTCAAGTGTTTTTTTGGATGGTTTAACGTTTTGCTCACAGTTGGATACCCTTTTCGGGATGCGCTTATGCGCTGTTGGTGGCAGTTATTTTTATTCGGTTTGTTTATTAATTTTTGTTTCTCTTTCCCATTCAGCAAAAGTTATAATTCCTAATTCTGGTTTTGGTTGTCCTTCTAAAATAGAAATAAATTCTAAACAATGTCCATCTGGGTCGTCAAAATAAATTGCCAATGCTGGCATCCAAGAAAAAACCATTGGTATTTCATTATTGTCTTTAAGAAAATTATACGGTTTTAAATTTCGTTCTTTTAAAAATGAGATTGAGTTATTTAAAATATCTTCCTTGTCGCAACGAAAAGCAAAGTGCATTTTTACAATTTCTGATTTAGGTTTTTCCCAAAGTCCTAACATATATTCTTGTGGTTTGCCAACCCAAAAAAATGCAATTCTTCGTTCATCATTATAGCCACACTTTTCAAGTCCGAGCACATTTTGATAAAACTCAATTGAAGTTTCTAAGTTTTCTACATTTATATGAGTTTCATAAATTCCTTTTATCATTTAAAGAGTTTTTTTGTCGTTTATATATTCGTCTGTAAAATGTTGTTTATTTTTCGGTTTTGCAAATTTGTCAGCGTTATATTCTTTCGATTTTCCTTTCGGAATAGAAAGTGAAGTCCAATTTTCATTACACAATATTTTTCCGATAAATACAATTTGTCCAACGTGATATGGATAATGTGCAAGTTGTCTATTTATAGCTTCTGTGATCGAATGTCCTTGATTTCGTATAAATATTTCCTTTGCCAAATCGTTTTCTGTCAACGGACTTATCGCATTAAAAAGACAAGTCCAACCTTCATTCCATTTTTCTAAAAGTTCAGTTCGGTTTGAAATATCGTTTTCAAATTCTGCGTCTCGTTGTCGCCATTCCTTTTCTCCGTCTGTTGTCAAAAAATCTGTCCAACGAGAAAGCATATTTCCCCACAAATGTTTTACAATTGTCGCAACACTATTACTTTCTTCATTTAGTTGTATAAAAAGTTGTTCGTCCGAAAGTTGTGAAAATGTTTTTTCTCCGAGCATTTTGTAATACTCAAACTGTTTTTTCGCACTCTCTAAAAATTCGTTTTTCATATCAATTTTATGTCGCTATTTTACTAATTCATTCGGATTAACTGCCGAGCTATAAAACCCTTCCAGCCTACCCT
>CAIRUC010000050.1 GCA_903881665.1 uncultured Bacteroidota bacterium | reverse complement strand
CAGCGAAGCATAAAACAGATTTAATAAAAGCACAATGAATGCGATTGTTATCATACTTCTTTTTTCACTCTGATATACAACATTGATACAGCACCAAAAAATGCAGGAATGGCAAGATTAATAAGCCACAGCATGAAAGTAGCGGCAAGTATTCCGAAGGTATTATTCACCATCATACCAAATACCGCAATATTGACTCCTCCACGAATGCCTAATTCGCCTAAGGCAACACTTGGAATTATGGTGATGAGCAAGAAAGAAATGGCAGTCAATTGCAAACAATTTACCAGATCAATATTTACATCGAAAGCTAGCAACAACAAGTATTGTTGAAGAGAAAAAACGCAATAGCGCAACAATGAAAATCCGTAGACTGTTAGCAATTGTTGAGAATGAAATTCGGAAAATACTGCAACTTGGGATTGCATCTTTTCATTCAGCTTCAAACGCAACAAGAGCGGACTCAACCACGATATTCTAAACCATCCAAAGGTCATAAAAAGCACTAAAGAGAAAAGCAAAACGAGAAAAACATATTTATTTATCAAACACAGATCGAACCATGTGCCCATATTCAGTAGCACAGCTATTAATCCTAACTGCAACGTAACAAGCAATTGAGCAGAACTTCCAATAAACGACAACAAACAACCTTTCGCTCTAAATTCGGATTCGATATGCATTACTTTTCCTGCAAATTCACCAATACGATTTGGAGTATAAAAGCTAACAGTGATGCCCGTAAAAACGCTACGCAAGGATTTCATCAAACTAAATTCACCGAGAAAGTTCACCAAATACTTCCATTTAACTGCTTCAATTATCCAGTTCAACAACATCAATATAACGGCTATGGATATCCGAAAAATGGCATCGCGATTATTTAATCTTACCATTAACTTTTCCGTATCATCGAGCAAAGAGATTCTGCTGTTTATATGATACCAAATAAACCAACAAGAAAGCAAGAACACTGCTACTTTCAGCAGTTGTAACATTTTAAGTTGGTTCTTTTGTGTCATGTTAACGAACTAAAAAGGCGCAACTTATTCAGCCACGCCTCTCGTATTTTCATTTCTTGTAAAAAATTAAGCCTGCGCTGTTGGTCCGCCGAAATTCATTGGCAGCGACATGCTTTCACTTTGCTTAATTGTACCGTGAACAGCTTCATATTTCTGCACATTATCAGCTAATGCCGTTAATAATCTCTTTGCATGCTGAGGTGTTAACACAATGCGTGACTTTACACGTGCTTTAGGTACACCAGGCATCACTTTCACAAAATCCACAACAAATTCCGCATTCGAATGCGTAATAATTGCTAAATTAGAATAAATACCTTCTGCTATTTCTTCAGTTAATTCAATATTTAATTGATTGTTGTTTTGATTTTCCATCTGTTGAGCGTTTAATACGTAAAGCCTTGCGCATTACGATACGAATATACGAAATGAGATTTTAATGATTCGTTTCTATTTGAGAAAATTGCATAAAAAAAGTCCCGTATTACTACGGGACTTTCCTATATAGACCGGGATTTTTACGCTTCTTGCGCTTCTTTTTTCGAAGCCATCAATAAATCGTATTCTTCCTGAGAACCAACAATTAGTTTTTCGTAATCGCGCAAACCTGTTCCCGCAGGAATTAAGTGACCAACAATTACGTTTTCTTTCAATCCTTTTAGATAATCTACACTTCCGCGAATTGCAGCTTCGTTCAACACCTTGGTTGTTTCTTGGAAAGATGCTGCCGAAATCCAGCTCTTGGTATGTAATGATGATTGCGTAATACCTTGTAACATTGTAGAAGATGTTGCAGCAATTGCATCACGAGCCTCCACTAAACGCATGTCTTTACGTTTCAACTGAGAATTCTCATCACGTAAGCGACGAAGAGTAAGAATCTGACCCGCTTTTAAGTTTGGAGAATCACCTGGATCTAAAACCACTTTCTTATCAATGATTTGATCGTTTTCCTCGCCAAAGTCGATTTTATTCACCGACTCTCTTTCAAGGAAGCGTGTATCACCAGCATCGTCGATAACTACTTTACGCATCATCTGACGCACGATAACTTCGAAGTGTTTATCATTAATCTTCACACCTTGCAGACGGTATACCTCTTGAACTTCGTTCACAAGATATTCTTGCACTGCTGTAGGTCCTTTGATCGATAAGATATCATTTGGAGTAATTGCACCATCCGAAAGCGGTTGTCCTGCGCGAGTAAAGTCACTATCCTGAACAAGAATATGCTTACTCAAAGGAACAAGATACTTCTTAACTTCCCCATCGCGAGCCGTTACTACGATTTCACGATTACCACGTTTAATTCCACCATAACTTACTACGCCATCGATTTCAGAAACAACAGCAGGATTACTTGGGTTACGAGCCTCGAATAACTCAGTTACACGAGGAAGACCACCGGTAATATCACCTGTACGTCCTAATTGACGAGGAATTTTAACAAGGATCTCACCCGGCTCAATACGTGCACCTTCATCAACTGTGATGTGAGCACCTACCGGAATGTTATATCCTTTTAACAAATCTTTACCCGACATTACTTTGATAATAGGAATCTTCGTTTTGTCACGGCTATCAACTACCACTTTTTCTTGGAATCCGGTTTGTTCATCCGAATCAACTTTATAAGTGATACCTTCTTCAATATGTTCGAATGCTATTTTACCACCGAATTCAGAAATGATCACGGCATTAAACGGATCCCACTCGCAAATCAATTGGCCTTTTACAACCACCTGACCTTCTTTAACGAATAAGTGAGAACCGTAAGGCAAGTTGAATGAAGCAAGAACCACTTTCGTGTTCATATCCACAATTCTCATCTCACCTGAACGACCAATTACCACTTCAAAATCCTGCGCAGCGTCTTGCTTTCCGTGTCTGATAGTACGTACCTCTTCGAATTCAATAACACCATTAAATTTCGCTTCAATTTTATTATCTGTTGCACCCTTCGTTGCAACCCCACCGACGTGGAATGTACGAAGTGTTAACTGAGTTCCTGGCTCACCAATCGACTGTGCGGCAATAACACCTACTGCTTCTCCTCGCTGAACCATACGGCCCGAAGCAAGGTTACGTCCGTAGCATTTAGTACAAACTCCTTGTTTTGATTCGCACGTTAATACAGAGCGAATTTCAACCATTTCGATTGGAGAAGTTTCAATCGCAGAAGCACTGTCTTCGTTGATTTCATCTCCAGAGTAAACAAGAATTTCTCCTGTTTGTGGATGTATTACATTGTGAACTGATACACGACCTAAAATACGATCGTATAAGCTTTCCACGATTTCCTCTCCATTTTTCAATGCAGTCATTGCAAGTCCACGAAGTGTTCCGCAATCTGCTTCATTGATAATTACATCCTGAGCAACGTCAACCAAACGACGCGTTAAGTAACCCGCATCTGCCGTCTTAAGTGCTGTATCGGCAAGACCTTTACGCGCACCGTGAGTTGAGATGAAGTACTCTAGGATAGAAAGACCTTCTTTAAAGTTCGATAAAATCGGATTCTCGATGATCTCTCCGCCTGTTGATCCTGATTTGGATGGCTTCGCCATCAAACCTCTCATACCACCCAACTGACGAATCTGCTCTTTTGATCCACGAGCTCCAGAATCAAGCATCATGTATACGGCATTGAAACCTTGTTTATCGCTAGATAACTGTTTCATTAGTGTATCCGTAATACGTGAATTGGTACGTGTCCAAATATCAATGATCTGATTGTAACGCTCGTTGTTTGTAATGAATCCCATGTTATAGTTACCCATAACTTCTTCCACTTCAACGTTTGCTTTCCCAATCAACTCCTCCTTCTCGGCTGGGATGATTACGTCGTTCAAGTTGAACGATAATCCTCCACGAAATGCCATACGGAAACCTAAATCTTTAATATCATCTAAGAAACATGCTGTTTCAGCAACTCCTGTTTCTTTCAATACACGACCGATAATATCACGTAATGATTTTTTCGTTAATAGTTCATTAATGAAACCAGCTCTACGCGGCACCACTTCATTCACTAAGATACGACCTACTGTTGTTTCGATGATTTGAGGAACTAAAACGCCGCCTTCAAGGACATTCGTTTTCACTTTCACCCATGCATGTAATTCAACACGACCTTCATTATAAGCGATGGTTACTTCTTCTGAATTATAGAATGTAATGCCTTCACCTTTCACTTTAAGTTCGTCGGTAGATTTTTTTCCCTTGGTCATGTAATATAGACCAAGTACCATGTCCTGAGAAGGCACCGTAATAGGAGCACCATTGGCAGGATTAAGGATATTATGAGAAGCTAACATTAATAATTGAGCTTCTAATATTGCTGCATTTCCTAAAGGAAGGTGAACGGCCATCTGGTCACCGTCGAAATCGGCGTTGAATGCCGAACAAACTAACGGATGTAACTGGATCGCTTTCCCTTCAATTAATTTCGGTTGGAAAGCCTGAATACCTAAACGATGGAGAGTTGGAGCACGATTTAGCATAACAGGATGTCCTTTCAAAACATTTTCGAGGATATCCCATACAATCGCATCTTTACGATCTACGATTTTCTTTGCGCTCTTTACTGTTTTTACTACACCACGCTCAATCATCTTACGAATGATAAACGGCTTAAATAACTCAGCTGCCATATCTTTTGGAAGACCGCATTCGTGTAATTTCAATTCAGGACCTACAACAATTACGGAACGAGCTGAATAATCAACACGCTTACCTAATAAGTTCTGACGGAAACGACCTTGCTTACCTTTTAATGAATCGGAAAGTGATTTCAATGCACGGTTACTTTCCGTTTTCACTGCGTTCACTTTACGGCTATTATCGAATAATGAATCTACTGCTTCCTGAAGCATACGCTTCTCATTACGAAGAATTATTTCCGGTGCTTTGATCTCAATTAATCGCTTTAAACGATTATTACGGATAATTACACGACGGTATAAATCATTTAAATCGGAAGTTGCAAAACGACCTCCATCTAATGGAACGAGTGGACGCAATTCAGGCGGAATAACAGGAACCACTTTTACGATCATCCACTCAGGACGATTTTCAACGTGACCGTTAGCCTGACGGAAGGCTTCAACCACTTGCAAACGCTTCAAAGCTTCGTTTTTACGTTGCTGAGAAGTTTCGTTGCTTGCTTGGTGGCGAAGATTATAACTTTGCTGATCAAGATCTAAGCGAGATAACAGATCATATAATGCATCTGCACCCATCTTAGCGATGAATTTATTGGGGTCTTTATCATCTAGATGCTGATTTTCTTTCGGCAGCGTATCCAAGTGATTGAGGTATTCTTCCTCTGTTAGGAAGTCGAGGTAATTAACTCCGTCGGCAGATTTAATACCGGCTTGTATTACCACGTAACGCTCATAATAAATAATCAAATCAAGTTTTTTGGTAGGAAGACCTAACAAATAACCAATTTTGTTTGGAAGGGATCTGAAATACCAGATATGCGCAACAGGAACGGTAAGGGTGATATGGCCCATACGCTCACGACGCACTTTTTTCTCTGTTACTTCAACACCGCAGCGATCACAAACGATGCCTTTGTAGCGAATGCGTTTGTACTTGCCGCAATGACATTCCCAGTCCTTCACAGGTCCAAAGATGCGCTCGCAGAATAATCCATCACGCTCCGGCTTATAAGTACGGTAGTTGATAGTCTCAGGCTTAAGTACTTCTCCACTTGATTGCTCAAGGATGTACTCAGGACTTGCGAGGCTGATGGTGATTTTTGTGAAGTTGCTTTTTAGCTTCTGTTCTTTTTTTACCGCCATGTGGTTTTTCGGAATGACTTTATAGATAGTCGAGGAATTCGTATAATGGAAGATTGAAGCCGGGAGCAAGCTCCCGGCCCTTTAATTTTATTAATCGAGCGCTATTTTCAAGCAAAGACCACGTAATTCGTGTAACAATACGTTAAACGATTCAGGGATTCCCGGAGGAAGCATATTATCACCTTTTACGATTGATTCATATGCTTTAGCACGGCCCATTACGTCATCCGACTTAATAGTCAATAACTCTTGAAGTATGTTTGCTGCACCGAAGGCTTCGATCGCCCAAACCTCCATCTCTCCGAAACGCTGACCTCCGAATTGCGCTTTACCGCCGAGAGGTTGCTGAGTGATAAGAGAATAAGGTCCAATAGAACGGGCATGCATCTTATCATCTACCATGTGACCGAGTTTCAACATATAGATAATCCCTACTGTTGCTGGCTGATGGAAACGATCTCCTGTACCTCCGTCGTATAAATAAGTTGATCCGAATTTTGGCAATCCTGCTTTAGTAACCCAGCCATCGATTTCTTCAATCGTAGCTCCGTCAAAAATTGGTGTAGCAAATTTCAACCCTAATTTTTGTCCGGCTAATGCAAGTACCGTTTCATAAATCTGACCAAGGTTCATACGCGATGGTACACCTAACGGATTCAATACGATATCTACTGGCGTTCCGTCATCTAAATAAGGCATGTCTTCATCACGTACAATACGTGCAACGATACCCTTGTTTCCGTGACGACCCGCCATCTTATCCCCTACTTTTAACTTACGTTTCTTCGCGATATAAACTTTCGCCAATTGCATAATACCAGTAGGTAGTTCATCTCCGATTTGGATTTGGAATTTCTTGCGTTTAAAGGCTGCGATTACTTCATTTGCCTTCACATTATAGTTTGTTAAAAGACGAGTAATTTGCTCGTTTTTCTCCTTATCTGTAGTCCATTTTGTAGGATTCACATTTGGATAATCAAGCTCAATCAGCATTTTCTGAGTAAACTTAGATCCTTTTGGAATCACTACTTCCTTGAACGCATTAACAACACCTTGAGAAGTTTTTCCGCTTACTAATTCGAATAATTTTTCGATTAATTTCACTTTTACTTCTGCTAGTTCTTTATCCTGTTCTGCATCAAGACGTGCAATCACATTTTTCTCTTCATCGCGTGATCTTTTATCTTTCACAGCACGAGAGAATAATTTTTTATCGATGACCACACCTTTCACAGAAGGCGGAACTTTTAATGAAGCATCTTTTACATCGCCGGCTTTATCACCGAAAATTGCACGTAAAAGTTTTTCTTCTGGAGAAGGATCTGTTTCCCCTTTCGGAGTGATTTTACCGATCAGAATATCGCCTTCAATTACTTCAGCACCTACACGAATCAAACCATGCTCATCTAACTCACGAGTGGCTTCTTCACTAACGTTAGGGATATCCGCAGTTAACTCTTCAAGTCCACGTTTTGTATCACGTACTTCAAGAGAATACTCATCAATATGTAATGAAGTGAAGATGTCTTCACGAACTACACGCTCAGAGATTACGATGGCATCCTCAAAGTTATATCCTTTCCAAGGCATGAACGCCACTTTCATGTTACGTCCTAGAGCAAGCTCTCCACCTTGTGTTGCATATCCTTCGCATAATACTTGTCCTAATTTTACTTTATCACCTTTCTTAACGATAGGCTTCAAGTTAATACATGTATTCTGGTTAGTTTTCTGGAATTTAGTTAATCGGTACACTTTCAAATCATCTTCGAAGCTTACCAATTTTTCTTCGTCGGTACGTACACAACGGATGTGAATTTCATTAGCATCAACGTATTCTACAGTACCAGCGTATTCAGCATTAATCAATACACGACTATCTCGAACAACATGCCCTTCAAGACCTGTACCCACGATTGGCGCTTGAGGGCGCAACAAAGGAACAGCCTGCCGTTGCATGTTCGATCCCATTAAGGCACGGTTGGCATCATCATGTTCAAGGAACGGAATCAACGAAGCTGCAATGGAAGCGATTTGGTTTGGAGCAACGTCCATCAAGTGTAGTTCTTTAGGATCTACAATTGGGAAGTCGCCTTCGAAACGAGCCTTCACCTTACCTTCAACGAAATTCCCATTCTCATCAAGGTCGGCGTTAGCTTGCGCGATGATTTTAGTATCTTCCTCTTCAGCAGTTAAGTAAATAGGTTCATTTTCGATATCAATTTTTCCATCATTTACCTTACGGTAAGGAGTAGAAATAAATCCGAGTGTGTTGATTTTCGCATAAACGCAAAGCGAAGAAATCAAACCGATATTCGGACCTTCAGGAGTTTCGATAGTACACAAACGACCGTAGTGCGTATAGTGAACGTCACGAACCTCGAAACCTGCTCTTTCACGACTCAAACCGCCAGGCCCTAGGGCTGAAAGACGACGCTTATGCGTGATCTCTGCAAGCGGATTGGTTTGATCCATGAACTGGCTCAACTGATTGGTTCCGAAGAACGAATTAATAACGCTTGATAACGTTTTTGCATTAATTAAATCGGCAGGAGTAAACACCTCGTTATCACGAACGTTCATACGCTCACGAATTGTACGAGCCATACGCGCTAAACCTACACCGAACTGAGCATATAACTGCTCACCCACTGTACGTACGCGACGATTACTCAAGTGATCAATATCATCAACTATTGCTTTCGCATTAATTAATTCAATTAAGAATTTAATGATTTGGATAATATCCTCTTTTGTAAGAACCTTCGTTCCTTCGTTGATATCCAAACGAAGTTTACGGTTCATACGATAGCGGCCTACTTCCCCCAAATCGTATCTTTTATCAGAGAAGAATAATTTGTCGATAATACCACGAGCTGTTTCCTCATCAGGTGGCTCAGCATTACGCAACTGACGATAGATATGCTCTACCGCTTCTTTCTCAGAATTAGATGTATCTTTTTGTAAGGTATTATAAATGATTGCGTAGTCATTGGTATTAGCATCTTCCTTATGAAGGATAATTGACTTCACACCTGCATCCACAATCACATCGATATGCTCATCCTGTAATATAGTTTCACGCTCAAGAATAACTTCGTTACGCTCAATTGATACCACTTCACCGGTATCCTCATCAACGAAATCTTCTAGCCAGCTTTTTAATACCCTTGCAGCGAGACGGCGATTAACTACTTTTTTAAGACCGGCTTTACTTACTTTTACCTCATCAGCTAGACCAAAAATCTCAAGGATTTCTTTATCTGTTTGGTATCCGATAGCACGTAATAAAGTTGTAACCGGGAATTTTTTCTTTCGGTCGATATACGCATACATGACATTATTAATATCTGTAGCGAATTCGATCCATGAACCTTTGAAAGGAATTACACGCGCAGAGTACAATTTTGTACCATTTGCGTGGCGACTTTGGCCAAAGAATACGCCTGGAGAACGATGCAGCTGTGATACTACCACACGCTCAGCACCATTAATAACAAACGTTCCTTTAGGCGTCATATAAGGGATAGTTCCCAGATATACGTCCTGTACAATTGTTTCGAAATCTTCGTGTTCAGGATCTGTACAATATAGTTTCAGCTTTGCCTTAAGCGGAACACTGTGTGTAAGACCTCTTTCAATACACTCTTCGATAGAATAACGAGGAGGATCTACGAAATAATCAAGGAACTCAAGTACGAAATTGTTGCGAGAATCCGTAATAGGGAAGTTCTCACTGAAAACCTTATAAAGACCCTCTTGGGTACGGTTATCAGCCGTAGTTTCTAATTGGAAGAAATCTTTAAACGACTTTAACTGAATCTCCAAGAAATCAGGATATTCATATCGGTTTTTACTCTTACTGAAATTGATACGGTTGGCTGCCGTCTTCTCTGTAGTGAGACTGGTTTTGGTAGTCAAGGCGAAGGAGTTTTAGTGTTATGATAACAACCGTTCGAAATAAACTGATTTTCAGCAGTTTATAAAATGGTATAGACCTGCACCACCGTTAAGGTTGTGCAGGTCTATAAAGTGCCTGTAAATCAATTACTTGATTTCAACTTCTGCACCAGCTTCAGTTAACTGAGCTTTTAATGCATTAGCTTCATCTTTAGACACACCTTCTTTCATTGGTTTCGGTGCACCGTCAACTAAATCTTTAGCTTCTTTCAAACCTAGACCTGTAAGATCTTTTACAAGTTTAACGACTGCTAACTTATTTGCACCAGCGCTTTTAAGAATAACATCGAATGATGTTTGCTCTTCAGCAACAGGAGCAGCTCCAGAAGGAGCAGCAACAGCTACTGCAGCAGCTGCAGGCTCGATACCATATTCATCTTTAAGGATCTGAGCAAGTTCTTGAACTTCTTTAACAGTAAGGTTAACTAACTGATCAGCGAATGCTTTCAAATCTGCCATTGTATTTTATTTTTTAAGGGGATTTCTAATGAACTATTTTTTTTGTTTTTTTAGGATAGATTAAGCTGCTAATATTAAGCAGCACGCTCTTCCAGCGTTTTGAGGATACCTGCAATTTTGCTTCCCTGACCTTTGAGGCCTGAGATAACATTTTGTGCTGGTGACTGAAGAAGGCCGATGATATCTCCGATGAGTTCGTTCTTCGACTTCAACGCAGCTAGAGTATCTAGTTGGTTATCGCCTACAAACACTCCACCGTCGATTGATGCAGCTTTCAAGACAGGTCTATCGCTCTCTTTGCGGAAATCTTTGATCAATTTCGCAGGAACGTTAGGGATTTCTCCAACCATAATGGCTGAAGAACCTTTCAATGCAGGGATCATATCGCTATAATCGCCTTCAATACGTTCTAATGCTTTTTTGATCAGGGAATTCTTCGCAACCTTCAATTGCACTTCTCTGTTAAAGCACAGGCGTCGCAATTTACTGGTCTTTTCTGAGTTCAGCGTACCGATGTCAATAATGTAGAAACTTCCTGTACTTGACAAGGTTTCTACTAACTCATCGATAATCTGGTTCTTTTCTTCTCTGGTCATTTGACGTTACGAATTAATGATAATAATTACCCGTTAGATCGATTTTGAATCGACTGCAATTCCGGGGCTCATTGTACTGCTGATTGAGATGCTTTTCATGTAAGCACCTTTTGCTGCAGACGGTTTGAGCTTTACGATGGTAGAGAGTAATTCGTGAGCATTTTCGGACAACTTCTGAGCATCAAAAGATACTTTACCAATAGACGCATGGATAATACCCGATTTGTCTACCTTGAAGTCAATCTTACCCGCTTTTACCTCAGTAACAGCTTTACCAACATCGTTGGTTACTGTGCCGGTTTTTGGATTCGGCATGAGGTTACGCGGTCCCAGGATTTTACCCAACTTTCCTACTTTAGCCATTACGCTAGGCATGGTGATGATGATATCAACATCTGTCCAGCCACCTTCAATTTTCTGGATATATTCATCCAATCCAACAAAGTCAGCGCCGGCATCTTTAGCCTCCTGCTCTTTGTCCGGTGTACACAATACGAGTACACGAACCGTTTTTCCTGTTCCGTGCGGAAGCGTCACAATTCCGCGAACCATTTGGTTCGCTTTACGTGGATCAACTCCTAAACGCACTGAAAGGTCAACAGAGGCATCGAATTTCGTGAAAGAGATTTCTCTCACAAGCTTCGAAGCTTCTTGCAGGGTATAAGACTTGTTAAGGTCTACCTTTGCATAAGCCACCTTCTGGTTCTTAGTTAACTTAGCCATTTTGAGATTCTGAGATTTAATTTGTTTGAGTACCGGATCACGGGAAGCAGCGAGCGATTTTCGGTACTACATGATGGTTATTTTACTGTGCCCAAGGTGCATCGCCGGTGACATTAATACCTGCACTTCGAGCAGATCCTGCAACCATTTTCATTGCAGATTCTAAAGTGAAGCAATTCATATCGACCATTTTGGCCTCAGCGATTTGTTTTACTTGGTCCCAGCTAACTGTTCCAACTTTTTTACGGTTAGATTCAGCTGAACCTTTTTGAATTTTCGCAGCTTCCATCAATTGAATGAAAACTGGAGGAGTTTTGATGATAAATTCGAACGACTTATCAACGTAAACTGTAATGATTACTGGTAATACCTGTCCGGCTTTATCTTGAGTTCTTGCATTAAATTGCTTGCAAAACTCCATGATATTAACCCCTTTCGCTCCTAATGCAGGACCGATTGGAGGAGCCGGATTGGCAGCACCACCTTTCACTTGTAGTTTAATTAGTGCGCCTATTTCCTTAGCCATTTGATTCTTTTATTTAATTATATGAACGATTGTTTTTGGTGGAGAATCTCTTGTTAAAAGTGTGGAAGCACCATCATAACAAGAGCACGAAAAAACAATTACGCTTCTTTTTCTACTTGCATATAACTTAACTCTAATGGTGTTTTTCTTCCGAAAATTTTTACCATTACTTTCAACTTCTTTTTCTCTTCGTTTACTTCTTCAATAATACCAGAGAAACTATTGAAAGGACCATCAGTTACCTTTACTGTTTCACCTACAACATAAGGGATATTAATCACCTCTTCGCTGTCGGCTAATTCATCTACCTTACCTAAAATACGGTTTACTTCAGATACTCTTAATGGCGCAGGTGCAGAACCTTTTGCCCCTAAAAATCCAATTACTCCCGTAGTATTTTGAATAATATGAGGAACTTCTCCCATTAAATTGGCTTCAATTAAAATATAGCCCGGATAAAAACTTCTTTCCTTACTAACTTTTTTGCCTTCTTTAATTTGGTAGTACTTTTCCATTGGAATAAGTACCTGTGAAATGTAATCAGTAAGTCCTGCGCGAATGATTTCAGATTCAAGGTATTGTTTCACCTTTTTTTCCTGACCGCTAACCGCACGGATTACATACCACTTCTTACCGTTTGTTGACTCAGACATGTTTCTTAAGCGAACAAATTATACATTAAGTTCAATGAACCTTGGAATAACATATCAATAAAGAATATGACTATTCCGAATAAAAGTGTAGCAACAAGAACTACTATTGAACTGCTTTGAAGCTCATTCCATGTAGGCCATGAAACCTTATTCATTAATTCATTGTATGAATCCTGCATGTAAGTGCGTATTCTTTGCATAGCTATACCGGTTTTAAAGATTCTTGTAATCTAAAGTTAGCACGGGTGGAGAGACTCGAACTCCCAGCCAACGGTTTTGGAGACCGCTACTCTACCAATTGAGCTACACCCGTAGTTGATTATGGTATTACACAAACCCAGTAGGTAAGTGCAAGGTTTTTAAAATCAGCCTCTCATTTTCATGATAAATCCCAAATAGCTTTATTAGACAATCAAGCTACCAGAATTTCTACTCTCTGATTATTATATGAACTTTCTTAACTTCTATTTTCTGGAGCAATTGACACTCTATATCGTTAAAATTAAGCACACTTTTTAAATAGGAGCGTCCCGACCATAAGATCGGGACACACCTAATTAAATTAGTATGTTATTAGGAAATGATCTCAGTAACCTGACCAGCACCCACTGTACGTCCACCTTCACGAATCGCGAAACGAAGACCTTTATCCATAGCTACCGGTTGAATTAATTCAACTGTGATAGTAACGTTATCTCCGGGCATAACCATTTCACGTCCTTCAGGCAATGTGATTTCACCTGTTACGTCAGTTGTACGTAAATAGAATTGTGGACGGTATTTTTGGTGGAAAGGAGTGTGGCGACCACCTTCTTCTTTCTTCAATACATAAATCTCCGCTTTGAATTTCATGTGAGGAGTAATTGAACCTGGTTTTGCGATAACCATACCACGACGGATATCAGATTTCTCAATACCACGTAACAATAAACCTACGTTATCTCCAGCTTCTCCACGATCAAGAATCTTGCGAAACATCTCAACACCGGTACAAGTAGAAGTTAACTTCTCAGGTTGCATTCCTATGATTTCAACAGGATCATTTGAGTTGATTACACCACGCTCTATACGACCTGTAGCTACTGTTCCACGACCTGTAATTGAAAATACATCTTCAACTGGCATAAGGAAAGGTAGATCTACCTGACGTGGAGGGATTGGAATAAAAGTATCAACCGCTTCCATTAATTCAATAATTTTCGGCATCCATGTAGCATCTAAGTTTAATCCACCTAATGCAGATCCACGAATGATTGGTGTATTATCACCATCGTACTCATAAAACGAAAGTAATTCGCGAATTTCCATCTCAACTAAGTCAAGTAATTCCGGATCATCAACCATGTCCACTTTGTTCATGAACACAACGATTTTAGGAACACCAACCTGACGAGCTAATAGGATATGCTCACGAGTTTGTGGCATTGGACCATCTGTCGCAGCAACCACTAGGATTGCACCGTCCATCTGAGCAGCACCAGTTACCATGTTTTTAACGTAATCAGCGTGACCTGGACAGTCAACGTGAGCGTAGTGACGATTTGTCGTTTGGTACTCTACGTGCGCTGTGTTAATTGTAATACCACGCTCTTTCTCTTCAGGAGCGTTATCGATAGAGGCGAAATCCCTCTTCTCTGCAAGACCTGATTGAGCAAGTACGTTGGTAATTGCAGCGGTCAAAGTGGTCTTACCGTGATCTACGTGTCCAATCGTTCCGATGTTAACGTGCGGTTTGGAGCGATCAAATTTCTCTTTTGCCATTTTATTAAAGGTGTTATTAGTATTAGTTTTATTTAAACATTCATTCGAGTTGCGAGCCAATGACCAGGATCGAACTGGTGACCTCATCCTTACCATGGATGTGCTCTACCGACTGAGCTACATTGGCATGATTATGCGTTGAACGGCTGAGGTCAATCAGACCGAAAGGGTCGCAAAACTAAAGAATTTATCTCTAATTCCACCACCCGGTCAACTATTTATTTTTTTCACTATGGAGCGGAAGACCGGGCTCGAACCGGCCACCCTCAGCTTGGAAGGCTGATGCTCTACCAAATGAGCTACTTCCGCTTATATTTTAAGTGTGTCGAAACTTCTTCACAACTAATTCAATTTTACTAACTTGCAACTCAAACACAACCTTATTCAAAGAACTTTGGCGCCGAAGCGCCTGCTATAAATCATCCCGACCGCCGGGATTTTTTGTGGGGAGAACAGGATTCGAACCTGTGAAGACGTATGTCAACAGATTTACAGTCTGTCCTCGTTGGCCGCTTGAGTATCTCCCCTATGCCATTTTAAGAATCAGTAAACCTTTGGCCCCTAAAGAAAGACGGGATCCTAGAAACCCGACACCCACCTCTAAGGAAATTCGTTAAGCCAACTCTAAACTAATTAAGAGCCGATGGAGGGATTCGAACCCCCGACCTACTGATTACAAATCAGTAGCTCTGACCAACTGAGCTACATCGGCTTGATATTCAATGAACTATAAAGATACCCCGAAAAAGGGACTGCAAATGTAGTGAATGATTTGACTGAAACAAGGGGTAATTGAAAAAAAATAGGGGAAAGTGGTATTTTGACGAAAAAAAATCAATAACTTATTCATTTTCAACAAATCTTTTTTTGTGTTTATTGGGTTCCTTTTGGCTATAACATTAAAAAAAAGGGAATTCAACATGAATTGAATCCCCTTTTTAATCCTTTGTCGGCATTTTTACATGCCTCTTGTTTTTTCTTTATGTTTTGTAATTTGTTTTCTCAATGCCTCGACCGCATTATCGGTGGCTTCTTCAAACGATTTACATTGCTCGCTAGCAAACATCGTTTTTCCAGGGGTATTGATTTTTATTTCTGTTATTTTGTTTTCTTTTTCTGATGATTTGTCGAGTCGGAGAAACACTTCACTGTCGATAATGTCTTCATAGAATTGATTTAATTTGTCGATTTTTTCTTCTACAAAGTCCAATAGTTTACGGTCTGCGTCGAAATGGATTGATTGCACCTTAAGTTTCATAGCTATACAATTTATAATGTGAATTTACGCTTTGGGAAATGCTTGTTTATAAACTTCCTTTAGTTTTTCAATGGAGTTGTGTGTGTACACTTGTGTGGCGGCCAAACTACTGTGGCCTAATATTTCCTTTATGGAGTTGATATCGGCGCCGTTATTTAACATAGATGTGGCAAACGTATGCCTGAGTAAATGTGGGCTTTTCTTTTTTCCGGTTGAGACCTGTTTGATTTTTTCTTTTACTATCCTATAAACGAAGACGGGGTACATTTGGTTACCACTATTGTCAGGAAAAAAATAAAGATGGTCGGTCCCCTTTTCCAGCATAAACTGCTTACGTTTTTCGAGGTATTTTACAAGTTCACTTTTAAAGTTTAGTGTTATAGGTATTTGTCGCACTTTATTACGTTTCCCTAATACGGTGGCCGTTAAATTAAATAGATTTACGTCCATTACTTTCAGTCCAATTAACTCCGACAAACGAACCCCTGTGCGATAAAAAAAGTCGATCATAACATAGTCGCGATAGTCCTCAAAGGACCCCTCTGACAAGTCTTCATCCAACAATTTTTCCATCTTACGGTCGTCGAGAAATTCAGGAAGTTTTTTGGAAACTTTTGGAGCTTGCACTTTTAACATCGGACTACGTAGTATTAATCCTGTTTTTATCAAATATCGATAAAAAGTTCGTAGTGTTGTGATCTTTCTTGACACAGATCTTGCATCCATGCCCACTTCCATCATAGACACTATCCAAGAACGGATAATTAAATGAGAAGCTTCCTTAAGATCTTCTATTTGATATTCATTTAATAAATAGGATGAATATTGCTTTAAATCGGTGCCGTAACTAGTCACCGTATGCTTCGAAAAACGCTTTTCTACTTGCAGATAAGAAATGAAACGTTCAAGATCGTTCACTAACGCATTTTTTAGATACTGTAAAAATACAAATATTTAAATGTGAACGCTGTAAAACCCAAAATATTACGGAAATGGTAATGGTAAATCAGAAAATATTAGAAAAAACAAAATCCTGACCCCTAAAAGGGATCAGGACGAATAGCTTACATACGAACTGTTTATGCCAGAAACTGAGCTTGCAGTTTCGTACGGTATATTGCTTTCTTAATTTCAGTACGACGACTAATCGATGGCTTCTCAAATGCCTGACGTGCACGTAATTGTTTAATTACGCCTGTTTTCTCGAATTTCTTCTTGAATTTCTTTAACGCTTTGTCGATAGTTTCGTTTTCCTTGATAGGTACAATGATCATGATGACTTTTACTTTGGGAGTGCAAAATTACAACAATTACTGTAATTTCAAAATCTTTTACCCTTTTTATTGGGAAAAGTTGCTTTAATTTGGGAATTAAGGTGTTACGATTAAAATAAAATTTGCGCGAAAGTCTATTTTCAATTCTCGCTTCATTCAAATTATCAAACACAATTGGCTTTAGTCATTTTTTAAAAATATAGGTTTCTTGATCAAGTTTCGCAATGCAAATTCAAAATTCAACTCCAACGCTGGGCAACCTTTTTTCCGTTTCCGCGGGGCCATCTTTCTTTTGTCGTGAAACAAATGAAAGAAGCAATGAAAAATTCATCTCGAAAGCTATCGGGATTACATTATACCCTTTTATAAAATCATATTTCTTCATAAATCGCATCTTCATTGGATCACGATTTGCATTTGTTAATTATAACATGCTGTCATTTTCTCAAACATTAAAAGATGTTTTTTTACTCCTTAGTCCCTATCATTAAAAAAAAATGATGCTAAACAGTGTCCTGAATTATTTAGAGATATCCAAAACGCAAACAACCACCCTGGTCAACTACCATCTAAACGTGGAAAAAGCGGTGAGAGAAATCTTCTTGCCGCTTTTATTTGACTATCTATTTGATCAGTTATATTGAAACAAACCTGACAATTCTTTATAAGTACTATTGTAATCTACTTCGAGTTGCATAATTAATCCTTGCAGCCCTGCCACTTCTAAATTTCTTCCTTTGCGTTCGATATCTTTACAGATATCTGCCATTTTTTTTGCGCCAATATTTAGACAAGTACCCTTAAGTTTATGTGCCGATTTCCACATAGAAGAGTAATCTCCGCTTGCCAACCCATCGCGCATTTCTTCAACGCAGCCAGGTGCTTGTCGAGCAAACATTTCGAGAACCTGCAATGTAAATCCTGGATCAGTGGCTTTGCCGATATCGATTAAGCGATTGATGGTTGCGGGATCAAGTAAATCTGAAAGCCCTTCTCTTTTTCCCGTTTCTGCAATTAATTTCTCATCCATATCGACCGTGGTTTTAGTCACCCATTTTTTGATCATGCGCTCTAGATCTTCCATAGTGATAGGCTTAGGGGTATAATCATTCATCCCTGCGTCTAAACACGCTTGACGGTCGTCTGGAGAAGCAAATGCCGTCATTGCAACAATAACGGGCTGTTCTTTTATGGTATACGATGATCTTATTGTACTTGTTGCAGTGAGGCCATCCATAATCGGCATTTGAACATCCATAAATACGATATCGTAAAAGGTATTGCTGACAGCTTCAACGGCTTCGCTACCGTCGTTAGCTGTTTCAATTTCATATCCTAAACGAGCAAGCAATTTTGTAGCGAGCAAACGATTAATGTCATTATCTTCAACTAACAAAATTTTAGCAGGAATGCGTTCTGCCAAAATTTTATGTGGCCCCAATTCTTGAACGATTTCTGCTTTTGCTTCATGTATTACAATAGCTGGCATAATCGTAGGATTGGTTTTCACAGTGAAGTAAAACTTACTTCCTTTTCCGCGTTCACTCTCCACCCAAATTTTTCCGCCCATCAAATTAACTAGCGTTTTACAAATCGTTAAGCCGAGCCCTGATCCACCGTATTTTCTAAAGGTACTAGCATCCGCTTGCTGAAAGGCATTAAATAAAGTTTCTTGCTGATCCTTTGATATACCAGGACCGGTATCGGAAACCAAAAACATCAAATAAAATTCTTCATCTTGCTGCATTGTATTTACTGTCACTGTAACTACGCCACGTTCTGTAAATTTAATTGCATTTCCTACTAAATTCATTAACACCTGACGAAGGCGAGCCTTATCACCAAATACCGCCGATGGCACATCCACCCCTATATTAGTAGTAAGTTTTAATCCTTTTTCAGTGGCTCTTCCCGACAAAATAACCATGGTTTCATTCACCGCTTCAGAAACATGGAAAGGTGCTGCTTCGAGCTGCATTTTATTCGCTTCAATTTTCGAGAAATCTAAAATATCACTAATTACCTGCAACAATGCCTCACCACTTAAACGAATAATATCGACAAATTCTTTTTGTTGACTATCGAGGTTGGTACTATTTAACAAATCAGAAATGCCGATAAGTCCATTTAATGGAGTTCGAATTTCATGACTCATAACGGCCAAGAATTCCGACTTTGCTTCGGTTGCCGATTCGGCTTTTTCCTTCGCTATACGAAGTTCTTCTTCTTGTAGCAGACGTTCGGTAATATCGCGAGCAGAAAAGCTAACGCCCGTCACTAAATCTTCTTCATTTCGCACTGGATACAACAATACCTCATAAGTACGATCGTCGCCTGCTTCGTTTTTAAATTGATCTGTAAAATTAAGCGTTTCTCCTCTTAAAACCGCATTCATTCGTTCCTTCCAAATAGTACGCAACACTACCGGTAATAATTCATTAAAATCATCGCCTTCACAAATGGCGGCATTGAAAGAATATAAAAATAAATATCGAAAGCGGTTATTCACTACCGTTAGTTTACCAATTGCATTTACAGAGAATACAGACTCTCCCGTATTTTCGACCAATGCTAGCAAATTTTCTCTACTCAGTCTCAAAATCTCTTGCGATCTCCTGATTTCACTGTTATCAACTGCTGTTATGACTACTGCATTTCGGCCTAAAAGATTGGCGGCCATCAGCTCTACTGAAGCCTGTATACGATCTTTACGCAATATTTTACGTTCAGTACGCGCTATCTTATAATCACCGTTAACAAGTGAAGAAAACCAATTTGCATGAGGAACAGTTTCTGAAGGATGAATTAAATCTCCGAATGAAATTTGTTTTAATTCGTGTATCGAATACCCCGTTAACGTTGCGAATTCTGCATTAACTTCAACAAAACGTTGTTCATATGACACGACTGCAACGGCACTCGATTCCATCTGCACCAAAGCCATCGAAACATCATCATTAGAAGCTGATGATATTTCATTAATAGCGGCATTTAAAGTAGCGGCTATTATCGGATCCTCTTTTTTTTCTACTGCTACAAAAACAGGGATTTCGTTATTTTCTTTACTTTCAAAGTTTTGTTTAGGTGATTCATCTGCTACAAATTTCATTGGAATTGCCACCTCTGCAGGATCGGCAAAACGACAGAATAGATTTCCTTCCGCCACCCGTGAAATAGAGACATTAACAGTAAACATCCTTCCTTGCAAACTTCTACAATCAAGTAGTTTATGAGAGAACGTATTATTATCAATTGCATTCAATAACAATCCCACTTCATCATCGGCCAAATCTTCTCTAAAAAGCTTTGAAAACATTAAATTTTCGAGCAGAGACTTTCTATAAACACCAAAAAGATTTAAAGCCTTTTGATTAGCCTCAATTGATTTCAGCGTAATGCCATCGATAATTACCCAAGCTTCTGCCTGTTGTTCGAAAATGGATAAAAAGGATGCTTCGCTGGAGGGAGATGACTTTATCCGCCTATTTTTCACATATAGATATACTGCAATTACCCCTATAAGGACAAATGCAGAAACCGATAAATAAACAATGATTGATAAACTCATACAATTATAGCAGACACACTTTTAGACCACCTTTATTCGCTAAAAGAGGCAAAAAGGTTGCAAATAGCTGGTCATTATGGCTAATTAAGAGCTGATCAATATCACTACTGCTCTAATAAATCAAGTTGAGAGGCCACAAAGCCAGACAATTCAGCCACATAATCATTCTCGAAATTAAAGGTAATACCCGCTTCCGAATAGATTACTCCAATGGTATCTGTATAACCTAAACTCAAGGCTGCAATGTATTTTGTGAGTGCTGTTTCCTTATCGTTAATAAAATTCCTCCAAACGGCAATTGCTCCAAGTTGTGCAAATCCATATTCGATATAATAAAAAGGAACTTCAAAAAGATGAAGTTGCTTTTGCCACATATTTTCGAGCGCGTCATCGAGCCCATCCCAATTGATCGCCTTTCCAGAGAAACGTATATAGTTCTCTTTCCAAGCCGCGCGACGTTGGTTGGCAGTATGTTCGGGATTTAAATAAATCCAATGCTGAAATGCATCTATAGCAGCGATCCAAGGCAATCCTTTAAGCACATCAGCCAAATGTTTTTTCTTAGCACGAAGCAATTCACCTTCATCGTTAAAATAATGATTCCAGTATTCCATAGACATTAATTCCATAGACATAGATGCCAATTCAGCCACTTCACTTGGCAAATTTTTGTAATCAACCAAAGCTAGCGGGCCATCAACAATAGAATGAACTGCATGACCACCTTCATGCACCATGGTGACTAAATCTCTAAGTGTATTCGTTGAGTTCATAAAAATAAAAGGCATTCCTGTTTCATAAAGCGGATAATTATATCCACCAGGGGCCTTTCCAATTCTCGACTCCAAATCGAGACGATTTTCATTTTTCAAAGCCTCTATACATGCACCTAAAAAAGGATCCATTTCATTAAAGCATGAAATTGTTTTATTAATAAGATCTTGAGAACCATTATATGGACGAAGTGGTTTTTGGCCTTCAGGCTCTGCACTTAAATCCCACGGACGCAATACATCTAAGCCAATACTTTTGCGGTGTGATTCTTCGTTTTTCTGCACCAAAGGCACAAGATGTTTTTCAACTGCATGATGAAACTTAAAGCAATCATCGGGAGAATAATCAAATCTTCCGAGGCTGTCAAACATATAATCACGGTAATTAGAATAGCCAGCATTAAGTGCGATACGATGTCTTAATTTTATTAATTCATTAAACAATTCATCTAACTTATCACGATCCTGTAAACGACGAGAAAGAATCTTTCTGTAAACCACTTCACGTTTTTCACGATCATGCATTTCGAGGAAATTGGATGCTTGTTGCAACGTCAATTCTTCTCCATCAATTTCAACTGTCATACTTCCTGTTATCGAAGCATACTCTTGCTCTTTATTTTGCAATTCGGCCATTAAAGACACGTTTTCGGGACGAAAAATTTCTACACGTTTACGCACCTGGCGCAAAACGTTTTTAAATCCTTTATCATTGTAATCCTCGACAAAAGTAAAGCTCAACATTTTTGTATCAAGGTCATTACTTAGCGGAGCAATGAGAGGCTGTATTTCGGTTACAAAAAAAGTATACGCATCAGAATACTCTTTATTGGTGGTATCACAACTCATGCGAATATACCTCCAACCAACATTCTCCTGAAGAGCCGCTTCAAGCTCACTTCGATCGATTAACCACTGTTTAAATGCCGACACATCGTTTACATCGCGAATAATTAACTCTTTGAAAAAAGGCAGGATATCTTCTTTAGAAGAAAAAGCGAAATCAGCGGGCAAATAACTACGTTTAACGGAGATTGACAATAATTTTTCAGAAGCGAGCATAATTGAATTTATATTAAGTTGCCAAATTATTAAAAAGAAAAGAGTGAACTGCCGCGAAGTAGAAAAAGTTTTAAATATACCTTAAGGTGGAAAATCAGGAGATTATTTAATGCATAACAAATAGCTATTTTTAGTAATAGCACTTAAATGCAAAGAGGGAATCACGTCCTATTGCGTTGTTAAATTTCAGGGAAATAATTTTTAACAGAGAGGCCATTTACACCAATATCAAATTAAAAAAGGTCCCGATAAATACCGGAACCTTTCTGTAATATTGGAAACGAAATATTATTCGCTCTTCGTTGTTTTCTTTGCAGCAGCTTTTTTCTTTGGAGCAGGCGTATCTTCTGTTGAAGTTTCAGCATCGTCCTCTTTTTTCTTCTTAGCCACTTTTTTCTTAGGAGCGTCTTCAGCATTAGCAGCTATTGCTTCTTCTTTCTTTGCTTTCATCGTTGGCATCTCTTCCGGAGTCTCTTCTACAGCAGTGCTCATTGCAGCTTCACTCTCGGCAGAACCGATCATTTCTTTCAACAATGAATACCATGTAAACATTTTACGAATATCAGAAGTATGCACACGTTCTTCATCAAATTCAGGAAGAATTTTCTTTAAAGCGATTTTAAGATCTGCAGAATCAGATTTTGCAGTCACTGCAGTAGCAATGGCATCATTATCTTTCATTTTCTTAAAGACATCATACAGCGGCATGTCTTCATCTGCAGTGTAGATGGCAACATCCTTTAACATAATGATACGTTGCATAGCAGAAACAGGAACACGACGTTTGTCGGAAAGCCCTTCTACTACAAAACCTCCGTTACGCATTTGCGCAACCATTTGAAACAACCCGCTCATGCCGGGTATCGAAATAATCTTATCGAAACTCATAATTGTGTTACATTATAGGGTTGCAAATTTAAGTTTTTGAATTGAATATGTAATTAGCTGTTAACGTGGAAACTAACTATTTTTGGCATGATCGAAAAGCCACTAAAAGTGCGAATAATCAGCTTTACGGGTTAACAATCATTTAAACTATTGAACTTAACGGCACAAAGGTCGAAACAAGAAAGCTTTATTTTCGCCTCGCAGATTATTTTAAGAAAATCGATTACAGTAAAAATAAACGCAAACAGTCCGCCCTGAACAACATTTGTTTAATTTAGAGCAGGAATAAAAATAGTACTTCCGAGAAGAAGAAAAACATGATTTTATGCAAAAAAGAACGATTCGAAAAATAGCCATACTCGGTTCCGGAATTATGGGATCACGCATTGCCTGTCATTTTGCCAATATTGGTGTTGATGTTATGTTACTCGATATTTTACCTCAAGAATTAACACTAGAGGAAAGCGCTAAAGGGCTAACAATCGAGCATCCTTCAGTAAGAAATAGAATTGTAAACGAGGCATTACAGTCGACCGTAATAGCAAATCCGTCGGCACTTTATCGTAAGTCGACAGCGACTAAAATCAAAACCGGAAACTTTACAGATAATTTAAAAGACATTTCCGATTGCGATTGGATTATGGAAGTTGTTGTAGAGAATGCAGCTATTAAACGAAAAGTTTTTGAACAGGTAGAGCAATTTCGCAAGCCAGGGTCATTAATTACTTCTAACACATCTGGAATACCGATACAAATTATGTCGTTAGGAAGAAGCGACGATTTTCGCAAACATTTTTGCGGAACACATTTTTTCAATCCGCCGCGCTATTTACGATTGCTTGAAATTATACCAGGTCCCGAGACCGACCCCACTGTAATTGACTTTTTACTGCATTATGGCGACTTGCAATTAGGAAAGACTACCGTATTATGCAAAGACACGCCTGCCTTTATTGCAAATCGAATCGGAGTATTCAGCATTTTGTCGCTATTTCACCAAGTTGAACATAACGGCTTAACAGTAGAAGAAGTTGACAAGCTTACAGGACCTGTAATTGGGCGACCGAAGTCGGCGACATTTCGCACCTGTGATGTTGTAGGATTAGACACGTTAGTGCACGTTTCTAACGGGCTAAAATTAGGAGTTCCAAACGATTCAAAAAACGCAATGTTTGACTTGCCCACTTATATTGGCAAGATGGTTGAAAAAAAATGGTTTGGCGACAAAACAAAGCAAGGGTTTTACAAGAAAGTAAAAAACGAAAAAGGCAAATCAGAAATACTTGCTCTTGATTTAAACACACTTGAATACCGCCCTCAATTAAAAGCCAAATTTGAAACGTTAGAATCTACGAAATCGATCGACAATTTACGTGAGCGCTTAAAAGTATTGATAAAGGGAAAAGATAAAGCCGGGAATTTTTATCGAGAATCATTTTACGGACTCTTTCAGTATATTAGTGAAAGGATACCAGAAATTTCTGATGAAATTTTTCGTATAGACGCAGCGTTAGAGGCGGGTTTCGGATGGGAAATTGGTCCGTTTGAAACATGGGATTTATTTGACGTCCCTTCAACAGTAAAGGCCATGGAAACTGCAGGCTATGCGCCTGCTGCGTGGGTATATCAAATGATTAAAAATGGAATTCATTCTTTTTACAGTATCGAAAATGGCAAAAAGTATTACTACGAAATCACTTCAGGGAAATATCAATTATTACCTGGTCAAGACAACTATGTAGTACTTCATCCACTTCGTGGCACCAAAACAGTGTGGACTAATGGAGGGTGCAATATAATAGATATAGGAGATGATGTTATCTGTTGTGAATTCAACACTAAGATGAACACCATGGGCAGTGATGTGGTAATGGGAGTAAACAAAGCCATTGAACTTGCGGAAAAAGAATACAAGGGATTAGTAATTGGCAACGACGGAGCTAATTTTTCGGCGGGAGCCAATCTAGCGATGGTATTTATGATGGCCATTGAACAAGAATACGATGAAATAGACATGGCGATACGAATGTTTCAGCAAATGAACATGCGGGTACGTTATTCTTCCATTCCAGTGGTAGTAGCACCTTTCGGCCTAACATTAGGCGGAGGATGCGAAATGACATTACATGCCGACAAAGTACAGGCACATGCCGAACTATATACGGGTTTAGTAGAATTTGGAGTGGGATTGATACCAGGCGGAGGAGGAACGAAAGAATTTGCATTACGCTTTGCTGATGGCACACGAGAAGGAGATATTGAAACAAATATACTTCGCGAGAAGTTCCTTACGATTGGCCAAGCAAAAGTATCGACGAGTGCTGCCGAAGCATTCGACATGGGAATTTTAAAACTCGGGCGCGACGAAATTAGCTTAAACAAAAGCCGTTTAATTGCCGATGCAAAACGCTCAGTAATTGAAATTGCGGACGCAGGATACACCCAACCGATTCAAAGAAAAGACATAAAAGTTCTAGGAAAAAGTGGCTTGGGATTGATCTGGGTTGGAGCAAATAGTATGCTTTCGGGGCATTACATTTCGGAACATGACCAGCTAATTAGTCAAAAACTGGGCTATGTGATGTGTGGAGGGGACCTTTCGGCCCCAACATTGGTGTCGGAACAATATTTATTAGACCTTGAAAGAGAGGCGTTTATGTCATTAACAGGCGAAAAAAAGACGCTTGAAAGAATTCAATCAATTTTAACTACCGGAAAACCTCTAAGGAATTAAATTAGTTATTAATTTTAGCACGATTCTAAATACCAACTATATGCATAAGTTACGCATGCTTCTTCTGTTTCTTTTAATGATACCGTTTATTGGTCACTCGCAATCAGAAGAAAAACCAAAGTATGCCCCAGGCAAAGAAAAACATCGTAATAAAACCGATGAGCTAGGCCAAAAACAAGGCACGTGGAGAACGTACAACTCACTTGGCGATCTAATTAATGAAGTTGAGTACGTCAACGACAAGCGACAAGGGATTTCGAAAAAGTTCTATCCGTATGGGAAAACGATGGAAGAACAAGAATACCAAAACGGAATTAAGGAAGGAACTTACAAGCGTTTCTACTATTCAGGCTCATCGAAGCAAGAGGGTGAATATGTAGCTGGGAAAAAAGACGGCAAATGGACTCGTTACAATGAAGACGGAGAAATTTCGTCGGAAGGAGGATACAAGAACAACAAGAAAGACGGGGAATGGAGATCCTTTAATCGAAAAGGGCAATTGATTAACACTGTTACTTATAAAGACGGGGTAGACAGTAAAGCCGCGGCGGCCGACGAAGCAAAGAAAGCAGCGGATGCGAAGAAAGCGGCGGATGCGAAGAAAGGTGCAAAAGGAGCTAAAGATGCGAAGGGGGGCACAACACCTGCACCAACACCAGGACCAGCGCCGTCTGATTCAACAAAAAAATAAAACATCTAAAACCCGCTTCCTGAGAGCGGGTTTTTATTTTGAGTTTACACTATCTTTATATTGAAAGTCGATAAACTTTTTATGTTTGTTTAATTATCAGACATTTCGTTTTAACTCAGTAAAAAAGAATTTATGAATGCATATATTTTAAGCGGTTTTCGGACCGCAGTAGGCAAAGCTACAAAAGGCAAATTCAGGTTTACTCGTCCCGATGATTTAGCAGCGGAAGTAATAAAACATTTAATGGCCGCAGTTCCTAATCTCGACAAAGAACTTATAGATGATGTTATTGTTGGCAATGCTACACCTGAAGCCGAGCAAGGTTTAAACATAGGAAGAATGATCTCTTTGATGGGTTTAGACACCTACAAAGTTCCGGGAGTGACAGTAAATAGATATTGCGCCAGCGGACTTGAATCGATTGCTATTGCAGCCGCGAAAATCCAGGCAGGCATGGCAGATTGCATCATAGCGGGCGGAGTAGAATGCATGAGCCCGATACCTTTTGGAGGATGGAAAATAGTACCCAACTACGAACTTGCAAAAAATCATCCTGATTACTATTGGGGCATGGGACTAACGGCAGAAGCGGTTGCTCGTGAATACAAGATTAGCAGAGAAGATCAAGATTTGTTTTCATATAACTCACATCAGAAAGCGATACAAGCCATTCAATCGGGATATTTTAAAGACCAAATTGTTCCTTACACTATCGAAGAAACATTTCTTGATGCGAATGAGAAAAAACAAAATCGTTCATCGATCATGGACACGGATGAAGGTCCGCGCGCAGATACCTCTATCGAAAAACTTTCCCTCTTAAAACCGGTATTCGATGCAAGAGGGAGTGTTACTGCGGGCAACTCATCACAAACTAGCGACGGAGCTGCGTTTGTATTAGTAGTATCCGAAAAAATGTTGAAGCAATTAAATGCGACACCTCGTTTACGATTTGTGAGTTATGCTGTTGCAGGAGTAGAACCACGCATTATGGGCATCGGTCCGATTGAGGCAATTCCAGCAGCATTAAAGCGTGCTGGACTAAAGAAAGAAGACCTAGATATTATAGAACTTAATGAAGCATTTGCTTCGCAATCATTAGCTGTTTGCAGAACCCTCGACTTAAATACCGATAACGTGAATGTGAACGGGGGCGCTATTGCCCTCGGACACCCATTAGGTTGTACCGGTGGTAAATTAACGGTACAAGTAATGAATGAACTCGAGCGACGACAACAGAAATACGGCATGGTAACTATGTGCGTTGGTAGTGGTCAAGGGGCTGCTGGAATTTTTGAAAGGATGTAAAAAATAAAAATCAGCAAAATAGCGGGGCTTTAAATTTTCAACAACTCACACTTTAAAGTTTTGCGAAATAATCTAGAAAGAAATGCCCTTAAAAGAACAGTGGATACTGCTGATCAGTACTCCCATATATACATTCGTAATATTATTAGAAATTCTATTTAGTCATCTTAAAGTTAAAGGCTATTACAGTATTAAAGAAACGATAACCAATATTTATTTAAGTTCGTTAAACGCAGGATTAGATTTAGTATTCAGAATCATTTATGTTGTTATTCTTTTATGGTTTTTCAAACACCGAATTATTGACACATGGTCGTCGCCCCTACTCTATTGGGCTTTAATTTTTGTAATCGAAGATTTAGCTTATTATTGGGAGCATCGCATTGATCATTACTGCCGATTTTTTTGGGCGGTACATGTAACACATCACTCATCAGAAGAATATAATTTAACAACAGGGTTCCGATCTTCGGTACTACAACCACTGTATCGATTTGTATATTTTATCCCGTTGGCAATATTAGGATTTCAACCAATCGACATCATCTTCGTATACGCCGCTACACAGATATATGGAATTTTAGTACATACCCAATTCGTAAAAAAAATGCCGAGATGGTATGAAGTGTTATTAGTAAGTCCTTCGCACCATAGAGTACATCATGCCAGCAATGTACGTTACCTCGATAAAAACATGGGCATGGTATTAATTATTTGGGATAAAATATTCGGCACTTTTCAAGAAGAGGAAGACAAAGATCCGGTTCGTTTCGGATTAACAAAACCATTAGACCAACCACATCATCCTGTTCGGATAGTGACACATGAATGGGAAGCAATAATACAAGACATAAAACAACCTATATCATTTACCAACAAATTCAAATATATTTTCATGCCACCGGGATGGAGTCATGATGGAAGCAGGAAGACAGCAAATGAGTTAAGGAGAGAATTATTAGAAAGAGAAAAGTGATTTTTAATTTCGGATTGGTGCAGGATTATTTTTTTTCGAAACATAAAATCGTGATCTACTAACACTGCGCTTGTGACTGCAAAACTTATTCAATCGATTTTAAAAAATGATGTTTAATAGCTCAGATACTGAAAAAAGAAAGTTAGAACTGCAAATTTAAAATAAACAGTATTCAATCACTTCACAGCAGCTCGCCAGAGACGATCATTAATGGCATATCCTAAGTTTGCTTCAGGGAGTAAAGCAGCCACAATTACATCGATATCATTGCGTTGATCGATGGCACGTAAAAAAGAAAAAAGATTAGATGCCGCTTCTTTAAAATCACTTTTTACCGACAAATTATATACTGCATGCTGTTCATTTATTTTCACATTTCCAAAACAAATAACAGCTAACCTATAATTTTCATTTATCTTAATTAAAGAATTTAAATCATTGGAAATATAAAGCGGCTTTGAAGGTGCGTAATGACTTTTTAGCATACCTGGCGCTTTCGGATCGGAACTACTATTAACGCATACCACTACATCACCAGCTACTTTTCGGATATCCTCAAGCGTTAGTCCACCGAGACGATAAATCACCGTTTCGCCATTCTCAAAACCTACTATAGTTGACTCCACTCCCACCGTACAAGCACCACCATCGAGCACCATTGCAATTTTAGAATGAAGTTGATCCACTACATGTTGGGCCGTTGTTGGACTAATATACCCGAAAGGGTTTGCTGAAGGAGCAGCCAAAGGAAAATCAATTGTATTTAACAATGCAAGCGTCATTGGGTGGTTTGGCATACGCAAGCCAACAGTATCGAGGCCAGAAGTAACTACATCGGGAATAATTGATTTCTTTTTGAGCACTAAAGTTAATGGACCTGGCCAAAAAGCTTCCATCAACATCAAAGCCACAGGAGGCACATCTTTAGCATAAAGAAGAGCGACTTCTTTCGAAGGAATATGCACTATTAATGGATCGAATGAAGGACGTTCTTTCGCCTCAAAAATTTTAAGTACAACAGCAGCATTCAAAGCATTGCCGGCAAGACCATAAACCGTCTCGGTAGGAATAGCTACGAGCTCCTCATTGAGAAGAAAAGAAGCAGCTTCAGCCACCGAAGAATTTACTATTGTATCCACATTGCAAAAATACACAAAGAAACAAGGCCGAAAAGCATCGGCTTCAACTTTACATATTTCGACATAAAAAGGATCGTAAAATGAGAATTAAAACAATTACTAAACTTGGCAAAACAAAATGTTATCATCAGATTTGCGTAGAAAGTGTATCTAAACACTAGCGACAGCGTATACCCTATTAAAACAACCCTAATGGAAACCAGCACCCAACAACATCTGAAAGGCGGAGAATTTATCATTAAATCAACTGACCCGCAATCGGTATTTATTCCTGAAGAATTCAACGAAGAGCATCGCATGATGGCTGATATGGCAGGCGAATTTTTAAAGCAAAATGTGAATCCGAATCTTGATCGAATTGATGCCATGGAACCTGGTTTAATGCCATCACTTATGGACAAAGCCGGTGAACTTGGGCTCTTAGGAGTTGCTATTCCTGAAGAATACGGAGGATTTGGAAAAGACTTTATCACCTCTATGCTTATGACGGAAGTATTAGGTGCAGGACATTCCTTTTCTGTAGCGATGGCAGCACATACAGGAATCGGATCTCTTCCTATTTTATACTTCGGCAATAACGAACAAAAACAAAAATATTTACCGAAACTAGCAACAGGAGAATGGAAAGGCAGCTACTGCTTAACAGAGCCAGGGTCAGGGTCGGATGCATTGGCAGCAAAAACAAAAGCTGTACTATCAGGCGACGGAAAACACTATATTCTAAACGGACAAAAAATGTGGATTACCAATGCTGGCTTTGCCGATGTATTTACCGTATTTGCACAAGTTGACGGCGACAAATTCACGGGATTTATTGTAGAAAAGGGGTATGAAGGGCTTAGTTTAGGAGAAGAAGAACATAAAATGGGAATTAAAGGATCTTCAACACGACAAGTTTATCTTAGCGACTGCAAAGTACCAATAGAAAACGTTTTAGGAGAAATCGGCAAAGGACATTTAATTGCGTTTAACATTTTAAATATTGGTCGAGCGAAATTAGCAGCGGCTGCCCTTGGAGGAGGGAAGCAAGTTGTAACACAATCGATCGACTATGCGAATACACGAATTCAATTCAAATTACCGATTGCCAAATTCGGTGCAATAAAGCATAAGCTAGCCGAACAAGCGATTCGCACATTTGCAGTAGAATCGGCAATTTACAGAGTAAGCGATTTGATTGAAGCGAAAGAACAAGACCTTATTGCTTTGGGACAATCGACAGCCCAAGCATTACTAGGTGCTGCAGAAGAATATGCAGTAGAATGTGCAATATTAAAAGTTGCAGGATCAGAACTCCTCGACTTTGTAGTTGACGAAGGGGTTCAAATATTTGGAGGATATGGATATTCGGCCGACTACCCAATGGACAGATCATACAGAGATTCGCGTATAAACAGAATTTTTGAAGGCACGAATGAAATCAACCGCCTCTTAACCGTTGATATGATAATAAAACGCGCCATGAAAGGTGAACTCGACTTAATGGGGCCAGCGATGGCAGTACAAAAAGAACTAATGGCGATTCCTGATTTTGGAAATGGAGAAACCAAACTATTTAGTGAAGAAATAAAAGCAATTGAAAACCTTAAGAAAGCCATTTTGATGGTTGCTGGTACTGCGGTACAAAAATACATGATGGGTCTTTCAAAAGAACAAGAAATCATTATGAACATTGCCGACATGGCCATCGACACCTATATAGCAGAATCAGCACTACTACGAGTACAAAAGTTAGTAGCTTTAAAAGGAGAAGAAGCCTGTGCGGACCACCTCGACATGTTAAGGGTATACCTTACGAATGCTGTAGATAGAGTAAATGTAAATGGAAGAACTGCAATTAACAATATGCTAGAAGGAGATGAACAGCGACTCTTATTATTAGGCATTAAACGATTTACAAAAGCACCGTTAGTAAATACCAAAGAAGCACGTAGGCGTATTTCAAAAACGCTCTGCGAAGCGGGTAAATACTGCTACTAAAACAAGGGAAATAAAAAAACTAAAAAACAGCCATCGAAAAAAGTTGGCTGTTTTTTTTGAGCAAAAGCGAGGACTATAAAACCACTATATTTGCAGCAATAGCATTTAGATGGCAAAACGTAACATCACTATCATACTTTCGGCACTGGTTCTTTTTTCGGCTATCCGTTACCGTGAGTTAATTGAATATGGGATCAATCAATTACGTGGACAACTATCGATTGTGATAAATGCGAGAGCCATTGACGAAGCATTAAAAGACCAAAAAATTCCTGATAGTATTAAATACAAGCTTGCACTAATTCAAGAAATTAAAAAGTTTGCAGTTGACAGTTTAGGAATCAAAGAAAGCAAAAACTACAGCACCTATTACGACCAACAAGGGAAGCCCTCGATATGGGTTATAACTGCCTGCAAACCATTCGCAATGGAAGCCTATGAATGGAGTTTCCCTTTTTTAGGATCGGTGAGTTACAAAGGATTTTTTGAAAAAGAAAAAGGGTTGCCAGAATTAGAAGCACTTCGAAAGAAAGGATACGATGTTGACTACGGTACAGCCAGTGGTTGGTCGACATTAGGATGGTTTAAAGACCCGGTATTATCGGGAATGCTTCGAAAAAAAGAAGGCAGAATTGCCGAGCTCATCATTCACGAGCTCACGCACGGAACCCTTTATTTGCATGGAAACGTAGAATACAATGAAAACTTAGCCACTTTTATAGGAGAAGAAGGAGCTAAACAGTTTATTGACAGCAAGTTTGGTGAAAACTCACCACAAAAAATAGAGTATTTAGCATTTCAAGAAGACGAAAAAACATTTGGCGACTACATGGTATTCAGCTGTTTACGCCTCGACAGTTTATACAAGAGCATCGACAAAACGGTTGCAAAAGAAGTTAATTACCACAAGAAATTCTTCTTCATTAAAGATATCATATTGAATATCAACAAACTGCCATTAAACAATCCGGAAAGATATCGCTTTACATTTCCAGGCGACAAACTTCCTAATAACAGTTTTTTCATGTCATTTAAGCGTTATCGCAAAAAACAAAGTGATTTTCAGCATGAATTATCAAAATTTGAAGGCAACATAAAGCTATGGCTCTTACATTTGCGGTCAGAAAACAACTAAATCAATTCGGAAAATGCATTTTAGGCAGAAAAACCTATTAATGGGTACTAATTTTCTCTAATTTTGCACTCCTAAAACTACTGAATAAATCAGCATGGCGATTACAACTATTTCTAAAAAGTCGAAGGCCGCAAAACAAGCAGCACAAACGAAGCCACTTATCTTAATTATTGAAGATGATAATTTTCAACGTGAGATATTAAAGGATCACTTAGAGAGTACAACAATTGATTGTGAAATTGTTTCATTTGCTACTGGCGAAGAATGTCTGAAAAAAATCGGCACACAAAAGCCGATATTAGCATTTGTAGATTTCAACCTGAACTCGAAAGATAAAAAAGCGATGGACGGCGTGAAATTCGCAAAGAAGTTAAAAGCACTTGCAGCTAAATGCGAAATCATTATGGTGTCGGACAAGAACCATGAAGGTCAAATCAACAAAGCATTAAACAAAAGCACATTGAAATTCATTAAAAAAGACGAAAGCACGTTAAAACTTGCTACAGCTGCGGTACAGGACACAACAAATCCTTTCCAAGCGATGATTCAGCGTTTTGACATTGCTGCAAAAATCATAGGATTAGAGCACGACGTTTACGAAGTATTAAAAAACCCTTCGAAACTAATTGAAGTAAACCTTCCCATTAAGATGGATGACGGATCTATCAAAGTATTTGACGGCTACCGTGTAATTCACTCAACAGCATTAGGACCCTCTAAAGGAGGCATTCGTTATTCGGCACAAGTAGAAGCTGACGAAGTAAAAGCATTAGCAGCATGGATGACATGGAAGTGTGCTATTGCAGATATTCCTTATGGTGGAGCAAAAGGTGGTATTAACTGTGAGCCATCAAAGATGTCGGTTGGTGAATTAGAAAGACTCACACGTGCATACACCGTTGCAATGTCGGATGTTTTCGGTGTTGACAAAGACATCCCTGCACCAGACATGAATACTGGTCCGCGTGAAATGGCATGGATTGTTGATGAATTCAGCAAAGTAAAAGGAAGTTTCACTCCTGGAATCGTAACAGGGAAACCATTATTTCTTGGAGGATCCTTAGGACGTGTAGAAGCAACAGGACGTGGAGTATGTACTTCAGCACTTGAAGCGCTTCGTTTATTAAAAATAAAACCTGAGAAATGCAGAGCTGCTGTACAAGGATTTGGAAACGTAGGATCCATCACAGCAAAACATTTCGATGCCAATAAAATTAAAGTTGTAGCAATAAGTGATCATACGGGAGCTTTCTTCAATCCGAAAGGAATTGACATTGCAAAAGCAATAATATACCGTGATGCGAACAAAGGAATATTAAAAGGCTTTAAAGGAGGGGAATTAATCACCAATGAAGAATTACTTGAACTAAATGTAGATATACTTGCTCCTTGTGCAATGGAAAATCAGATTACTGCACAAAATGCAAGTCGCATTAAAGCAAAATTAATTGTTGAAGGAGCGAACGGACCTACTACTGCAGGTGCGGATGACATCCTTAACAAAAAAGGAATTGTAATCATTCCAGATATCTTAGCGAATGGTGGTGGAGTAACTGTTTCTTATTTTGAGTGGGTACAAAATCGCACAGGATATTATTACAGTGAAGATGAGATCAACAAACGTGCTGACCGTTGGATGAAGCAAGCATTTCACAATGTTTGGGGCGTTTCAACAAAGCACAAAGTTTCGATGCGCATTGCAGCATACGTTTTCGCTTTAGAAAAAGTAGCGAAAGCAACACGAGCAAGAGGTTGCTATTAATATTTGATAACCAATAAGCGTAGGGACACAATTCCGGCGCTTTAGGAAACCTCTACCCTTTCGAACTATGTACCGCTAAATTTTAAATCACATTTATTTTAAGTAAACAGTGAAATTAGAATTTTCGCAAGGCTAGTCTGAGGTTTTAGAGGTTTCTTTTATAATAAAAAAAATATGACACTACACCGCGAAGGGCATGCTATTTTAATCTCATCAGCAATAATGATGTTGATTATAAATAGTGCTACTTACTACTGGCTAGGTCCGCATTCATGGATCTTCTTATTCGTTCTTTCTATATGTATTATTCTGTACATTTTGTTCCTTCAATTCTTCCGATATCCTAAAAGAGATATAACAATAAGCGACAAGCAATTGATAGCTCCATGTGACGGAAAACTAGTAGTAATTGAAGAAGTATTTGAACCTGAATTTTACAAAGAAAAACGATTACAAGTTTCCATTTTCATGTCGCCGATTAACGTACATGCCAATTGGTATCCGGTATCAGGTCGTGTAAGTTATTTAAGATATCACAAAGGGAAATACTTAGTAGCATGGCATCCTAAATCGAGTACAGAAAATGAAAGATCAACGATCGTTATTGAAAAAGACAACAAGACATCGGTGTTATTACGTCAGGTTGCGGGAGCATTAGCGAAGCGAATTGTTTACTATCCTCACGAAAACGACAAAATACGACAAGGAGCTGAATTAGGATTTATAAAATTTGGATCACGCGTTGATATTTACCTGCCATTAGGAACAAAAATACATGCGAAATTAGGCCAGAAAACAGTTGGAGGAGTAACCGTTATTGCGGACTTCTAAATTGAAAATAAAAATCTGAAAAAGCGACACTCGAATGTCGCTTTTTTTATTACAAAAAAAATCGAGAGCAGTATAATACACAATCAACAACAAAAACATGGCAAATAAAACTGCATTAGTAACTGGAGCCAGTCGCGGGTTAGGACGAGACATGGCATTAGCATTAGCATCGAAAGGATCAGACATCGTTCTTACATATAGCACCAGTGAAGATGAAGCGCATGCTGTAGCAGAAGAGATACAAAAGATGGGCAGAAAAGCAGCTATACTACAACTCGACATGTCGAAAGCGAATGCAATAGACCCCTTTATTGCTTTACTAACAGCTACCCTAGCCGAAATGAATGGAGAAGCCAAATTCGACTACCTTATCAACAACGCAGGCATCGGAGCCACCGTTGCTATTGCGGATGTAACAGAAGAATTTTTTGATACATTTTTAAACATCCATTTCAAGGGAGTATATTTCCTTACGCAAAAATGTTTGCCAATGATCAATAATAATGGAAGTGTTGTTTTTATCTCATCAGGATCGGTACGATTCAGTGTGCCGGGTTATTCTGTTTACTCAAGTATGAAAGCCGCCATCGAAAATTTCACCAAGTTTGTTGCGAAAGAATACGGCTTGCGAGGAATAAGATCAAATGTTATTGCACCAGGCCCAATAGAAACCGACTTCAATAATGCGTTAATCAGAAATAATCCTCAAACAAAAACTTATTTAACATCAATGACTCCATTGGGACGCGTTGGCGCTTCCGATGATATAGGAAGCGTAGTAGCATTTATTTGCTCAGATGAAGCGAAATGGATTAACGGACAAAGAATAGAAGTATCTGGAGGGATAAATTTATAAAAATTGAACCCTTGGGGGCTGCCGGATTTACGGTTGCGCGAAACGGATTTAGACTGGCGCTAATTATTAGAGAAGCCTTAATAATTATAGTCAGGGATATGGGCTTTTTCAGCACTACGAATAATTCAGGGTATGCCTTGAAGTGTGCTGTTTTCAACACTACTTCATGATTTCCATTGTTTCATAATTACCTTTAAGATGATACGATGAAAAATACCATCATCGAAAAAATCGCTAGAAGAATATTGATTAAAAAGATCTTTAGGAGGCAGGTCACTGAGCAATTCTCTTGCTTGACTTAACTTTTCATTTCGAATACGACTAAGTGCCTCTATCCTTTGATCGAATGAAGATTTTTCGTGTATTACATCTTGCTCAGGAGAAACCTCCAATGCAGCATTATTATCGACTTTGTAGTATAAATCGCAATGTCGAATAGCACTTAAAAATCGATCAGACGATTTATAATATAACCTGTGACAAAACGATTCCATTCCTGCATAGAAAGCACCTGAATCGGCAGTGGCCAAATCTTTTCGACAAGAAGAACTATCATTTCCCGTCCACATAAAAGTACCATTCATTTGTGTGTTTACTTTCGACAATGCTTTCCAATCACATTTCCAGATTGATATGGGATCCTTTTTATTAATCGTTACTTCCATTTGCATACCACCCGAAATCGTAGCAATCCTTCTCCATCCCGATATTTCCTTAAACCAATTTGATTTCATTACATACACCGAATTGACAATTATATTTTTAGCCACAGCCTCTTCACAACTTTTCACATACTCGTATCCGTTAGCCGTTACCATGCCATTGCCTACTACAAAAATTATTTTCGTTGCCTGCTCCTCTTTCGTCCAAGCCATTTCATTAATACCAGCATTTAAAGCAGCGCTAACAATTTGATCGCCTTTCTCGATAGAAGGTTTTAATTTATACAACTCAGCAGCGATGTGATCGAGATGATTTGTTAATTCGCACAGCACTTTTACATACGCATTATTCTTCCCAAAGCTTGGACGCGAAAATCCGACAACACCAATTCGCAAAGCGGGACGCGGCGACATCTGATCTAATTCGTTTGCAATAAGCCACAAATTATCACGCACATCGGTTAGTAATCCGTTAGTACTACCACTGAGATCCAAACAAAAAACAACATCTAGCGGTCTGCCAGCATTTACAACCTGCGCCCTTCCTGAAAAAGGAAGAAACAAAAGGCCTATGCACAATACAAAGGACAACGCGAACACACGGGCAAACTGCATCATAATACTGCAAATTTACTTTTATCAGTCAACCGAAAAACAGAAAACAAAAAAGGCTTTGAACAGCTAAACAAGAGATATTAACAATTTTCGACAATCTTTTTCACTTCAATCCACAAATTTTTGAGAGCCTGTTTAATTTCCCAAGCATCTCTATTTCGTGGTTCTACATAATTTGAAACAGCCCTAATCTGTAAGCAAGTCAATCCTTTCATCATCGCAACATAAAAAAAGGCAGCGCCTTCCATTGACTCTAGGTCGACCGGGAATTTTTTTCGCACTGCATCGATACCAACAGCATCACCATGAACGGAATTTACAGTAATCGCAGAAGCCAATTGCAAGCCCGTTGAAAGACCTTTTACGTTATCGGGCATAAGTTCGCTATCGACATATGGGAACTCATTAGACGACTGCAGACCGAGCTCAAATACAGAAATAAATTGATCATGATCTACTACACCGAGATCAGAAAAACAATCACGGTTTACCTCAAAAACATCACCCAATTGGCAATTACGGTTAAAAGCACCAGCAAGACCAATATTTAAAAGCAAATCGTAAGAATTGGTAGCAAGCACATTAGACAGATGAAAAGTAGTTGCGACACTACCCACACCCGTTACCAATCCATAAACATCGGCAGCAGCATCGTTAGGCACCCAAAATGGAACTCCCGTAATTGGAACAGGCGCATCATCGTTCAACAAGCCCATTATTTCGGCACCAGTAGCACTCACAATCAGAATTTTACGAATCATAAGGCGAATATAAAGGAATCGCGCGAATCCGATAAAAACATAGATCAAAATCAACTAATTTTGCACCACCCTGTTAGAGGAGAAAAAAAACATTAAGATGATTTACATCACTCGAAAAGAACGCTTTAATGCGGCACATAAATTATTTCGTGCCGAATGGACAGAACAAAAAAACCTAGAAATTTTCGGCAAATGCTCGAATCCGAATTGGCACGGGCATAATTATGAATTATTTGTTACCGTAAAAGGAGAGCCAAATAAAGAAACAGGATTTGTAATTGACTTGAAATTTTTAAGTAAATTAATTAAAGAAAAAGTGATCGACAAGCTAGATCATAAAAACATAAACATGGATGTAGATTTTATGCACGGCAGGATGGCATCAACAGAAATATTGGCAGTAGCAATATGGGAGCAAATTGCATTGCCTATTAAATCGCAAGGATGTGAACTGCATTGCGTAAAGCTTTTTGAAACAGAAAACAATTTTGTAGAATATTTCGGCTAATAAATTCTGAAGAACAACATGGAACAACATTCACATAATAATGAAGAAGAATATATGGACGGATATAAAAAAAAGGATATATACAATTCTGAAAAGATAAAATCTATTTCTAAACACTACCATCAAATACTTCTAGAATTAGGGGAGAATCCAGAACGAGAAGGTTTATTAAAAACACCAGAAAGAGTTGCTAAATCATTGCAATTCTTAACACACGGATACGACTTAGATCCTGTAGCTATTCTTAACTCGGCAAAGTTTAAAGAAGATTACAAACAGATGGTAATTGTTAAAGACATTGAAATTTATTCAATGTGCGAGCATCATATGTTACCTTTCTTTGGGAAAGCACATGTGGCCTACATTCCGAACAACTTCATTGTAGGATTAAGCAAAATACCTAGAATTGTAGATGCTTTTGCGCGACGACTTCAAGTTCAAGAACGATTAACAACTGACATCCGCGATTGCCTTCAAAACACACTAGAACCGTTGGGTGTAGCAGTAGTAATAGAAGCGCAACACTTATGTATGCAAATGCGAGGTGTGCAAAAACAACATTCGATTACCACTACCTCTGCGTTCACCGGTGAATTTGAAAACGACAGGACACGAAAAGAATTCATTAGTCTAATAGGACATAACCGCCAATATTAATGGGACCATCGCAAAAAACTGAATACAGTTAAAATAATTGCGACACCAAAAATTAAAAACATTTATGATGAAAGCATACATTTTTCCTGGACAAGGATCACAATTTGTAGGAATGGGCAAAGAGTTATACGAACAATCACCATTCGCAAAAGAATTGTTCGAACAAGCAAACAGCATTATTGGTTTCCGTATATCGGACATGATGTTTAGCGGCACCGATGAAGATATAAAACAAACAAAAGTTACGCAACCTTCCATTTTCATTCACTCGGTAATTCTTGCAAAAACCTTAGGTGCTTCGTTTCAACCGGATATGGTTGCGGGACATTCACTTGGTGAGTTTTCAGCTTTAACAGCTAATGGCACGTTGAGTTTTGAAGATGGATTGCGGTTAGTAATAGAACGTGCGAATGCAATGCAAGCAGCATGTGAAGCAGTGCCGGGAACAATGGCAGCAGTGTTAGCATTAGACGATGAAAAAGTAGAATCAATTTGCGCAGGGATTGACAAAGTTGTTGTTGCGGCGAATTATAATTGCCCGGGACAATTAGTAATTTCGGGATCGATAGAAGGGGTAACAATGGCCTGCGAACAAATGACAGCAGCAGGAGCCAGAAGAGCATTAATACTTCCAGTAGGCGGAGCATTTCATAGTCCGCTGATGGAACCAGCGAGAGAACGTCTTGCTGCAGCCATTGAAGCGACCACCTTCCACACACCCAGTTGCGCAGTATATCAAAATGTAACGGCGATGCCTCACCGAAATACCGAAGAGATCAAGAAAAATTTGATAGCGCAATTAACAGCGCCAGTACGATGGACGCAATCGATACAGAACATGGTAACAGATGGAGCGACTCACTTTATTGAAGTTGGTCCTGGAAAAGTACTTCAAGGATTAGTAAAGAAAATACACAAAGAAGCAGAAGCAATTTCTGCATAAACAAAAAACTAGTCTTTCTCTAATTAAATAATTCTATGGAACTCCATCCTTTAAACGCTATTTCACCTATTGACGGACGCTACAGAAACGTATGTGAAGAACTATCACTCTATTTTTCAGAAGAAGCCCTGATGCGCTATAGGGTATTAGTAGAAATAGAATACTTTATTGAACTATGTGAGATTCCGTTGCCGCAATTAAAAAATGTGTCGGCCGATATTTTTCCTCAGCTACGCAAGATCTACAACGACTTCAGTCATGAAGACGCATTAAAAATTAAGTCAATTGAAAAAGTCACTAATCACGATGTAAAAGCTGTTGAATACTTTATCAAAGAAAAATTTGATGCGTTAAAATTAGGAGCGCACAAAGAATTCATACACTTCGGACTCACCAGTCAAGATATCAATAATACAGCGATACCGTTATCGATTCGCGAAGCGATACAACAAATATATTTACCATCGATCAAAGCCATTTGCGATCGCATAGAAGAACTTGCGCGCATGTGGGCTAAGATACCGATGTTAGCACGTACACACGGGCAACCGGCCTCCCCTACTCTACTAGGAAAAGAAATTTACATTTTCCATCATCGCATTATTACTCAATTAGAATTATTAAAACAGATTGCCTATTCGGCAAAATTTGGTGGAGCGACAGGAAACTTCAATGCTCACGTTGTTGCGTATCCGAAAATCGATTGGATTAACTTCTCGGACACGTTTATTAGCCGACTAGGGCTTCAACGCTCGCCCTATACAACGCAGATTGAGCACTACGACAACATGGCCGCGCTATTCGATACGATGAAGAGAATCAACACGATTCTATTGGACTTGAGTCGTGATATGTGGACGTACATCTCGATGAGTTACTTCACACAAAAAGTAGTAGCCAACGAAGTAGGATCATCGGCTATGCCTCATAAAGTAAATCCTATAGACTTTGAAAACGCCGAAGGAAACTTAGGAATGTCGAATGCATTATTAGAACACTTAGCGGCGAAATTACCAATCTCACGGTTACAACGCGACCTTACCGACTCAACAGTACTAAGAAACGTAGGAGTACCATTTGCACATATAGCCATCGCAGCGAAATCGCTTTTAAAAGGTCTTAACAAAGTAACAGTAAACGAAGCAGCAATTACTAGCGACCTCGACAACAACTGGGCCGTAGTTGCTGAAGGCATACAAACTATTTTACGACGAGAATCCTATCCGAATCCGTATGAATCATTAAAGCAACTCACCCGAACGGGTGCTAAAATTGACAAGGAGCTTATTACAGAATTCATAAATGGACTTGACGTTAGCGAAGAAACAAAAGCTGAATTAAGAGAAATCACTCCGCATAATTACACAGGAGTAGGAAAGAGCTTTTAAATAGAAATGTTCCTGTAGTATCAGGCAGAAATTGTAAAGAAGATTATATAAAAATGGAAGTGTGGATTCATACATTCTTCCATGCGTTTATACGAGTTAAGATAATGAGATATATGCGCTTCGAGCATCCAACAACTTCAGCTTACAGTTCAACAAAAAGCAACCCTACTTTAGAATGAAAGCACAAGGGCAAATCAAAGAATATATTTCGAGTCAAGCTGAACCAAAATGCAGCGAGATGTTAGCATTGCATAATATCATAGTAAAAATAAAACCAGGATGTACGCTATGGTTCTTTGACGGCAAAAACAGTGACAACAAAACTGTTTCCAACCCTAATATTGGATATGGGGCATACACCATCAAATATGCCAACGCAACAACCAGAGAATTTTATCAAGTTGGACTCAGTGCAAACAAAATCGGAATCTCTATTTATATCCTAGGCCTTTATGACAAGACCTACTTAGCCAAAACCTATGGAGATAAAATAGGCAAGGCGAATGTATCCGGGTATTGCATTAAATTTAAAAAGCTAGCAGATATAAACATTGAAATACTTGAAGCGGCGATACGGAAAGGGTTTGAGATAGAAAATGAAAAATCGAATCCCTAAAAAAGCGAAGCCTTTCGATAAGATATTTTTTTTGATGTAAGATTACATCTTAAGGACAATAATACAGCGATTGTATGGAATTAAAAATAAAAAAAGCTTCCTATTTCGAATACAATTTCAATTAAGTCGATAGATCGTTTATCTGTAACATGATTGAAGTAAGAATATAAATTATTGCCAATTCGCAACCGCCGCCTTTTTTAGACAGGGATAAACACGAGAACGAAACAAGAGTAAATGCAACCAATTAAGCACGAATTGGCCGGAGGTAAACTCTAAATGGCTATATTCAGAAGCCATAGAATAGCATTGCGGAAAAAACAGACTTTATTTATAGAGTAATTGTCAGCAAGTTACCAAAAATAAACAAAATAAATTGTCAGATTTTGTCAATCATCGAAAGCGGAATAGCTAAAAAAATAGTACAACTACTATCTTAGCCATGATCATCTTTTTCAATGAAAATAAAACGAATACTTATTTTAGAGCAACTGCTTAAGCAAGGACCTGAATCGATTGAATCGTTATCAGAGAAATTGAAAGGCCGTGGAATAAAATGTTCGAACCGCACTATATACAGAGACCTAATTATACTAGAAGAATGTTACGAAGACATTCGCATGGAGTTAAAAGTAATAGATGGGGAATTCAACCGAAAAAAATGGATAATTTGCGACAAAAAAGCAATAGCATCTGAGGATAGTGAAATCTATTTTAAAACATTTTTACAAGATCAATTTAAGCCCAACTGGTTAAAATCGATCACGGGCAATAGTATTGACACACTAGTAAAATTAAATTACACCATTCCTAATGGAGAATACAAAACCTTAATCACACATATTCCTGATGAATCTATTATTTGTACGGACTGGAATGAATTTACAATAAATGCTCACTCATTAAAACATATTAAAGATGTACTTTGGGCAATAACCAACCGCAAGCAAATTCTTATTGAATACTACTACCAAGGAAAGCGAATTAAGAGCAAATGCAATCCATTTAGGTTGGTATATCATAGAGGCACCATTCATATTGCATGTTGGATCTTAGATGATAACACAGGGAAATCAGAATTTTGCGTTCGCGAGCTAGATACTCTAGAAAAAATATCGATGAGCAATAACCGTTATAATATTAAAGACAAGAAAAAAACGGCCAATAAAGAATTAACGTCCCGATTTGGAATTCACGATAGTGATGACAAAAAGATTTATTCAATAAAGCTTGAAATGGGCGAAGGTCCTTATATATTTTTAAGTAGAAGATTTTGGCATACATCGCAGAAATTCCACCGCAGTGCGGAAGGAAAATATTTTATGGAATTAAAATGCAGAATCAACATTGAATTAATTGGTTGGTTATTTAGTTGGGTAGAGCATATTAAAATTCATTCGCCTGATATTTTAAAAAATAATATGCGGCAACGAGCTGAATTTATCGCCTTACTTTACACTAAAAATAATGGCCCTATAAATCCATCCAACTCAAACAATGCAATGGTTATAGGCAAATAAATGCTACTCTTGCTTTTTTTTGGGCATGTTGTGTTTTGGGATAAGCCATTGTTTATGGCGCCCATTGAAATACACAGCCTATTATGTACTTTTTTTGAGAGAAGTTTAATAACAGTAGCGCTCTTCTCGATTTATTTTGAGTTGCATTTCTTTAGTAATATAAACTCAATAGAAAATTGCCAAGATACCATAAAGGAAATTTTACATTAGGTGGTATTGTTTTCAGCAACTTGGCATAAGTCAGAGTGTCGTTATTATCATTTGCTTTAGTATTGTTGACACAACCTGTGAGTACACTACTAATTGCAGGCATTATTCAAAAAGAAAGTATTAATAGTCGACAAATTATTGGCAGCATACTATTAATTGCAGCTTGTATTTGGGTTGTTTTTAAATCCTAACAAGAGAAAAGAGAAAACAAAAAACAATCACTGCAATTTATTGTCAGATTCTGTCAACCATCGTAAAATAAATTTGGAAAGAGGAACTACTATGCCCGAATTTAGCAGCGGTAATTGAAAATGCAACTATATTGAAAATGCAATTCAAGTACTTAAGTTATTAATGTATTGTTAGGAAAATTTTTTTTGTTGATCAGTATTTGATTATGTAACTCAACTAAAAGCAACCTGATAAGTTTTCTCAGCAAATCCCCTCTCCCCCAAGAGGGGATTTTTTTGTTTATATAAAAATGAATGTATACACTATTTCAAATAGCAAGATCGGGGAAACTGCTCTTACTATTTATATATGGCTTTATTCTAACATAAATATATTTTCATTGATTTTTGATGAAGTTATACACTTATTTTACTTAGGTGATATGAATTCACTTGCATCTCACGAAAATATATTGCAAATTGCTAGGATAGACAAAAGTGCTTTTAAATCTAATGCAATTGTTCTTAACGGATCATGAATCTTAAATGTTATTAGTGCAATAAAAAGCTATTTACTTGTCTATCTCAATCGCAATTAATATTAACCCAAATGCATAACTAAGTATAAAATCAAGTAAACCCAAATTTCATGAAACCCAAAAACCAAAAATTTATTAAATTAAAGTCGCTATTATTGCTTCTCGCAATGATGTTTGGCTTTTCAATTCAATCAAATGCAACTCACATTTCAGGTGGTGATTTAACCTACAAGCATCTTACAGGTTATCAATATGAAGTAACACTAGTACTTTATCGCGATTGTGCAGGAATTCAAGTACAAAATCCAGAATTAATTACCTGTACAAGCTCGAATGGATCAACAGTATCGTTTAATGTAAGTTTAATCCCAGGAACTGGAAATGAAATTACGTTCCCTTGTTTCTCTACAATTACTACATGTAATGGAGGAGGCGCGCCAGGTTTTCAACGTTATGAATATCACGGCACGGTTACCTTACTTCCGAGTTCGCATTGGAGTTTAAAATGGGAAGATTGCTGTCGTAATTGCGCGATAACAACTATATCGGGAGGTTGTAACAATAGTTATTTAATTGAAGCTACTTTAAACAACTTAATTGCACCAAACGACAATTCGCCTTACTTCACAAACTATCCAGTTGCATTTGTATGTTTAGGTCAAAACTTTACATACAATCACGGAGTAGTTGATAGCGAAGGAGACTCGCTTGCTTATTCATTTATTGACCCACGATTAACGGGAGGCAATTCGGTCCCATTTATTTCGGGATATACGTCTAGCCACTTTATTTCATCATCAACACCAATAACATTAAATCCAAATACAGGTGATATTAACTTAACGTCATCACAATTAGAAGTAGGTATTACAGCCATTTTAATTGAATCATTTAAAAACGGAATTAAGGTAGGAAGTGTGATGCGTGATATACAATTCCAAGTTCAAAACTGTAATCCTAATGTATTACCTACGGCAACAGGAATTAATGGAACTGCAGATTTTGACACAATTGTATATGCTAATTCACCAATTTGTTTCGACATTTTCACGGCTGATGCAAATACAGATCAAACAGTAACTTTAAATTGGAATAACGCAATTACAGGAGCAAGTTTCACTTCCACAAATGATCAATTCCCTACAGGAACATTTTGCTGGACTCCTACTGCAGCTGATGCACGTCCACAGCCATATTCATTCACTGTAATGGTGAAAGACGACAACTGTGCGTACAATGCATTTCAAGTTTACTCTTATCAAATTTTTGTTCCGGAAGTACCTAAATGTACTATTCATGCTGGATCTGATTTTGGAAGCACAAGTGTTTGCGGAACAAATACGATAACCCTTCTAGCAGGAAACGGTGCTACCACCTATGGAGATTCAACTGTAACCTATTTATGGTCGACAGGAGAAACTACTCCATCTATTACAGTTACTGCAAGCAACACCACTTCATATAGTGTTAATGTGAATAATTCGTTTTTCACATGCTCTGGCGATTTCACTATTAACGTAAACAATCCTACCTCATCAATTACAACAGCAAATGGATGTACTTCGTATAATTGGAATCAAATAAATTATACACAAAGTGGAACGTATTACTATAGTACGTTAAACAGTAATGGATGTGACAGTACAGCCACATTGATATTAACTATGAATACACCGAGTGTAGATGCTTCTAGTATTGCTGGTGCTGACTCAGTAGTTATTGGGAATGCAATTACACTAACTGTAAATGGTGGTTCATTAGGAACGAATGCACATTGGGTTTGGTATGCAAATGGTTGCAGCGGAACTCCAATTGGAACGGGAACTTCAATTCAAGTTTCACCAAGCTTTGCAACAACTTATTATGTTAGAGCGGAAGGAACGTGCAATAATAGTAATTGTATAATCAAATCGGTAGGGGTAATATTTTGTAATCCTACAGGAGCAACAAGCAACAAACCAAACAATGCTATATGCAAAGGGTCGTCTATCACGTTAACTGTAAATGGACCAATAACTGGAACTGCTGTATGGAAATGGTATAGCGGAAATTGCGGACCTACGACTGTTAATTGCGGATCGAGTACAAATTTAGTAGGTACTGGCCAAAGCATAACGTTATCACCAACTAAAACAACAACATACTATGTTCGTGCTGAAGGTGGGATTTGCGGAACTACACAATGTGTATCAATTACTGTAAATGTTCTTACAGTGCCAGTTACTCCTTCTGTAATTGTTGGTACCACTACTGGACTTTGCAACCAAGCTAATATTAACTATTCTGTTACTAGCGTTACCGATGTCACTTTCGTATGGTCAGTACCTACAGGGGCTACCATCGTTAGTGGACAAGGAACGAATAGCATTAACGTAAACTTTGGAAACGCATTATCAGGATCGGGAAGTTGCACAAATGGAACCGTTGTATGTGTAAAAGCAACTAACATGTGCGGAACAAGTTCTATTAGATGCGAAACACTTAACCTTAACCCTATTGCTCCGGCATCCATTTTAGGAGCAGCTACAGTTTGTAAATCACAAACAACAACATATACATGCACGTTAGTACCGGGAGCAAGTACATACACATGGCAAGTACCAACTGGATGGTCAATTATTTCGGGACAAGGAACAGCTTCATTAACTGTAAAAGCAGGAAGCTGCGGAGGAACATTAAAAGTTAAAGCAACTAACGCATGTGCTTCTAGTGCATTTACTAGCAAAAATGTTTCTGTAAATGTTTGCACAAAATTTGAAAATCCAGAAGGCAATAGTTTCTATATTTTCCCTAACCCTACCAATGGTGAATTAAATTTTGTTATGGAAGGAAATCCTCAACGAATTGAAATTTATTCGATATTAGGAAAGAAAGTAGTAGATTGCTCATGGACTCAAAAACTTGACGTTTCGAATTTAATTGATGGACTTTATTTAGTTAAATGCTACAATGAAAATTCAGTTGAATCAACTCAACTAATGATTTCGAAATAATCACATTTAATAACGGACATAAAAAAGCCCTTCAAGTTGAAGGGCTTTTTTATGTCCGTTATTTTTTCTCTACTCCCAACCACTAGCCAACACATCGGCAATATGTTCAACTTTAAGAGGAAGATTTTTCATTTTAATAATTCCATCTAAATGCAATAAACATTCCATATCGGTAGAAATCACAACAGAGGCACCAGCAAGCATCACCGACTTCAAAAGTTGCATGCCCATTTGCACTGCTAATTCTTCATTTTTGCGTTCTAGTCCGCCGCTAATACCACAGCATGGTAATCCGCCTTGCACTTCTATCATTTCTAGTCCGCGTACTTTCGAAAGCAACACTCTCGGAGCTTCTTTAATTCCTAATTCATGAACCGCTTTACAAGCATCCATAAAAACAGCTTTCGCTTCATAACTAGCACCTATATCTGAAGCATGCAATACATTCACTAAAAAATCGGAAAACTCATACATATGTTTTTGCAACAATTTGTACTCGTTATGCATTGATGAATTATGAAATATAGAAGGATACTGGCATTTTACAGTTGCTGTGCATGAGGCGCCTGGACAAACTACATAACGTTCGTTCTGAAACTCCTTAATAAGCTTTTCGCCTACTTCTTTAGTGTGATCCCAATAACCCTCTTCGAAAGCGGCCTTACCGCAACACGTTTGTTCTATGTTATAGTTTACCCCACAACTAAGCCGTTCGAGCACTTTAATCATGCTATGTGCCGTTGAAGGATGAAACTGATCTATCTGGCAAGGAATAAATATATCTACTATCAATTTACTTCGTTTTTAATGATGATTATTGTTTCGCCCTTGTTAATTCAGGCTCGGGCTTTAACGATACTCTAATCAGCAAAATTATACCGATTAGGAAGAATATGGTCAAAACTACGATAGAATTTCGCATACTACCTGTTAATTCATTGATATATCCGAAAATAAAAGTTCCAATTACGGTTCCAATCTTATCACACACATCATAAAAACTGAAATAAGACGCATGATCTTTGGTTGGAGGCAATAATTTAGAATAGGTTGAACGCGACAACGATTGTATTCCGCCCATTACCATTCCAACTACTGCTGCTAAGGTCATAAAAAAGGTTTGTTCATCGAACCCATATTTTTTATCGCAAAAATACGCTGCTATGCAGATAAGTATCCATACAAAAATAGCAATCAAGAGTGCTTTTATATTTCCCAATTTCTTCGATATTCTGCTAAACAAATAAGCTCCGGCGATAGCCACAAATTGGATAATGAGAATGATTACTATAAGAATTGACGAATTAAGTTTTAGCTCACTCGTGCCAAATAAAGTAGCTACATACATTACTGTTTGGGTGCCCATATTATAAAAGAAAAAAGAACCTAAGAATCGTTTCAAACGCGGAGTCTCTTTTAATTGCGCCCATACCAAGCGAAGTTCTTGATAACCTTTAATGAAGATACTCGCATCGCGTTTATTATTTGTAGGGGTTTCAGGTAAGTTATTAAAAGTAATTTGCGCAAATCCGAACCACCAAATACCGACTAACAAAAATGATATTCGCGTAGCATAACCTCCCGAAATAATTCCATACCATGAAGGGAATAAAATCATGGTGAGACAAAAAATCAACAACAATGCGCTACCAATATAGCCCATTGCGAAGCCGCGTGCTGATATTTTATCTTGATCAGCAGGAGCAGCAATTTCGGGAAGAAAGGCATTATAAAACACAATACTTCCTGCAAATCCTAAGGCGGCAAACATAGACCCCGCGACTCCAATCCAAAGTGTACTAACATCAGTAAAAAAGTACAATGAAGCACATGAAATAGCGCCGAGCGTACTAAAGAAAAACATGAATTTCTTTTTCTTTCCGCTATAATCAGCCATTGATGAAAGAAGCGGAGAAAGCAATGCTATAATTAAAAAAGCCAACGAAATAGAATACGTTTGTAATGAATCGCTATTAAACACCCTGCCTAAAAAAGGAACCTCTTTCGATGATGAAGTAGTAGTAACCGCATTGAAATAAATAGGAAATAAAGCACTAGTAATTACAAGTGAATAAGCGGAATTGGCCCAATCGTAGTAAGTCCATGCGCGTACTACTTTTTTATCTGCCGTAACAGTTGCTGATTCCATTATTATTTATTTAACCGTTCGATTTTACTATTACATTAGTGCAATTATTTTTTACTGCGACCAGGTATATTTAACTTTCAATCGCAATGAACCATTCACCAAATTGGTGGAGTCGTTATATAAAGACGAAGGAGAATTCGGTATTGGCGGACAAAGACTAAAATTGGCATATCCCATTAAATACAAGTCAGGATTACTACCTATATCTTTATCATAAATTTCGAATGATATTTTATCACCAAGTCCGTAAGTTACAGCTTGAGGATTTAATGTAAACAATCCTGTAGTAGAATTATTGACCGTAACTCCTGAAGTATAAACTGTATCATCGGGCAGAATAATTTTCAAATTTAAATCAGGATCATCATTCGGATCCCATGACACACCTCCGTAAGCATAAGGAGGTATTTGCAATACTTCCACACTTTTTACTATCATTTTTCTGAATAATGTAAAAGGGACTTCAATAGTAGCAGTAGTAGAGCCATTATCATTTACAGCAGTTGCGGAAACAGAATAACAACCATAGCCATGGAAAACATGAGAAACTACAAATCCATTTGCGGTACTTCCGTCGCCGAAATTCCACGAAATTGAATTAGCATCTTTCGACAAAGCAGTAAAAAAAAGAGTATCGTTGGCCGAAGAAATACTACCAGAATAAGTGAATCGCAGTGTAGGATTGGGTTTAACTTCATTTTTTTTGCAGGATGCGATCAATACAACAACTGCTAACAGTGTTAATATTTTCGAAATTATAATTCTCATTTTTCGGGGCATATCGTGAGGCTAAAGTAGATAATAATTTTGGATTTCGAATATCGCCATTCGGCGAGCAGAACACAGATTACAGAATTTGAAATGGATTTAAAAGGATTGGCTGGCGCTTTCCCTAATTGGCCGCAGATGGCGCTTATTTTGAAGATTTACCCTGTTATTTTATCATTAATGAAGATGGATTTATTTTGTTATCGTCTACGACGATTTCGCCTACCGGCATGAACACGGATGTAAGGAATGAAGAGGTTTTGAATCTTGAATTGCGCAATGCGGTTTGTGAAGATAAGCCGATGACAAATTCGATAAATGGGGCATACCCTGCAGTTTGTTGAACGGAATTTATTTTTTTAATTATGGCTACATCGACTCTACTGCAGGGGATTGGGTGACGCAATATGACTGGCCTTGTACTGACATTCACTCTCAGAAAAGTGTACAATTTCAATTCTACAGTATGTTTATTTCTCTTTGCTAATAATTCGAGAAGGGGCATAAAAAAAAGAGAGACACTTGCACGTCTCTCTTGAAATGAATTGAAAGCGTTGATTAAGCGATTTGTGAGCGGATGATGTTTAGCGCACCACCTGCTTTGAACCACTCAATTTGATTTTCATTGTATGTATGATTTACACTAATTGAATCGGAAGAACCATCGGCATGATTGAATACCATTGTAAGTGGTTTTTCAGGGGCAAAAGTTGTTAATCCCAAAATATCGATCATATCGTCTTCACGAATTTTATCGTAATCGGCAGGATTAACAAATGTTAATGCCAACATACCTTGTTTCTTTAAATTCGTTTCATGAATACGAGCAAACGATTTTACCAATACTGCACGAACACCTAAGAACCGAGGCTCCATTGCGGCATGTTCGCGGCTTGATCCTTCTCCATAGTTTTCATCACCTACTACTAACGACCCTATTCCGGCAGCTTTGTAAGCACGCTGTACGGTAGAAACTTCACCAAATTCACAAGTAATACCATTCTTAACGCTATTTGATTTTTCGTTAAAGAAATTTGTAGCACCTATAAGCATATTGTTACTAATATTATCGAGGTGTCCACGGAACTTCAACCATTTTCCTGCAGGAGAAATATGATCGGTAGTACACTTCCCTTTTGCTTTAATTAACAAACGTAATCCGTTTAAGTCGGCACCATTCCATGCAGCAAAAGGATCTAATAACTGAAGACGATCGCTATCGTGATTCACGCTAATTTTCACTCCTGAACCATCAAGGGCAGGCGCTTGATATCCTGCATCTTCTACGGCAAATCCTTTTGTCGGTAATTCGTCACCGTTAGGAACATCTAGTTTGACTTGCACACCATCGGCATTCGTTAAAGTGTCGGTTAAAGGATTAAATCCTAAATCACCGGCAAGCGCTAATGCTGTAGTAATTTCAGGAGAAGCCACGAAAGCATACGTATTCGGATTGCTATCTTGACGAGCTTTAAAGTTACGATTGAAAGAGTGGATAATGGTATTTTTTTCTTGTTTATCAGCACCTACACGCGCCCACATTCCGATACAAGGACCGCAAGCGTTAGAAAATACTTTTGCTCCAATTTTCTCAAACGTATTAATAAATCCGTCGCGATCGATTGTATAGCGAACCAACTCAGAACCCGGAGTGATGGTAAACTCCGCTTTCGGCATAATTTTTTTATCGACTGCTTGTTGAGCAAGATTAGCCGCGCGGCTAATATCTTCGTACGAAGAGTTTGTACAAGAACCAATCAACCCTACTTCAACACGCATTGGCCATCCATTAGCAGCAGCCGTTTCTTTCATTTTACTGATAGGAGTTGCTAAATCTGGAGAGAAAGGTCCGTTGATATACGGCTCCAATTCATCTAAATTAATTTCAATAACCTGATCAAAATACTTCTCAGGGTTAGCGTACACTTCGTAATCACCCGTTAAATGCTCACGAATTCCGTTAGCCAAATCCGCAACTTCTGAACGACTTGTTGCGCGTAAGTAACGCTCCATGCTATCATCATATCCAAAAGTAGATGTAGTTGCACCAATCTCAGCTCCCATATTAGAAATGGTACCTTTACCTGTACAGCTCATATTAACAGCGCCTTCACCAAAATACTCAACAATAGCACCTGTTCCACCTTTTACAGTAAGGATGCCAGCTACTTTCAGGATTACATCTTTAGGGGCAGTCCATCCGTTTAATTTTCCTGTCAACTTCACACCAATCAGTTTTGGCCATTTTAGCTCCCAAGGAAGTCCTGCCATTACATCACAAGCATCGGCACCACCTACACCAATTGCTACCATTCCTAATCCGCCGGCATTTACCGTATGACTATCGGTTCCTATCATCATTCCTCCTGGGAATGCGTAATTTTCGAGAACTACTTGGTGAATAATACCCGCGCCTGGCTTCCAGAAACCGATTCCGTATTTATTCGAAACCGAAGCAAGGAAATCATATACCTCTTCACTCTCTTTCACAGCGAAGGCAAGATCATCTGTAGATCCTGTTTTTGCCATAATTAAATGATCGCAATGAACGGTACTTGGAACAGCCACTTTCGGTCGACCAGCCTGCATAAATTGCAACAAGGCCATTTGGGCTGTTGCATCCTGCATTGCTACACGATCGGGATTAAAATCAACATAAGAGTTCCCACGCTCGTAAGGAGCAGAAGGCGTTGTGCCCGAAAGGTGAGAATAGAGAATTTTTTCTGTCAGGGTAAGAGGGCGACCCATCAGTATACGCGCGGCGTCCACTTTTGCAGGAAGGCTAGCGTAAAACTGCTTGATCATTTCGAGATCGAATACCATTATAAATTTGATTATGTATGAGTAACAAATTAGCTGCTTTTCAGAATTTGAAAAGTGGCGCAAAGGTAGGTAAAATTATGGATTAAAAATTGTGAATTGTGGATTTCAAAAAGCGGCTCTCATAGAGCAGCGCTAATATTGATTCGTTATTTATTAAAAGGTACGGCGGCGTTTTTCTTAATAAATTCGACTGCTTTTTTATGAGCCTCGTCGGCCAAATCTTTTTTATAATTTACGTTGTTCACATTAGCAAAATCATGATCGGCATCATAGCTCAGCACCGTAATTTCTTTTCCATTTTCATTCATCAATTTACTGAACTCCTTTACTACTTCGGCAGTAATTAATTTATCTTGCTTAGCAAAAAAGCCAAGCACCGGACCTTCCAATTCTTTAATTTTTGCAGGGTCGGATTCAGGCATTCCGTAGAACAAAACACAACCCCTATTTTTAGAGCCTGCCATTAATGCGGCTTGCAGACTCCAAGATCCTCCGAATCCCCATCCAATCGTTTGAATTTTTCCATTTTTTCCAGCATAATCGATAGCCGACTGAATAATAGCACGAGCATGCTCCTTATTTACAGCATCCATGAGCTTATTGGCATCATCCATATTATTTGAAGTTATGCCCTCGAAAAAATCAAGAGCCAACACCGTAAAACCAGTTTCACTATGCAGTTGCTCGGCTTCGCGCTGAACATTTTCGTTTAAACCCAAGCCATCATGAAACAAGAGAATTACATTGCCAAGCCCAGTTCCCGACTTCACCTCATACACTTTCGCTTCACGCCCATCCGAAGCCTTAATATTCAACATATTACCTATTACATAAGGCCTTACCGAAAGCAATTCAAACAAAGTTACATTTTTAACTAAAGAATGATCGCCGTTCGAGGTCAATGCCAACACATCCTCGCCAATCAACTGTCCATAACAAAAAGGTTGAGCCAACATTATTAAGAATGAAACGAGTAAAATAATTAACGCACCTATTTTTTTCATAGTATAAATTATTACAAAGTCATGAACAACAAAATTCGTAATTGATCAATATCAGTCAACAATTATAAAAAAAACTTATAACAAAATCCATCCACAATATTAATCCGCCGAAATAACAAAAAAACGGGGATCTAGTTGATGAAGAAAAATAAATCTAAATAAAAGCCTAATCTGTTTTTCGTATTTTGACATAAAGGCCCCAAGATTAGCATTTAATTCATTATTTTCGGAGTCCCTTATCTAAAACAATTATGAACTACTGGCTCGTTAAGTCAGAACCATTTAAATATTCGTGGGATCAATTTGAGGAAGATGGAAAAACTTCTTGGGATGGCGTGCGTAATTATTTGGCTCGCAACAATATGCGATCTATGAAGAAAGGAGAACATGTGCTTTTCTATCACAGTAATGAAGGACTTGAAATTGTTGGTTTGGCGAAAGTGATAAAAGAACACTACCAAGACCCTACGACAGAAGATCCCAATTGGAGTGTAGTTGACTTAAAGCCCGTAAAGAAAATGAAGCAGCCGATAAGTTTAGCCGCCATAAAAAGTGAAAACCGGTTGTCGGGAATTCAGCTATTGAGGTTAAACCGTTTATCGGTAGTAGCATTAACTCCATTCGAATTCGACGTATTGATGGAAATGGGGAAAACAAAAATATGATTCGCAGCGCAGCGTCTAAAAAAATTATGAAAAAACAATTACTATTTATACTTCTTTCAACTTTTATTTACTTTAATTTATCTGCACAAACTGGTAGCGTGAAAGGATTCGTGTACGACAAAAATAACGGAGAACCAGTGATGTTTTCTCCCATTTTTTTAAAAGGCACAGGATATGGAACAACGACCGACATTAACGGATTTTATTCGATATCAAAAATTCCTGAAGGGCATTACAAACTTATTGCTTCAGCAATTGGATACGACACCATTTATTTTGAAATCAATATTACAAACGACAATGCGATTTCAAAACAATTTCAACTTACAAGAAAAACCATTAATTTAAAGTCGGTAGAAGTATCAGCAGAACGCGAAGCTCAAAAAACAGAAGTAAGAATATCGGTTCAAAAAATTACACCGAAAGACATCAAAATTGTTCCATCAGTAGGCGGAGAACCTGATTTAGCACAATACCTTCAAGTTCTGCCGGGAGTCGTATTTAGCGGAGATCAAGGCGGACAACTTTATATTCGTGGAGGAACGCCTATCATGAATAAAGTTTTACTCGACGGAATGGTTATTTACAATCCATTTCACTCAATCGGTCTGTTTTCTGTATTTGACACAGACATACTAAGAAATGTTGATGTATACACTGGAGGATTTAACGCCGAATATGGAGATCGAATTTCATCGGTAATGGATGTCACAACAAAAGATGGAAATAAAAAAAGAGTCTCTGGAAAAATATCGGGAAGCACATTTGGATCCAAAACACTTATTGAAGGGCCAATAAAAAAACAAGACGACAATGGAGGAGGAAGCACATCCTTTATCGTTTCATTAAAAAACTCATACCTCGATAAATCGTCGAAAACATTTTATGATTATGTAAACACCAACGACGGAGGCCTACCCTATTCTTTTCAAGATCTTTATGCAAAAGTATCGATGAACGGAGAAAACGGAAGTAAACTAAATGTATTTGGATATAATTTTACCGATAATGCAAAGTTCAGAGACATTGCTACAATTGGATGGAAGAGCAGCGGATTTGGAACTAACTTTTTACTCGTACCAAAAGGATCAAACACATTAATGGAAGGCGTATTTGCCTTTTCTCAATACAAAGTTAATCAGCAAGAAGCCAGTGATAAGCCAAGAAGTAGCGGAGTAAACGGATTCAATATGGGATTGAATTTTGTGAACTACAACAACAAAGACGAATTAAAATACGGATTTGAAGTATTAGGATTCAGAACAGAATATTTAGCATATACCATTACAGGATTAAAGAACGAACAAATTGAAAACACAACTGAATTCGGTTCTTTTATTAAATACAGAATCACCAGGAAGAAATTCGTTATAGAACCAAGCATGCGCATTCAATACTACGCATCACTCTCTGAATTTTCGCCAGAGCCGCGCTTCGGATTTAAATGGAATGCAAGTGAAACATTTAGAGTAAAATTAGCTGGAGGAATGTATTCGCAGAATTTATTGAGCACCTCCTCTGACAGAGATGTTGTGAATTTATTTTACGGATTTTTATCGGGGCCAGAAACATTACCAAGCGAATTCAATGGCAAAGCAATTACCTCTCACCTACAGAAAGCAAGAGATCTTATATTAGGAACAGAATTCGACTTAAGTAAACATCTGGATCTGAATGTAGAAACGTATATAAAAGATTTCAATCAGCTTACAAACATCAACCGCGATAAAGTTTACCCAGACAACGGCAACTACTCTAACGAACCAGACTACAAAACAAAAGATTATATTGTTGAAACAGGCAAATCATATGGAGTAGATGTGGTTTTAAAATACGAATACAAAAAATTATATCTGTGGGCAGTGTATTCACTAGGATATGTGACACGTAACGATGGCATTCGAACATACAGTCCTCATTTTGATCGACGACACAATATAAATCTGGTTGGATCATATACCTTTGGGAAACGATTGGATTGGGAATTCAACGTTAGATGGAATTATGGTTCAGGATTTCCATTTACAAAAACGGCTGGATTCTATGAGTATTTAAACTTCGCTGACGGACTATTTACTGATCCGAATACAACGAATGGCTATTTAGGAACGAGCTATGGGGAGATAAACGAAGGGAGGCTGCCAGATTATCACCGTATGGATTTAAGTATAAAGAAAACATTCTATGTGGGCAAAAATTCAAATATTGAAGTCATTGGAAGTGTGATTAATGTTTATAATAGAGAAAATATATTTTATTTTGACAGAATAAGGTTTAAGCGTGTTAATCAGCTACCCACCATTCCTTCATTAGGAGTGAATATGAGTTTCTGATCGATAAATCTTATTCCTGATTTTTTTAATTAATGGAAGAAGGAAAAAAAATACAAAAAAAAGACAATGTGCAATTCTATTGGCTCACAATAGGTATTGCCATTCCGCTATTTTGGCTTATTGACCGCCTCATAGGATTCAATGGGCTTTATACGCAAGAGGCGCATGAATCACATCGCTATGCAATGGCTGTAGCCAACTACTTGACTGGAGGACCTGATCCTGGCACATTTAGTTTCCCCCTTATTTATTCATTAGCCGGCGCGTTCTTATCGGTTATGATACCTAACTTCATCGTACTGCAAACAGTAAGTTTACTAGCAGCCGCGCTTGCATATGTAAATTTCTGCAAACTATTAAACATTGTGTATCCTTTAGGGACGCAGCGCCAACGCTATGCATTTTTATTTTTCTTCTGCTGCCCATTTTTCGTGAAATCGGCAACCATCGCAATGCCAGACATGCTAATGCTAGGGCTCATGACAGCATCATGGTTAAAGCTTTTACAATGGAAGCAAAGAAAGGAAAGTCATTTATTATTACTCTCCCTTTGTTTTGGCATACTCGCTATTCAAACAGGAATTAATTGTATAATGCTGTTGATTCCATTAATTCCTGAAATAATTTCGGCTATACGTAAAAGAAATGCGATGGGTCTAATACTTCTAGCAGGTCTTGTTATTACCATTACACCAGGAATATTTTTCCATGCTATCGACATGAAAGATATCTTTCATTATACATGGATCAAAAACTGGTCGCCCATAAATTATTTCAAAAACGGATTTATAACTACAGAAGGCAATTTTAATTATACGCTACCCAACATCCTCTTTTTATTTATTGTAGTACTGCATCCCATCTTTATTTTCACAGGAATCTTCTTAATATATTTTAACCTCCGCAAGCAAGGAGGACTACCCAAAATATGGAATTATGCAGGAATTGCCTATTTATTATTAATTGCCGGTTTTCCTCTTCAAAACACAAGATTATTATTTCCGATCTTTCCATTGCTAATGATACAAATGTATCCCGGCTATGAAAAAATGATGCGCAGCATAAAAAGCAAAAAACAAAAACTAACATTGTTCTTTATGGTGATTGCGATACAATTATACATTGCTATAAAACTGATAATACCCGTTTATTACAATCAACAAGAGGAGCTTGCCATTGCACAAGAATTAAAACAGCGACCGGAGACAACACTTTACACCTTCAACATTAGCTTAGCCCTTAAAAATTATGATGTACCTCAAGACATTATCAACATATGGAATCTAAAAAATCCATTAATTAGTGGCGGTAGTCTTTTTTTATACAATCCAATACGTTTTCAGGAGCAATTTAAAAATACAGATCCCGATAAAATATATCGTACTCTAAAACAAGAAACTAGGCTAATGTATATTAAAACTCTTCCCAACGGGTGGGAGTTATATCGAATCAGATAGATTCAAACTAAATACATGTTCCATACAAAAACTAATCAAATTCTGTCGTAAAACGAAACAAGGAATACGAAAAGTATTATGAACATCCTTCATTCAAATACCGATACAGAATATCAATCTAAAAAAAAGATTGGATGGAAAATTATATCCTTTTCAAACGCTGCTATTCCATCCATCAGCATTTTAACAATTGCAGCAATTGTATTTTACGAATTCGGAGCTTTTGCTTGGGGCACCTTTGCAAGTGAATTTTTGTGGCTAAATATTGCCTCAAAAGTTGTTAACTACGGATCTAAAGAATTTATTCTAAGTACAGCTGGAGATAACAGCGAAGAAACAGGAGAACGAATAAATGAATCTATAAATGCAGGAATGATTTTTATACCGGCATTTTTTTTCGTCTTCCTCATCCTACCCTTTGGTTTAACACATGTTATTTGGCTAACCATATGGTTGGCTACAAAATATATTTATCAGTCGTACGAGCCTTTTTATACACTTTACAAAAAAAAACATCAACAATTAGTTGGAGAAATACTTTCCACATTATTTATTATTTCCGTACTACTAATAGCAACACGAAACTTTAGTATAATTTATTTATTACAACTCTTCAGTATTGCAGAAATAACAAAAACAACTGTTGCCATTTTTCATTTTCGAAGATTAATTAGAATTCATTTTTATCCGATTTTCAACTTAACCTATCTTAAAAATAATTTTTTTTCATTTGCAATTTTTTTTAGCATCCTATTAAAAACAAGAATAGATCAATTAATTGCCACCTATTGTTTGCCGACAGAAACAGTAGCCGTTTATCAAATAATGATGACATTAGTATTACTCTCTCAAAGTATTCTTTACAGCTTATCATACTCCAAAATCAGCAAACTCTACACATTAACCTACGACTACATCAGTGAAGTGTCGAATAAAATAATACTTCAAGGTATCATTGCTGTTATTCTATTAACCTTGCTAGTATTAGGTATTTCTTACACCTTTTATGCATTTGAAGCAGGGGAAGCCGTAGTCATTGCTATATTCATCATCTTATTAAGCCATATTTACAGCTTAAGTTATGTGTATGCACTATATAAAGCAAAAGAAGAAAAGTCGGTTATTCAAATTAATGTAATTATGATTGTGATTACAGCCTTGAGTATGCCTTTAATAATGCACAAATACGAGATGACCGGATCCTTTATTTTTTTAGCAGGAATGCATATAGCCCAAGCTATATTATTAAAGGCGCGCGTTAAGCAATATTTATAGCTTAAAAAAAGTCCCACCATACGGAGGGACTTTTTTTTATTTTCGGCTTAACGAATTGTTACCATTTCACGATACTTTGGAAGCGGCCAAGATTCATCATCAACAATTAGCTCCAACTTATCGACATTATAGCGAATAATATCGAAGTAAGATTTTACCTTATCACAATAAGCGATAGCGCGCGCACGCAGATCAACAATAGCATTCGCTTTTTTACGTGCCAACACCATATCATCACAATTCTTTTTAATGATAGCAAGGTGAGAAGATATTTCTTTTATAAGTTCTACCTGAGCGGCGTACGTTTCTTTTGGCATTTTAATACCCATTAATCCTTCTACATTCTTTACCAACAAATGTTGGTATTTAATAGCTGCAGGAATAATATGATTGGTTGCCACATTCGTCATAACACGCGATTCAATCTGAATTTTCTTGATATACGTTTCAAGCATAATTTCATGACGAGCTTCGAGCTCCCGGTGATTAAAGATATTATTCTCACCAAACACTTGCATCGTTTTTTTCGACACAAAAGCATCTAAAGAAACGGGAGTCGTAGTGATGTTATTTAATCCGCGCTTCTTTGCTTCCTTCTTCCATTCATCACCGTAACCATTACCTTCGAAACGAATATTCTTCGACTCAACGATGTACTTACGAAGCACTTTTAAAATGGCTTCATCTGACTTCATTCCCTTCTTAATAAGTCCTTCGACTTCTGAATGAAATTTCTTCAACTGATCGGCCACGATAGTATTTAACACTGTCATTGCATGGCCACAATTTGCTGATGAACCCACTGCACGAAACTCGAATTTATTTCCAGTAAAAGCAAAAGGAGAAGTACGATTACGATCTGTATTATCAAGCAAGATTTCAGGAATTTTCCCGATATTTAATTTAAGCGCCGTTTTTTCTTCAGGCGTCATTTTTTTATCCTTTACCGCTTTCTCAATTTCATCAAGAACAGCGCTTAATTGTCCGCCAAGGAAAATCGACATAATTGCTGGAGGAGCTTCATTTGCACCTAATCGATGATCATTACTAGCCGAAGCAATAGACGCACGCATTAAATCGGCATGTTCATGAACAGCTTTGATTGTGTTAACGAAAAAAGTAAGAAACTGCAAATTACTTTTAGGAGAATTACCGGGAGACAATAAATTCTTTCCTGTGCTAGTACTTAAGCTCCAGTTATTATGTTTTCCAGAACCATTGATACCTGCATATGGTTTTTCATGTAACAACACTTTAAAATGATGCTTACGAGAAATCTTCTCCATTAAATCCATCAATAATGAATTATGGTCGACAGCAAGATTAATATCTTCGTAAATAGGAGCACATTCGAATTGAGAAGGGGCTACTTCATTATGGCGGGTCTTTAAAGGAATACCAAGTTTTAATGATTCTATTTCGAGCTCTACCATAAACGACTGCACGCGCGAAGGAATTGATCCGAAATAATGATCTTCTAACTGCTGACCTTTAGCAGCCGTAGCACCAAATAAAGTACGACCTGTCATTTCTAAATCAGGGCGAGCATTAAACAAATCGATATCGACTAAAAAATATTCCTGCTCAATACCTAACGTAGAATAAACTGTAGACACATTTTTATCGAAATATTGACAAACGGGAACAGCCGCTTGGTTTAACGCATGCAAAGCCTTTAATAACGGTGCTTTATAATCAAGCGTTTCGCCAGTATAGGAAACAAAAATTGTAGGGATACATAAAGTCTTTCCTGAAACACCTTCCATGATGAAGGCAGGTGAGCTAGGATCCCATGCAGTATACCCTCGCGCCTCGAAAGTATTACGAATTCCACCATTAGGAAAGGAAGAAGCATCAGGCTCTTGCTGAACTAAAGCAGAGCTGCTAAACGTTTCGATTGCTCTACCATCATCACTTAAATCAAAGAAGGCATCATGCTTTTCGGCTGTAGTACCGGTTAGTGGCTGAAACCAGTGCGTGTAATGTGTAGCGCCCATGCTGATAGCCCAGCTTTTCATGGCTGCTGCTACTAACTCAGCAAACTTACGGTCGATACGCTGACCAGTATTCGTAGCTTCTATTACTTGCTTGTAAACTTCTTTTGATAAATGCTTGTGCATTTTTTCTTTATCAAAAACATTCACTCCATAGTAATCGGATACTTTACTCGATGGAGAGTTAACTGGAACCGGAGCTCTGTTACTGCTCTTCTCTAATGCGGTAAAACGTAGCATGATTTAAGATTTTTTAGGAATTTTTAGCAAATATAGGTTTTTGAAGGGGGGTAATCCAAAAAAAACATAAAATATTGCGGCTGACCCCCTAAATAAATGGGGGGAGGATGGGAAATTAATGCTTAAATGAGGTGAATTGCTGATTTGCTAATCAAATGCAATTAGTTTTTTAAGCACATCCAGAAGCTTCGGGAGCAGATTGGCCGATAGCTATCGGTACAAATCATCAATTTAACTTAAACGTTTGTAAATTTTTATTAAACGAATAATTGTTTTTTATTAACTAATTTTACATTAAGGTGGGAATCGTAGTTCCCCAAATTTTCGAAGAGATTTTTTAATTTTAATTCACTTCTAAATGCAAAAGCAGAGTTCTTTAAGTGGGCTATCGTATTTTAATTTAAGTCATCGAATTTTCAATCCAGATGCTTGGGGAAAAAATTTCAAATTTTCAATCTCGATAGCAATCGGCACAAATTGACATATTCGCGTTAGCAAATACCCTGACGCAAAACTTCCTGAAAACCGGAATCAATACCCCTACTATTGCAACACAAAAAACACGTGATGCCTTTATTAAAACAGGCAAAACGGCGACATTGAAAATCCCATCATCAGTTGTTGAAGGCGAATACAACTACCTTATCAACCCCTATCATCCATCAATGATAAAATCAGGATCAAAGAATTCAACGCATTTCACGTCGACGCACGACTTTTAAAGATAGAAATCAAAAACACATTTCGTGCGAAGGATGGAATAAAAACAATCGTCTAAATAAGTCAAAAGGCAATTACATCTTTTATTAAATTATTCAACAATATGATTCGATTTATTTATTTATTGGCTTTAATTCCTCTATTATCTTTCTCACAAAGCCGCAAGCAAAATATTCGTGGAGTAATAACAGACAAACTTAGTCAAACACCATTAATTGGCGCCATTATTCAAGTCAGCTCTATACAAAAAGGAACAAGTTCGGATACACTTGGCAAGTACCTCCTTACTGACATTACACCAGATCGTTACGAATTAAAAATATCATCAATAGGATATAAAAGCATAACCATTCCAAACATTGTTGTTACCTCAGGAAAGGAATTCATTTTAGACATTGCGCTAGAAGAATCTTTCACTAAGCTAAACGAAGTAGTAATTACCGGACACAATAAAGAAGGAACCATTAACAAATTAGCCAGTGTAAGTGCGAGAACGTTTTCGATGGAAGAAGTAAATCGATATGCTGGAGGAAGAAATGACCCAGCGCGGTTGGCCGCTAATTTTGCTGGCGTTAGCGCACCCGACGATAGCAGAAATGACATCGTAATTAGAGGAAATTCACCGGTTGGTGTTTTGTGGCGAATAGACGGCATGAATGTAACAAACCCCAACCATTTTGCATCTGTAGGAACAACGGGTGGCGCAGTAAGTGCTTTAAACACGAACCTTATCAAGAATTCTGATTTCTTTACATCTGCATTCCCTGCCGAATTTGGAAATGCAACGGCAGGCGTATTTGATTTGGGATTCAGGAATGGGAATAATAAAAAAAGCGAAACAACATTACAAGCAGGGGTTATAACAGGAATAGAAGCAACTACAGAAGGCCCGATTAGCAAAAAAAGTGATGCCTCCTATTTAATAGGATATCGATATGCGCTCGCTGGAATTGCACAAAAATTAGGAGTTGATATCGGCACAACTTCGACACCCACTTATCAAGACCTCTCCTTTAAATTAAATAGCAGCAGTACACGATATGGCAAATTTTCAATGTTTGGAATTTTGGCAACCAGTTCAATTAAAATTGGAGGAAATAACAGCGACGGATTGTACGGCAATGGAAATAAAGTAGATTTTTCAAGTCAAATAGGCATTATCGGATTAAACCACTTCAAACAAATAAATAAAAATTCGTTCGCAAATACAGTCATCGGAATGAATTATTCGAATTCAGAACAAACAGGATATAACTTTGACATGCCAACCAACACCGAATATATAAAAGAGACGAACACCGTTGCAAAAACAAGTTATACGATCAGTAGTACATACAACAACAAAATCAACTCAAGACTCTTTTTCAAATTAGGAATACAAGATGAAATTATCAGATTAGATTTATTATACAAATCAAAAAACAGAATAGAAGATAATTACACACAAATTTGGGACTACAACAGTTCAACGAATTTAGCACAAGCTTTTGCGCACATAAAATACACTTTCACAGAAAGGCTTACATTAAACATAGGAGTACATTCTCAAATGTTCTTCCTCAACAATTCTTCCTCACTTGAACCACGCTTAGGTCTAATTTACAATGTAACCAATAATAGTAGCTTAAATTTAGGCTACGGATTACATTCACAAACACAACCCCTCAATGTTTACTTTTTACAAAGCATAAACACTAATGGGAATACCGTTTACAACAATAAAAACTTAGACTTTACCAAAAGCCATCACTTTGTTGCAGGATATAATATTCAACCATTTAATGATTGGCGAATAAAAACGGAAATATACTATCAACATTTGTTTAATATACCTGTCAATACATTTTCGAGTAGTTATTCGATGCTTAACACAGGCTCAACATTTAAAACTGACTTAGAAGATAATTTAACGAATGAGGGTACCGGGAAAAACTACGGAATTGAATTAACCATTGAGAAGTTCTTCAGCAAAGGATACTACTCCCTATTCACCTCCACCTTTTACAGTTCGAAGTATAAAGGAAGCGACGGTATTGAACGAAACACTGCGTATAACGGCAAATATGTATTCAACTTCCTTGCAGGAAAAGAATGGAAATCGGGTATAGAAAAACGAAATAAATTTTCAGCCGATATTAAATTTACTAATGCCGGAGGAAGAGCTTATACAGCAATTGACTTAGCAGAATCAAATGCAATAGGACATGAGCAACTATCGACCGATGTAAACTCAGCGTACTATGAAACCTACTATCGCCTTGACCTTAAATTGGGATACACCATTAACGGCAGCAAAAGAAAAATCTCACATACTTTTTCACTTGACATGCAAAATGTAACGAACCATAAAAATGTATTTTCACAAAGCTATGACGAAAGAAGAAAAAGTATTCAAACAACCTATCAACTAGGATTCTTTCCGAATGTAGTTTACAAAATACAATTTTAATAAAAGGAAGATTAAATCGGGAAAAATATTATTATTACGATGAGCTATCGCGATAATAAATTACAACTAAAAAAACTAATTACTCAATACGTTTTAGCTTCAACCCTTCGATCGGCTTCACTATTAATGGAACTTTTTCAACGGTAACAGAACTAGTATCAAGTCCGAATGCTCTTTCTTCGGGAAGAGAAACTTTTTTCAGCAAGAAATAGAAATCCATTACAATTTTTTGCAACCACGGCAACTCATTATCGAGGCTCAAAAATTTCTCCATCACCACAAAACGAAAATCGCCAACGAGATTACGTTTATGCAAAGAAGGATAACGACTTAAAATATCGATCTCATTATTCTTTACCATATCCGTTACTACCTGACGGAACATGAGATTTACACGAGGATCGATACGAAATCCTACACGAAAATCGATACGAATTAATTTTTCATTCAACAACTCGGTTACTTTATATTCGAGAGTGTACGGTTCATCGAGTACATCTACATGAACGAACCAATACACATCGGCACGTTTAGGTTTTTTATGAAGGATGCTATTAAATACTTTTTCTTCAATCTCGTTCATGTTATTAGCACTAGTAAGATAAATGAGATGCGTTGCATATTTTGGCACCGACTGATCGTTACTCAACGCATTAATAAGTGGCAAATAATCATCGATTACAACGAACTCCACTAAACTATTTCTAATTTTACGTGAGTAATACAACACCAGCATAATAGCGAATAAAACAGAAGCCACCATTAATGTAACCCATCCTCCGTGTGAGAATTTACTAAGATTAGCAGCGAGGAAAGAAAACTCGATCGTAGAAAACAAAATCAATATACATGCAATTAACATGACATTAAACTTATTGAGATATAAATAATAGCTCAGCAATAAAGTAGTCATTACCATGGTAAGAATAATAGCCAGCCCATAAGCGGCTTCCATACCTGACGATTCTTTAAAATACAAAACGATACCAACACAACCAGCAAACAACAACCAATTTACTGAAGGAATATATAATTGTCCGCGAAGTTCACTTGGATACACCACTTTTACTTTCGGCCAAAAGTTCAAACGGATTGCTTCATTGATTAAAGTAAATGAACCACTAATTAATGCTTGGCTCGCAATAATCGCAGCCATGGCTGCAATAGCAATACCAAAAGGCAAGAAAGACGGCGACATTAATTCGAAGAAAGGATTTCGTCCACTTAACAATTTGCCTTGCTGCCCAAGAAGCCAAGCACCTTGACCGAGATAATTAAGCACCAACGTTATTTTCACGAATATCCAACTAACACGAATATTACTTCGCCCGCAGTGACCGAGATCACTATACAACGCTTCAGCACCAGTAGTACATAAAAACACGGCACCTAACACCCAAAACCCATCTGGATATTGCGTAAGTAATTCAATTCCGTAAACGGGGTTGAGAGCGGCAAGAATATGCCAATGATCGGAAAGATGAGCAATCCCTAAAATACCAAGCATTGAAAACCATATCAACATCATTGGCCCGAAAAACTTTCCAATAAAATTAGTACCAAAACGCTGTATTACAAACAATACAGCAAGAATTACCAAAACGATTGGAATGGTAGGTATTGAAGGATTAATAGCCTCGAGACCTTCAATAGCCGACGAAACAGAAATAGGAGGAGTGATAATGCCATCGGCCAATAAAGTGGCGCCACCTAACATAGCAGGAAAAACGAGCCACGGCGTTTTCTTGCGGCGCACTAAAGCATATAAAGAGAATATTCCCCCTTCTCCCTTATTATCGGCGCGCAAAGTCAGAATAACATACTTAATAGTTGTTTGTAAAGTGAGTGTCCAAAAAATAAGGGATATGCCCCCCAAGACCACCAATTCATTGACGGGATTCTTCTCGCCCACCACTGCCTTCATTACATATAAAGGAGAGGTGCCGATATCGCCATAAATAATCCCCAGCGTCACCAACAGTCCGGCCGCGGTGATTTTCTGCATGGAGGAATGATGTTGCACAACCAGAAATTTAGGCGGCAAAAGTACGTAAAGAAACAAGAATGCCCAACGAAATAGCAACAAAGAACCAAAACTCTTCGAAATTATCTGCATCAACAGTGAATTTCAGTTCTAATTTTCCATTTGGATCCATTTCAAACTAATATATTAGGCAATAATTTATTCATCATCCCAGCCCCTAAAACACGCGAAATTTATCACCTCAATGCTTATTTGCAGCTCAATGATACAAGCCTTAACAACTTACCCTAAGCCAAAGTCATTATACAAGAAAGAGGAAGAAAGGAAAGTATCACTTCATCTCTTCGAAAAACTTAGTAGCAAGAAATTGAAAAAGAAATAAAATCGACCACCGTGAGTTAAATTGATTAGTTAAAGGAACGACCAATATACAAACACAATCGAAAGAAGGCTTTCTTATTATTAAAACAAAGATGTTAAAAACCGGCTTTTTACCATTTCAGGTAAACCAAAAAAATAAAACATTTCGAATATTTTATTTAAAACAAAATTTCAGTTTCAAAAATATACATAAAACCTTATCTTCGTTCCATAGTATCTAAGAATCCCAAACTAAGAAAATAATGAATCCATCTATTCAACCATTTTTAACCTGTGGTTTATTCCATAACATTCCTGAAAACATTATAGAGGAAGTACTTTCGGAAGCCGAACAGACACTTTACAAAGCAGGCGAAAAACTCATTGAGAAGGGAACTGTGCCGAGCGGACTATTCATCATTGAATCTGGTACAGCTAGCATCTACAATGAAGATATTTTATTAGCCGAATTAGGGCCGATGGCGATTATGGGCGAAAGCTTTTTAGCAGATGGAATTGCAACAGCCACTATTGTGGCAAAGGAAGGATTAAAAGCAGTAGAAATAAAGAAAGACAAATTCTATTCACTTTCTCAGAAACATCCGGCTCTTGTATTCAACATTTTCACCACCAATTTTCAACGACTTCGCAACTCGAATAACGCAGCATTGCAAGAAGCGAGAAGCAGAGAAGAAAAGTTAGAGCAACTAGTGCAGATACGCACCAAAGAGCTCAACGATGCGATGGAAGAATTAAAAGTGACCAACACCGAGTTATCAATCACACGTGATAACCTTATTGAAACACAAAAATTCAGAGATCAGTTCTTGGCCAATATGAGCCACGAGATTAGAACACCGATGAATGCCATTGTTGGTTTAACAAACCTTTTAACGAAATCACCATTAACAGCACTGCAAGACAAATACCTAAAAGTAATTAAAAAAAGCGGGGAGAATTTATTAGTAATTATTAACGACATTCTCGATCTTGCAAAAATTGAAGCGGGAAAAATGGAGCTAGAGAATGTACCATTCCCGATGATTTCTGTAATTCATAATATACAAGTAATTTTAAACCTGAAGACAGAAGAAAAAGGAATTGCGTTCAACATAGACATTGATCAGCAAATTCCAGAATATGTTTTTGGTGATGAGACGCGCTTTACTCAAATATTAATGAATCTCGCAGGGAACGCTATTAAATTCACCGAAAAAGGTGCGGTCACCATCTCTGCGAAACTACTCAATATAGACGGCGAGTACTATGAAATTCGTTATGGAGTAAAAGATACGGGTATCGGCATTCCAGCAGATCGCATTGAAAAAATATTTGAAAGTTTCGGACAAGCCTCTTCAGACACCACACGTAAATTTGGAGGCACTGGATTAGGTCTTACCATTTCAAAACAATTAGTTGAAATGCATGGCAGTGGTTTACAAGTAACGAGTACAACAAATGTAGGATCAGAATTCTTCTTTATTGTACGTTATAAAGTAGCGGCAGCGCCACAAACTGACGAATTAGATGCAATGGGATTAGCATTCGACGTAACGGACAAAGTTATTTTACTGGTAGAAGACAATGAATTCAACCAGATGGTAGCAGTAGACACGCTGCAGGACTTATTTCCGGGAATAAAAGTAGACATCGCCGAAAACGGAACAGAAGCGGTTGCAAAAGTAGAAGCGAATGACTATTCATTTGTATTAATGGACATTCAACTTCCCGATTTCGATGGATTTGAAATTACGCGACGCATTCGTAAAATGAATAAGCTCGATTTACGGATTTGCGCCATGACAGCAAGTGTGACGAAAGAACGAGTGGTAGAATGTTTTGAAGCGGGCATGAACGATTATATGATGAAACCATTTTCGCCAGATGTATTGCGTGAAAAAGTAATCAAAAATATTAACGGTTAATCTTTAATAGGAATTATTATGAGCCGTTACGAGTTAACGAAAGAATTTATATTGGGTAAAATTTCAAGAGAATTATCCACTACCTTATTTTACCACAGCTATTACCACGTAGTAGATGTACTAACTGCTGCAACTTATTTAGCCAAAGCAGAAAAAATCAGCGAAGCCGAAACTGAACTATTAAAAGTTGCGGTATTATTTCACGACTCAGGCTTTATTATTTCACCTGAAAAACACGAAGAGCAAGGCTGTAAATATGCGAAAGATTACCTACCGGACTTTGGCTATAACGGAGAAGAAATAAATTCTATTTGTGATATTATAATGGCCACGCATTTTCCGCATCAGCCCAAAACACATTTACAAGAAATTATTTGCGATGCGGATTTAGATTATTTGGGACGTGAAGATTTTTACGAAATTGGAGATAAATTATTCCATGAATTAAAATCGAAGAATGCAGTGAGTGATTTTAACGAATGGAATAAAATGCAAATTCGATTTCTTGAAACGCATACTTACTTTACAAAAAGTGCGCAAGCTTTGAGAACAGAAAGAAAGCTGAAGCATGTAGAAGAGATTAAAGAAAAAATAATTTAATTTTAATTTTGCGAATCGATGCAGCCAATACACTACGACACTTTCGCAGATTCGACAAAGTACATATCAATTTGTCCTTTGTTTTTGGCTTCAATTTTCCCTCTGTGAATACAGTTAAAATTATCTTTCACAATTTCATAAGTAGTACCTGAAATATTAACCCGCCCTACTTCACCACTACTTTCCATTCGTGATGCAGTATTAACGGTATCGCCCCAAATGTCGTAGGCGAACTTTTTAATACCAACAATTCCTGCTACTACGGGCCCGGTATGAATTCCTAAACGCAATTCAAAAAAGGGTTGTCCATTCGCTTGACGTTCGGCTTTATTACGTGCAATAAAATCAACCATTTCAAGTCCTGCATGAATTACATCTATGGGATTTGTAGTATTCGCCACGGGCAATCCCCCAGCGCACATATAAGCATCTCCTATGGTTTTGATTTTCTCGATATGATATTTAGTAATAATACGATCGAATTCGGAGAAGCAATGATTAATTTCTTCTACTAATTCTTCAGCGCTTAAAATTTCGCTTGCTAAGGTGAAATTTTTGAAATCAGTAAAAAGCACAGTTACCATTTCAAAGCTCTTTGCTTTGGCTGTTCCTGTAGCTTTTAACTCTTCAGCTGTTTCTTCGGGAAGGATATTGAGTAGTAATTCATCGCTGCGTTTTTTCTCGCTTGCAATTTTATTTCGTTGTTTAAATACAACGCCTCCAAAAATCAACACCACTGCAAATCCACCGATAAATCCATTACGCACCAATTTTTGTCGGCTTATTTCTTTTTCCTTCAACTCCTGATCTTTTGTTAGCAAATCAATTTGTCCTTGCTTTTTCTGAATATCAAAATCGAATTGAAGGCTCGCTAATTTCTTATCTGTAGCCACATTATACAATGTGTCTTTCAATCCTGTTAACAAAGATTGATATTTAAACGCGTTACTATAATCTTTTAAAGTTGCAAACGACGATGCTAATCCTTGATACGTTTCTTTCAGCTCATCGCCTTTCGAACCAATCTCTAACGACAAACGCTCTGATTCACGGTAAGCAACAATAGCTTTATTATATTCTTCAGAGGCTTCGTAGGCTACTCCCAACCCAAGTAGTGACTGAATCATGTCGAGTTTGGCATCTAAATTCTTACCCAGCTCATAGGCCTGCAAATGGTTCTTTACAGCCAACTCATAATTCTTACGCTTTGTATTAACGCGTCCGATTTGATTCAACGAATAAGGAACAGCCTCGCTACCTTTATAAGCCACCAACGACTTATTAAAATAAAACAAAGCTGAATCGTAATTTTGCTTTTTAAAATACACCTCTCCTATACCTACTGTAGTAGTACCTACGATATTTTGATCTCCAATTTCCTCACTAATAGGCAATGCACGTAAATAAAAAGTTAAGGCTTTATCGAGAGTAGCTTTCTTATTTAAATAAACATTACCGATATTTCCTAAAGCGGTTGCAATACGCAGCTTGTCACCGATCTCTTCGGAGATTTTAAGCGACTTAAGATAATTCTCTAACGCATTGGCATCATCACCTTGATCGAAGTAAACAGAACCTATATTACTCAATATATTCGCAACACCTTGTCGATCACCAACCGAATCGAAATAAACCATCGACTGATTCCAATAATCAAAAGTTTCGAGGTATTTGCCCTGCATATAATACCCAATTCCAATATTCTTTAAAGCATATGCTTCGCCTTTTTTAAATCCAATTTTATCGGCAAGGTCGCGAGCGCGAGTCGCAATAGCTATAGCTTCGGTGGGTTCTTCATTAAAATACTTCTTGCTAAGTAAAAGTAACGAATTCACTTTATTGGTGTCTTCTTTCGCCTTACTAATCACCGATTTTATGCTATCGATTTGTCTATCCTGCCCTATACCATTAAGCGTTAGGGTGCTTAGCAAGAGGCAACAAAGAAGACTTTTCATATTAAAATGCATAGAAACCAATAGTGTATTCACCTAACAAACATAATAATGATTTCAATACGACCATAAATATTGCTTCAAAAAATAGATGGCGACATAAATAATTATGCCGCCATCCCTAATATTAGTTTTTAACTATTTAATCTTTAACAATACGCATAAAGGTAGTAGGGTGCGACGCTGATTCTAGTACAACCAAATAGACTCCATTAGTAAATCCTAATAGATCCATATTGAAGTTATTTGCCCCATTTCTAAGTGTTATGTTTTGAGTGGTCAATACATGTCCGATAATGTCAACTATTTTCAACGACCCCTTCTCTTGAACGTCTGAAATAAATTCAACATTTACCATTCCATTTGAAGGATTTGGGTAAACCGTTAAATTAAACAAATCTGATTTTAAGTTTGGATTTGCTTCGCGGCATGTAAACGCTACTGTTATTGACTTATATGAATTTGCTCCACAAGCATTATTTGCAGCTACTTTAACAGTTCCTGCAGTAGTTCCAAATTTTACTGTTATCACATTTGTATTAGCGCCGGAAAGCACCACAACTCCTGAAGGGAATGTCCATGTATAACTAGTTGCGCCAGCAATAGCAGGTGTACTAAAGACTAAACCTGATTGATTTTTACAAATGGATGATGGCGCATTAATTACAGTAGGTGTGGCAGGTTTTGACACAACAGTTATTGACCTAGCACTATTACTACCACAAGCATTTGCCGCAGTAACAGCTATTGCTCCTGTTCCAGAAAATGCTGTATTAAATTTTACAAATAAAGAAGTAGTTCCTTGACCTGACAATATGGTTACTCCCGCAGGTACTGTCCATGTGTAAGTTGTTGCACCAACAACAGGTGATGTAGAATAATTTACACTTAGTTGCTGACAAACACCACTCACCGGACCTACAATAGCAGCAGGAGTTAATGGTTTTGACGCAATGGTCAACTTGGTTTCTTCACTTTTACCACAGCCATTCACTGCCCTTACAATCATAGTTGTGCTACTAGCCACAACTCCTGCATTAACAGTTAAAGTAGTAGTTCCTTGTCCACTTACAATTGTAAATCCTGCTGGTACATTCCATAGATAAGATGTAGCGCCAGTTACTGGAGCGATTGAGTATATCAATCCATTCTTACTACAAACACCAGTTGTTGGACCACTAATTACTCCAGGAGCTGAAGCGATATTTGATACCGTTACTGTAACTGAAGAAGTAGCAGTACAACCTGTAGCGCTTGTTGCCAATACGGTATATGTTGTTGTAGCTGTAGGTGTGAATGTAACAGAAGCACCAGCTTTGTTCCCTGGATTCCATACATATGTTGCTGCATTTCCAGTAGCGGTTAAAGTTACAATTGAACCAGAACATGTAGTCACATTAGAACCCGCACTTACTGAAACAGGCACTGTGGAAGGCATTATACCTGTAGCTGTTGATGTACAACCTTTATTATCCGTTACAGTAAATGAATACGCTGCAGAAGCATTCACCAAATAAGAACCCGTTCCAATATAAGGAGAAGTTCCTCCTGTTGCAGAAACCACCACTGCCCCCTGATTAGTAATACATGTTGGCGCAGTTACGCTAGCTGAGGCTAACAACAATGTCGGTGCCGCATTAATGGATGCTGATGTAGATGCTGTACATCCTTTATTATCTGTAACTGTGTAGTTATAGCTGCCAGCTGATAAATTAGCAACTGCACTACCACCATAAATATATGGACTGGTTCCTCCTGCGGCACTTAATGCTACAGAACCTTTTGTTCCAAAACATGTAGGCTGCGTTGCTGTTGCTGTTAATACTAACTGAGCAGGCGCTGCATTAATTAATGCTGATGTAGTTGCTGTACATCCTTTATTATCTGTAACTATGTAGTTATAGGTGCCAGCTGATAAATTAGCAACTGCACTACCACCATAAATATATGGAATGGTTCCTCCTGCGGCACTTAATGCTACTGAACCTTTTGTTCCAAAGCATGTAGGCTGTGTTGAAGTTGCTGTTAATACTACCTGAGTAGGCGCTGAATTAATATTTGCTGATGATGATGCTGTACATCCTTTATTATCTGTTACAAGATAACTATAAGATCCTGCTGATAAATTTATGACAGCATCACCACTATAATTATAAGGACTCGTTCCTCCAGTAGCGTTTAATACTACTGAACCTTTTGTTCCAAAACATGTAGGCTGTGTTGCAGTTGCTGTTAATACTAACTGAGCAGGCGCTGCATTAATTGTTACAGATGAACTTGCAGTACATCCGTTATTATCCGTAACCAAATAATTATATGTTCCTGCTGATAAATTTATAGTTACATCGCCACTATAGTTATAAGGACTTGTTCCTCCAGTAGCGCTTAAAGCTACAGAACCTTTTGTTCCAAAACATGTAGGCTGCGTTGCTGTTGCTGTTAATACTAACTGAGCAGGCGCTGCATTAATTAATGCTGATGTAGTTGCTGTACATCCATTATTATCTGTAACT